>DASYNU010000001.1:0-14056 GCA_036008345.1 Bryobacteraceae bacterium
CGCACTAGGAGGGGTCAGCGGCGCCGATCAAGAACGGATCTGGTTCAACACGTTGGCCCGGCGGTCGTAATTCTTGGCGTAATAAGATTGGTACTCTCCCGATTTCACGTCACGCACCCACTTATCGTGCGCGCGATACCAGTCGACAGTTACTCTTAAACCGCGCTCGAAATCCATTTGAGGACTCCACCCAGTTTCCTTCAAGAGCTTCTCGCTGGATAGCGCGTAACGCCGGTCATGACCCGGCCGATCCGTCACGGTGCTCATCAAACTCGCCGGTTTGCCTGTGATTTCGAGAATCTGTTCGATCACCCAACGGTTTGCAACCGACCGGTTGCCGCCAATGTTGTAGATCTCGCCGTCCCGGCCTTTCTCGAGGATTGCCAGCAGCCCGCGACAGTGATCCTCCACATATAACCAATCCCGTACCTGCATCCCGTCTCCATAAACCGGCAGTGGTTTGTCCTCCAATGCGTTCGAGATCATTAACGGAATCAGCTTCTCGGGAAACTGGTACGGACCGTAATTGTTGGAGGCGCGCGTCACTATCACCGGCAGCTTGTAAGTCTTGAAATAGCCTAGCGCCAGCAAATCTGATCCGGCCTTCGACGCCGAGTATGGGCTGCTCGGCTGGAGCGGAAAATTCTCTTCTGCCTCGAGCGGCGCTTCTAGACTCCCGTAGACCTCGTCGGTGGAGACATGAATGAACCGGCGTACCGGTCCGCCTCGCATGCTTTCCAGCAGATTGAAGGTGCCGCGCAGGTTGGTCTCGAACACGGGTTGCGGCGAGAAGATGCTTCGATCCACATGGGACTCGGCCGCAAAGTGAACTACCGCGTCCGGTTTTGTCTCTTCCAAGATTAGGCGCAGCCCGTTGAGATCGCAGATATCGGCTCGTAGAAACCGGTAGCGGGGATTGTCAGCCACCAGGAACAGGTTTTCCAGGTTGCCAGCATAGGTGAGCTTGTCAATGTTAACGATCTCGGTGGACGAATCTAGGAGGGCAAGTCGGACAAAACAAGAGCCGATGAACCCCGCACCTCCAGTGACCAGAATTTTCATTTAGACCTCTATTGTACCGACAATTGAGCTCCAGAATGTGGCAATTATGCTCGGCGGGCTCGGCGGTTTCTCTGAGCTAAGGCTAGCATTCACAGGTATGACATGGGCGGAACGCTGTGGTGTGGCAGAACTGGCGGGCATGTTACACTGCATTCGCATGGAAGTTCCACATGCCAGAACTCGCCATTGTAGTTCCTACATACAATGAACGGAAGAATTTGATTCCGTTAACGGAGAGCCTCGCCGAAGCGCTGACTGGCATCGATTATGAGGTCATTTTCGTGGATGACGACTCCAACGAGAGCACGGCAGCCGCGGCCCGTTGGCTGGCCCAGCACGATGGCAGGATTCGCGTGATACAGCGCATCGGACGGCGTGGCTTATCTTCCGCCGCCGTCGAAGGGATGCTGGCCACCAGTGCGCCGTTCCTACTAGTTATGGACGCCGATCTGCAACATGATGAGCGGATAATACCGGCTATGCTCCAGAAGATCAAAACCGAGTCTCTGGATGTGGTAATAGGCACGCGGAACGCCGAGGGTGGCAGCATGGGTGAATTCGCGGCGGAGCGGGTCGGCATCAGCAAAGCCGGCCGTTTGTTGAGCTCCGCGGTCTGTAGGACCCAGGTTTCCGATCCCATGAGTGGATTCTTCGTGGTAAAGACCGAATTTTTTCACCGTGTGGTCCACAACCTCAGTTGTGTCGGGTTTAAGATTCTGGTTGACTTGCTCGCATCGGCGCGAGGGCCGGTGCGGGTGGGCGAGGTAGGATATCGCTTCCGAAATCGCATCCATGGAGAATCCAAGTTGGACATACTCGTCGGCTTGGAGTATCTCGAACTGCTGCTTCACAAAGTTACTCGCGGGACGATTCCGGTTTCCTATCTGTTGTTCGGTTTGATGGGATCGGTCGGCGCGTGCGTCAATTTCCTGCTGACGGCTGTATTCGGCTATTCATTCCACATGGATTTCCGGTCTTCTCAACTGGTCGGCGCTTTGATAACCATCGCAGTGAACTTCCTTCTGAACAATCAGCTCACTTTCCGCGCGGCGAGATTGCGAGGAAAGAGTCTAGTTGCTGGATTGGCCGTTTTTTACTTGTGCTGCGCCATCGGTCTGTTCGCGCAAGTAACTGTCGCCACGTCACTGCGCGCGAGCGGAATGAACTGGGTTGCCGCTACCCTTACGGGCATCGCACTGGGTTCGGTGTGGAATTATTCCACTGCGTTCCTGTTTGTTTGGCAGGTGCGCAGGCGCAGAATTGAACGGCTAGAACACGCTTATGCGGAGCCCGTGCGGCTGGGCCCTGAATCCGCCAACCGTTGAGGTTTTGCAGGGTGCAAGGCCAAGTGTTCAGTTCTGGATTTCCAGCAATTCGGTAACAACATACTTGACTAACCACGGTACAACGCGGACCAGAGTGGTCCAAGTTGGCGTGGTTGAAGCACGTGGTTGAAGCAATAGTAACGGCCCTGACACAGCAAAAGACTACTTCGGCTAGTTGGGTGCGATCTTGTTCAATTTTAGAGTAGTCTTGCAAAAAGCGTGTGGCACATTTAGATTGGACTACCCGCTTGACGCTTCGAGAATGGGAGAGTAAGATCATTTTGCGCTCAGGGAGGGACAACACATGCTGAGAATACCGGTACTGATATTGGCTCTCGCGAGTGGTCCGGTGTGGGCCGATGTTGTGACGCTCCTGGATGCGTCCGGCCGCGGCAACATCAGCAGCCCGGACAATAGTGTGAGCAGCTTCATCTTCGCCGGCTTCGTCACCAGCCCAGAGCGCGACTGGTTCGAGTTTTCCATTCCTCATTTTTCGGGCCCATTGGTTTCGGCAAGCCTCGAATTGTTTCAGCCGCAGTTTGGCCACCTGGGTGGCAGCCTGGATTTTTCCGTGTATGCATTGGATGGGCAACCCACGCACTTCTCAGATATCACGAGCAGTATCTTGTACGGATCGGTCTCCACCGACTCGTCCACTGACGGTACCAATTTGCTTATCACATTGGATGCCGCTGCTCTTACCGCGTTACAGGGCAGTCAGGGTGGCAGTTTTTTCATCGGTGGGATTGACACCGGCGAGGACGGCAACGCTCCGACAGGCGACTTTGCCGGAGAGCCAGGCCGGAGCATCCTGAAGCTCACCACCGTGCCTGAGCCATGGCTGCTGAGCCCGTTCGCAATGATGATCCCCGCTATTTTCGAAATTCGCCGGGCGATTCGCGCGACGCATGGCAAAAGCGGAACGCATCGGACAACGGGCGGTTTTCGATCTTAGACTTTGGTTACTAATCGAGCTGGATGCAACCCGGCGCGAAATCCGCTCCGGACGGTAGATTCCAATCCCGTTCATGACAAAGCTGTCCAGGTCCCCAAAGCGGAATTGGATCGCAGGCTGGCGCCAGAACAAAAGCAAGACTAAGAAGAAGTAGGGCACCCCAGAACGTCACGGTTAGCCAAGACGGTTCGCCAAGTATGTTGTTACCACTTGATCGGCTTCCCACGGTTAGGATCAACGCGGGTTACCCGGCCGTTGGACGTGTCCCAACCGGAAGACTCGGATGAGGAGCGCCGCCAGAGTAGGGCCTTCATCGCGCCCCCTGCCCACTCGATACCTAGACCGGCCGGATTCGGTTCTTGATTAGGAGCGCGAGTGTATCCAGCGATCCAATAGATCCCTTGGGCTCTTTTTTATAGACGGTAAAATGGAAAAAGCCCCACGCGATCCATGCACAAGATCCTTTTGATATTCGGTACCCGGCCGGAGGCCATCAAGCTCTGTCCGGTGGTTCGCCGGCTGCGCGAAGAACCCGCCAGATTTGATGTGAGAGTATGCGTGACGGCACAGCACCGCGAGATGCTGGATCAAGTGCTGCAGGCGTTCGAGGTAAAACCGGACCACGATTTGGATCTCATGCTGCCGGGCCAGACACTGTTCCAATCGACGTCCAGGATACTGGCCGGGCTGGAAAAGGTGCTGGCCCGCGAGCGGCCGGCCATGGTGGTGGTACAGGGCGATACCACAACCACCCTGTGCGGCGCGCTGGCTGGCTTCTATTCCCGCATTCCGGTGGCGCATGTGGAAGCCGGACTCCGCACCGGCGATCTCAGCCAGCCGTTCCCGGAAGAGATGAATCGCGTGCTGACGTCGCGGATCACTGATCTGCACCTGGCTGCCACCGGGCAGGCCGCCGAGAACCTGCGCAGCGAGGGGATACTGCCGGCCTCCATCAGCATCACCGGCAACACCGGCATCGACGCCGTGCTTTACGTCCGGGACGGCCTGGAGCAGCGCAAATTACAGGGCTGCGACTGGCCGCAGCTCGACCCGGCCAAGAAACTGGTCGTTGTCACCGCGCATCGCCGCGAGAGCTTCGGAGAAGGATTCGAGCAGATCTGCCGGGCCTTGGCCAGAATCGCGGACCGCGCCGATGTTCAATTGGTCTATCCAGTGCATCCGAATCCCAATGTGCAGGACCCGGTGCGCCGCCACTTAGAAAGCCATCCCCACGTGCTGCTGATTGAGCCGCAGAGCTACGTGCCGTTCGTCGATCTAATGCGCCGGGCTTTTCTGCTGATCACCGATTCGGGCGGGATTCAGGAAGAAGGGCCATCTCTCGGCAAGCCGATCCTGGTGCTGCGCGAGAAGACCGAACGGCCCGAAGCCGTGATCGCCGGAACGGTGAAGTTGGTGGGCACCGGCGAACACCGCATCGTAGCGGAGGCGACCACTTTGCTGGAAAACCGTCAGGCCTATGATCAGATGGCGCGCACTCACAATCCCTACGGGGATGGCCATGCCAGCGAGCGCATTTCCACAGCCATCCATGCTTTCCTGACTAAGAGCGTCTAGCGGGTTAGCTAGCGGGTAATCTTGCCGCCACCCGCGGTTGCGCGTGCCGTGTAATAAAGCTCGGCGGCTGCCGGGATTCGAACCACTTCGGGCTCCGGCGTGGCGCTCTTGTTGAAAGCCACTTCAAGCCCGCGCTGCACGGAACTGACCAGCGCGCTCAAGATGAGCGGGCTGGACGCAGCATCCAGGCTGCGGAAGAACGTTACACATTGTGCGTCAGGAAGCGCGATGCGCAATTCCCAAACACCCTTGCCGTCGTGGGTTCCAAAGTCCTCGAGCAGGGTGCCGTTAACACTCATTTGGATTCCTTGGAATCCGAACTCACGGCTCCAGGTGACCAGTTCCTTCCAGCATTCTTCCAAGTTGGCTGCCTGCCCTAACGCTTTCTCAAAGTCCACCAGCTTGGTCTCGGAATCGATAATGTGGCGGAACCGTCCCTGCAGGAACATCCGGCCCGCCATCGCAAACTCCGCATATTCCAAATGCCGAATTCCAAACCAGGCCATGGCGCAAAATGCGATCACGATCAGGCCGCTGAATCGGCTGTGCGACGCGCTGATCAACAGCGATAGGATGGCCACTACACTGCAGAAACCATAGATGGTCAGCACGGCCTTCTTGGGGCTCAAGCCACGATCTAAAAGTTTATGGTGGATGTGTCCGCGGTCCGGCGCAAAAATCGGCCGGTACCGTAAGTACCGCCGCAACACGGAGAGAATGACATCCAAAAGCGGGATGGACAGCGCCAGCAGTGGAACAGTCAGAGCAATCAACGTGACTGATTTCTCGCTCCACAGCGCGCCGTAGCAACCCAGCAGAAAACCGATCAACAGGCTGCCGCTGTCACCGAGAAAAACGGAAGCTGGATTGAAATTGTAACGCAGAAACCCAAGCAGGCAACCCGCCAGCGGCATGGTGGCCAGAGCCAGTGGTACATTTCCCTGGGTCAACGCGGCGATTAACATCGCGAGCGTTGCCACCAGGCCAACGCCGGCCGCCAAACCGTCCATGCCATCGATGAGATTGAATGCGTTCGTGCAGCCGATCAGCCAAACCACCGTAATAACGAACCCCAACCACGGCCACGCCGGCAGGAAGTTAAGCAAGTGAATGTCGACACGGATGCCCGCAAAGTAGGCCAGCACGCCGGCTCCGCCGATTCCCAGAAGCTTCTGCCACGCGCTCAATCCCACTAAGTCATCCAGAACACCGGTAAGGAAGACCACGGACGCCACCATGGCCAGTTGCAGGATGCTGGGAAGCGCCCTGCGCATAACCAGTGTGTAGCTGAAAGGAAGTAAAAATGCGATCGCGAACGTACCTACGTAAGCCAATGCGATTGCAATGCCACCTACTCGAGGCACTGGCGTTGCATGCTTTTTGCGAACACCATCCGGATGGTCCAGAAAGCCAAACCTGCCGACTCCGTCGCGTACGACTGGCGTCAGGATCAAGGCCATCAGAACAGAAAGGACGCCTAATGTAATTATAAGATACAAGAACTACTCCTCCAGCCTCGGTCTCCTGGCGTGGCAGAGAGAATACCTTCTTGGTCCCTCAGACGCCGACTCAGGTCCACTCTGGGTTATGCCCAAGTCGTAGAGCTTTAGCTTACTCTATTTGGCACCTGAAAGACACTTAAAACCAGGTGATTCCGGTCTAGCTCGTACTAGTACGGTGACCCACTGCAAGTACTGGTACTTTTGGCGCAATGGTTTGCTAGGTCCCATGGATACAATGACTTCAATACCATTTGTTTTCGAGGGAGCTTAGCATCTCAGCTTCCCGCCAGTTCACGATTTTGTCACAGAAGGCTCGCCCACACGGGCGAGCAAAGATGCAGAACAAACCGATCAGCATCCACACTAGGGCCCGCGGCTCCGGTACCGGATCCAGCAGGGTGAGTTGCTCCTGGAATCCGCCGGCCAAAGGATTCCCGGCGCCGTTCCACTTCATGGTGGAGTCACTCACTATCAGGAAGTCCGCGAGAAAAGACCGGTTTGAGTTCGGGTCGGCGTACCATTCCGCCGCCTGCTCCAGAGCTGCGGTTGCATCCGCATGCGTGGGTGCGGCTGGGGAACTGGACGGATCGAAGATATCCCAAATGGCTGCCTGAATGCCGTTGTTGGTGGCGTTGCTTCCCTGATTGGTTTGATATTGAGAAACCAGGAAAGCTGCCATCTGATATCTGCCTAGCGCGTTTGCGCCACTGATGATGGCCGCATCCGTGGCATCCTTCGAATCGCCGTCGTTAATAGTGACAGTCTGCCAGCTCGTGTTTGATCCAAAGCGCGTATGACTAAGATCTGAACCGTCGGTTAGCGTCGATAGATAAGCCGAATAGCCGCTGTGCGGAACGTCGATCTCATTGTTGAAATTGTCGCAAAAAGTCTCGACATTCAGGTCCGAATCAAGCACGCCGGCTTCTCCGCCTCCGCCGCCCATCAGCGCGAAGTTGTATGAATGCGTATCGAATTGGACTGGATTTGCTTCTACCGCAACGGTCAGAAACAAAAAGCCAATAATGGTAAAGACCCAACGCATGTGCTTCCTTGCTCTCTGGATAATAGACTCCAGACTCGGTGCGGACATATCAAACCTGGGTAATATTACGCGAATTTAAGTACTGGTACGAAGTTTGGCGAGTTATTCCAAACTAACAAAGTTACGCGACTTCGAAGATCGGGGATTTTGACTTTACCTGGGTGTGAATCTGACCCACTCCACAGGTGTGTCGTGGTGGACTTCTCCTCAGTTGCCGGCTCGCCGGGCGATCTCCGGTGGCAGACTGAATGGAATCTCGATGACAACATCCACATCCACTGGAGCTCCATCGCGTATGGCGGGCTTGAATTCCCAGGAAGCTACATCCCGAATCACAGCCTGTTCCAACGCGGGAGCCATGTTCCGAAGCAGCGATATACCCTCAATCTTGCCATCCCTTTTGATCAACGCCACAATCTGGACTCGAAACTCTGACCGAGTGCCCGCGAGAGGTTCTTCCAGAGGCTCGACTTTTCGGAGGGGAATGGGAGATCGCAAGGAAGGCCGGTCGCCGGCCTTTTGATCGCGTTCCGCAAACCAGAGAATCCAATCGCCCGAGTATAGCGGCAAATTCTCAATCGGAATCACCATCGTGTAGACATCCCGTCCCTGGAAGCGCGCATCGATAGCCCGAGGAATGGTTCGGGAGCCCGGCCGCAAAGGAACCGACAAGGTTGAAACTGGGACGCTTCGAATTTTGTCCGCATACATGGTGGCCTTCAAAAGCTGCGGCGGCGGAGTGGGTTTGCTTCGATCCTCCTTGATGGTAAGGTTCGGTATCGTCAAACCCGCCCCGGTCACTTCCCCAGTTGCCGGCTCACCTAAAGTAGGAGCCTTAGAGAACTGACCTCCCCGCGATCCCTCCGGCACGGGTCCGTTGGAGGGATGCAGACTGGCGACGGCGATATCGGCCTTGGCGTTGCCGGCGCTGTTCGTGGACCCAGGAGGGCCAGTGGGAGGCGGCGCTGCTCCCTTTGAAAAGGTCGGTGCGCCGAGGCCCGGCGGCAAAGAGTTCCGGATATTCGGGCTGCCTACGATAGACGCATCCGGGAGAGCGACGTCCGCCGGCTGAACCGGAGTTGTCAAACGAGCCTGGCGCGCGGGCTGAGGAGGCGGCGGCACAAAAGCTCTGACTGGTTTAGGGATCGCGACCGCCTGATTAGCCTCTAGTGCGCGCTTCAGATCACCATTCGGATTTTGAGGCGAGGTGTTGAGCTCAGGCGCGCGAGGCGCCTCGATCTCCGGCTGCACCTCCTTCTTCGGTTCTGGTGGCGGAGCCACAACCGAAGTGTTCATTCGGGCCACCACGTTCGGGGCGGGAACATCCGTGTGAATTTCGACTTTTGGAACCGGTTGCCAGATGAATTGCTTGGAGGACTTGGCTTTCGGAGACATCGCAATGATAGCCTCACGCGATAGTTCTCTGCCGCGCGGCTTTGGGAATGTGCCTATTCTCTTGGCAGCGTCTACGTCCGGCAGCGGCTGCTTTCGGAAGTCATACCAAATGATCTTGTGCGCTTCCGGACGAACCAGTTCGTCGTAAATGGGTCTTTGCGGCTCTGAGTTTGTGTAAGCCGGAATCAGAAAGAGAGCCGCGACCACCAGACAGTGGAAACCGACGGAAAAAACGAAGGATCGAGGACGAATCCGATACCCCGGAAATACCAGCCCATTTTGCATCCTATCCGAGTTGCTCCAGTGAATCAGTATCCGGAACGCCATTAGAGGAGATCTGGAGTGTGGCGGCTCGGCTGGGAGCCCATCCAAACAGCAGAATAGCAGACTCAGCTATGGGTATGAATCGACAGGAACGGATAGGAACTAGAGGCCCTATCCAACCGGTTACCGAACCTATCCTGAAAGATAGGGTATCGAACGCCTTCTTAACCCCCCGACTGCTACTAAACGGTTTATCTTCAATGCCTTGCCGACATTTTCCCAAATACGGCCAACGGATTGCTTCCGAAGCCGGGACCTCCCCATGCGAATTCATGTCATCTATTTCTGTCCGCGCTGTGGCTGCCAATCTTTTCGGCCTTCGGCGGCCCGGATTGCCAAGGATTCGATTCTCCGAGTGCTGGGGGTCCATCCGCATCGTTGTTACATCTGCAAAGTCAGGTTCTACCTGTTCCAGCCCAGAGTTTTGAGAACACTGGCAAGCCCCATTGAAACGCCCGCGTCGGCCGGGCTCAAAGCACCGCCATTGGGTCCCAGGATGCCGGATCTGCTGACTTAAGGCTGAAAAAAATCAGCATCAACGCGGCGTTGGCAGACGAAAGCGTCTGCTCCACATTGACGCACGGGTGGCGCTTTCGCCTGCAAACCGATTTTTTCACTGCTTCTCACGGTGTCGGTTCGGTGACGTACCCGTCTCTGAGAACCGCGAGCGTAAGCGACCGGTGCTTTTGAAATGGTCATCGTTTGGTGGGACGCGAAAGGCTCACGCTGAGCTACAATCTAATTTACCGATGAAGTTCGGTGTGGTTGTCTTCCCTGGCAGCAATCGCGAACACGACGCGTGGTTTGCCGTCTCCAAAATCCTCGGGCAAGATGCCGGGTTCATCTGGCACGACTCTACCAACCTCGGCAATGTCGACGCTTTGATCCTTCCCGGCGGCTTCTCCTACGGAGATTACCTGCGCTGCGGCGCCATCGCGAAATTCTCACCGGTGATGCAAAGCGTCCGCAAATTCGCCGCCGATGGCGGATTGGTGCTCGGCATATGCAACGGATTCCAGATCCTGGTGGAAGCGGGACTCCTACCCGGCGCATTGATTCGCAATCGTGGGCTCAAGTTTATTTGTAAACAAGTGCCACTGCGTGTGGAAACCACCAACTCCCCTTTTACTTGCCGGGCATCGCAGGGCCAACATGTGGTTTTTCCGATCGCTCACGGCGAAGGCTGTTACATCGCCGACGATCGCACGCTCGATCAGCTGGAGGCCGAGGATCGCGTTGTGCTGCGCTATCTGGAGAATCCGAATGGATCGATGCGCGACATCGCGGGCATCCTGAATGAGGGCCGCAACGTGATGGGATTGATGCCGCATCCCGAGGATGTCACCGAATCGCTGATGGGTTCGACGGACGGCTTGGTAATTTTTGAATCCATGGTCTCGGCCCTCGTGGCGGCTAACTAGCAAAATGACACGGCTAACTAGCAAATGACACCGGCCGTCATCGAAGCCCATCAACTGACCGGGCCGGAATACGAGAAAATCGTTTCGTTGCTCGGCCGCGAACCCACCTATACCGAGCTCGGCATCTTCAGCGTGATGTGGAGCGAGCACTGCTCCTACAAAAGCTCGCGCATTCACCTGAAGAAGCTCCCCACGCGCAGCAAGCTGGTGCTGCAGGGTCCGGGCGAAAACGCCGGCATCATCGATATCGGCGGCGATTACGCGATCGCGTTCAAAATCGAATCGCACAATCATCCCAGCTTCATTGAGCCATTTCAAGGCGCGGCCACTGGCGTAGGCGGAATTCTGCGCGATATTTTCACCATGGGTGCGCGTCCCATCGCGGTATTGAATGCCCTGCGCTTCGGCCCGCTCGATCGCCCGCGCAATCGAAGGATTCTCGAAGGCGTAGTTTCCGGCATCGCGCATTACGGCAATTGTTTCGGCGTTCCGACCATCGGCGGCGAAACTGTTTTCGAAGAGTGCTACAACGGAAATCCGCTGGTGAACGTTTTCGCGCTGGGTGTCTTTAAGAAGGATGAGGTTTTCTACGGCAAGGCCAAAGGCATCGGAAATCCGGTCATTTATGTAGGTGCAAAAACCGGCCGCGACGGGATTCACGGCGCATCCATGGCATCCGCCGAATTCACCGAAGAATCCAAACAGAAGCGGCCGAATGTTCAGGTGGGCGATCCGTTTCTAGAAAAGCTTTTGCTCGAAGCCTGCCTCGAAGCCATGCGCACCGGCGCCATCGTCGGCATCCAGGATATGGGAGCTGCAGGCCTCACCTGCTCCACTTGCGAAATGGGCAGCCGCGCGGAAACCGGCGTCGAAATCGATTTACAGTATGTTCCGCAGCGCGAGACCGGCATGACTCCGTACGAAATTATGCTCTCGGAATCGCAGGAGCGCATGCTGATCGTCGCCGAGCGCGGACGCGAAGAGGAAGTGTTTCAAGTGTTCCGCAAATGGGGGCTGGACGCGGTCACTATCGGAAGAGTTACGGCGGACGGAAAGCTGCGCGTCAAGGATCACGGCCAGGTAGTGGCTGAACTCTCGAACCGCGCGCTGGCGGATGAAGCTCCGCTCTATGATCGCCCGCACACCAAGCCCTATCGCCCGGCGCCGCTGGAACCTCCCTTTTCGATTCCGCCGTCGCGCTCCGTACAGCAGGATCTGATCGCGCTTCTTTCCTCGGCTGACATCTGCTCCAAGCGCTGGATCTGGGAGCAATATGATTACCTGGTGCGCAGCAACACACTGGCGGGCCCAGGCTCGGACGCAGCCATTGTGCGCATCAAGGAAACTGGAACGTCGATCGCGATTTCACTCGATGGCAATGGCCGCTACTGCGCGCTCGATCCGCGTGAAGGCACGAAGCTGATTGTGGCCGAGTGCTGCCGCAATCTCTCCACCGCCGGCGCGCTGCCTGTAGCAGCCACCAACAATCTGAATTTCGGCAATCCCGAGCGCCCGGAGATCATGGCGCAGCTTGTGGAATCCATCGAGGGAATGTCGGAAGCCTGCGAGTTTTTCGAAACTCCGATCACAGGCGGGAATGTGAGCCTCTACAACGAGACGCTGGGCGAGCCGATTTTTCCTAGCCCTGTGATGGGTGTGGTGGGGCTGCTGAAGACCGCTCATCCCACGCCGATTCATTTCCGGGAGCCGGATCGTACCGTGATTCTGCTGGGCGGTTTCGGCGCATCCGACGATCTACATTTCGGCGGGACGCAGTACGCCAAAGTGATCCTCAAATCCATGTGGGGGCTTCCGCCCGCGCTCGATATGGATTATGAAAAGCGCGTTCATCATGCGATTCGCGAGATTGTGGGCGCGGCGTTAGCGGAATCCGCGCACGACTTGAGCGACGGCGGTTTCGCTGTGGCGCTGGCGGAGGCGAGCTTTGGTCCGAATGGTATCGGCGCCAACATTGAAGTCCCCAGTGGAGCGCGGATCGAATTCCTGTTGTTCCATGAGGGGCCGTCCAGAATCCTGCTCTCGACATCCGAGCCTGAAAATGTTTTAGCGATTGCGCAAAAAAACGGCGTCGAAGCGGTACGCATCGGTGTTACGATGAAAGAGCGGTTACGAATTGATTGCAATTCCAAAACTCTGATAGATTGCAGTCTGACGGAACTTCGGCAGCCCTGGGAAACGTCGCTGGAACGGATGTTGCACCAATGATGTTGCATCAATGATGAACCAACGCGGCCTACCAATCATCCACCCCCCCGACGACAAATTGCACGAGGAGTGTGGCGTGTTCGCGATTTACGGACATCCCGAAGCATCCAACCTGACGTATCTTGGGCTTTACGCCCTGCAGCATCGCGGGCAGGAGAGCGCTGGGATCGCTACCAGCGACGGCCGCGAGATCCGCTGCTACAAATCCATGGGGCATGTAGCCGATATTTTCACGCCGGAACAAATCGCTTGCCTGCCGGGCGATCTTGCGATCGGGCACACGCGCTATTCCACTGCCGGCGATACCGTGCTTCTAAATGCCCAGCCGTTTTCGGTGGCGTGCAACAAGGGACAGATCGCTGTTGCGCATAACGGCAACATCACCAATGCGGGTGACCTGCGGCGCGAGCTGGAGCGCGAAGGGTCCATCTTTCAGGCATCCAGCGATACCGAAGTGATTCTGCACCTGGTGGCCCGATCGCGTGAGCGAACGCTGGCTGGCGCACTGCGTGAAGCCCTATTGCAACTGGAGGGCGCATTTTCGCTAGTCTTTCTGGCGCGCGACCGTGTGATTGTGGCGCGCGATCCGTACGGCTTCCGTCCACTCGCTTTTGGCGAATTGCAGACGGACCAGGGCAAAGCCTATGTCTTCGCCTCGGAAACCTGCGCCTTCGATTTAATCAACGCGGATTATATCAACGATGTCGAGCCTGGCGAGATGGTGTGCATCGGCCCTGAGGGTATGACGCGGGAGCGCTTCGCTCCGGAAGGTCCCCATGCGCAATGCGTCTTCGAGCACGTCTATTTCTCGCGGCCCGATTCCATCGTGTTCGGACATTCCGTCGGGCAATCGCGCGAGAATTTGGGACGATTGCTGGCGCGCGAATCCGCGGTGGCCGCCGATGTTGTGGTTCCGGTACCCGACTCGGGCGTTGCAGCGGCGATCGGCTTCGCCTCGGAATCCAACATCCCGTTCCGGCAAGCTCTCATCCGCAATCACTACGTCGGCCGCACGTTCATTGAGCCATCGCAAGCTATTCGCGATTTCGGCGTAAAACTAAAGCTCAATCCCGTGCGCCATCAGTTGGAAGGCAAGCGCGTGATCCTGGTGGACGATTCCATTGTGCGCGGGACAACCAGCCGTAAAATTGTGCGCATGGTTCGCAATGCGGGCGCACGCGAAGTGCATCTGCGCATCTCCTGCCCGCCCACGATCTCGCCGTGTTTCT
>DASYNU010000002.1:0-69377 GCA_036008345.1 Bryobacteraceae bacterium
ATTTTCGCGCACCACCCGCGTCACCAAACCCTGCAAGCTTGCGCGGCAACCATCGGATCACCCGCCTTGCAACTGAAAGCCTGCTCGAACTCCGGCATATTTTGGACCACGCCGGTAACGCGAAACTGCCCGGGTGAATGAGGATCAGTCGCCGCACGGACGCGTGAATTGGCATCCGTTGCGTTCTCGCACCAAATCTGCCCGTAGCCAATGAAGAATTGTTGCTCGGGAGTAAATCCGTCAGACTTGGTATCCGGTATCGTCTTGTCCGCCAGATCGCGCATCAGCGCCATGTAAGCCAGGTGGATGCCGCCGTTGTCCGCGGCGTTCTCACCCAGCGTTAACTTACCCTTCAGCTTGACTCCATCCACCGGGCTGAACTTGTCATATTCGTTCACCACACATTCGGCCCGCGTCTCGAAATTCTTGGAGTCGTCCGCGGTCCACCAATCGCGCAGGTTGCCGTCACCGTCGTATTTGCGGCCCTGATCGTCGAACCCATGCGTCAATTCGTGCCCCACCACCACACCGATGGCCCCCAGATTCAACGCCTCGTCCGCTTTTGCATTGTAGAACGGAGGCTGCAGAATACCGGCGGGAAAGTTAATGTTGTTCTGCGGCGGGCTGTAATAGGCATTCACGGTTGGAGGTGTCATGCCCCACTCGCTTTTGTCCACAGGTCTTCCAATCTTGTTCAGATTGCGCCGGACCTCGAAGGCGATGGAGCGCTCCTCATCTCCCAGATAATCGTCCGCCTTAACAACCACGCTCGAGTAGTCGCGCCACCGTTCGGGATAACCGATTTTGTTGGAGACCGCCGCCAACTTGGCAAACGCCTGCTGTTTGGTCGCGTCCGACATCCAGGTCGCGCCCTGGATATCCTGCCGCATGGATTTCTCGATCTCGCCCACCAACTGCAGCGCCTTGGCCTTCGCGGGACCACCGAATGCTACTTCGACAAACTTCTGTCCCAGAGCTTCACCCAGCGCGCCATCCGTCGCCCGCACGCACCGTTTCCAGCGCGGCGCCAGCTCTTGCTGGCCGTTGAGCGTCTTATCGAAAAACTGAAAGTTCTCGTCGACGAACGCGTGCGGCAGGGCGCTGGCGGAACGAAGCAGCAGCCGCCAGGTTAAGTAAGTCTTGACATCGTCCAAACTGGTCGCCTGCATAATGCCGTCCAGTTTCTTGAAGAACTCCGGATTGCCGACGTTAATCTTGCTGAAGGATGGCGTGTGCTCATCGGAAATGAACTTGGTCCACTCGAACTTCGGCGCCAGACCGGAAAGATCCTGCGTAGTCATCGCGTGGTCGCGTGACTCGGGATTCCGGCGCAGCACTCTATCCATGGACGCCTCAGCCAGGGCGGTCTCGAACTTCAGCACCGCAGCGGCTTTGGCCTTCGAATCCCAGGTAGTGTTCAACGATTTTGCCAGCAAATCGAACATATTGGCGACATGCTGCTCGTACTTTTGGCGAAGGTCGGCCGAGCGCTGGTCCGTCTTCAAGTAATAGTCCCGGTCGGGAAGGCTGATGCCGCCCTGGTCGAAATTGGCAACGTATACGCTGGCGTCTTTGAAGTCCGGAGCAGCGCCGAACGTGAAAACTCCGTTCACTCCGATGAATTTCAGCTTGGCCAACTCCCCGGCCAGCTGCTCTTTGGAATTCAGCGCGTTAATGCTGTCCAACATTGGCTTCACCGGCTCGATGCCTTTCTTGTCGATGCCCTGTTCGTCCATGCAGGCGCCATAATAATCGCCGATCTTCTGATCCACCTCCGAGCGATTGAGGGAAGCATGTGCGGCTTTCTCCAAAATTTCGCGTTCCGTCTGCAGGTTCCGCTCGCGCACTTCATTGAAACGCGCCCAGCGCGATTGGTCCGGCGGAACGGGATTCTTCGCGCGCCAATTACCGCACGTGTACTGATAAAAATTCGTGCATGGACTGACGTTCGTGTCCATGGCGCCCAAATCGATACCGGACTGCGCAAATGCAGCCGAGCTCAAGCCAGCAACAAAGATTAATCGTGAAAACATATTCCGGCCCCATTTTGACACAATGCCGTGGGGCAGGTTGCCAACCTGGTTGGTAACACAGGTGCCCCGATTGCCAATCGGCGCCCTCCCCTGTTGTTTTCCCAAATGACTCATGCTATCCTACCTGTTGGAAACCCAAAGAGAGGCGCATGAAGGAAAAACAGGACGTCCGCCAAGGCACCCTGGCATTGATGGTTCTTAAGACTCTCGACGTGCTTGGACCACTCCACGGCTATGGCATCGCCCGCCGCATCGAACAGATCAGCGGTGATCTGCTCGCCGTGAATCAAGGCACTCTGTATCCCGTACTCCTGAAGCTTGAGCAAGAAGGCTGCATTGCATCCGAATGGGGCGCTTCCGAAAATAATCGCAAAGCCCGCTTCTACCGGCTCACTCGCGCCGGACGCAAACAACTCCAGGCCGAGACCCGCGATTGGGAGCAAACCGCCGCCATCATCGGCCGATTCTTCGCCGCAAAAGCGCAGGATCTCGAATGAGAACCTGCTCCTAACCGAACCGCGACCGTAAGGGAGTCGGTGCCTTGCAGTTTAGGGATAGTGAGGACCCAAAATGAAAACACTAAAACGATTCTTCAACCGCCTCCGCTCCTTCGCCACCACCCACCAATCCGAACAGCGCCTGCAGGCCGAGATCGAAGAACACCTCGCCCTCGAAACCGCCCGAAATCTCCGCGCCGGTCTCTCACCAGCCGACGCCCGCCGTCAAGCTCTACTAAAGTTCGGCACCGTCGAAGCAATCCGGGAAAGCTATCGCGACCAGAGAGGACTGCCGTTTGTGGAAACACTAATCCAGGACACCCGCCACGCGCTGCGCCGCCTACGCAACGCCCCAGCCTTCACCATCACCACCATCCTGACGCTCGCGCTCGGCATCGGCGCAACCACTTCAATCTTCACTCTAGTGCACGCTGTCATATTGAAGTCGCTCGCAGTGGCAAATCCCAGCGAACTGTACCGCCTGGGGAAAGAATCCCGTTGCTGCTACTGGGGCGGCTACAGCCAGGAGAAAGAGTATTCGCTCGTCTCCTACGATTTGTATAAACACTTTCGGGATCACTCCAAGGGTTTCGGCGAACTAGCCGCGTTTTCGGCCAGCCAGTCGCGGTTAGGCGTCCGCCGCGCGGGCAGCACCCAGCCGGCCCAAAGTTATCCAGGCGAATTCGTCTCCGGCAATTACTTCACCATGTTCGGCATAAATGCATATGCCGGACGCGTGTTTTCACCTTCCGATGATCAAGCTGGCGCTCCGCCAACCGCGCTGATGAGCTATCGCCTATGGCAGCAAAAGTATGCATTGGATCCGTCCGTCATCGGTAGTGTCTTCACGCTGGACGGAAATCCATTTACCGTCGTCGGAATCACCCCGCCAGGTTTCTTCGGCGACACTTTGAGCGCCAATCCTCCCGATCTCTTTTTGCCCTTGAACACCGAACCCATCTTGGAAGGCGATCTCTACGCAGTCAACAACAACTTTCTCGAGTTGATCGGCCGTATCCGTCCCGGCTCGGCGCCCATCCAGGTAGAAGCTGATATGCGAGTGGAGCTGAAGCAATGGCTGCTCTCGCACTGGGGCGACATGAACCCGAACGAACGCGCGAAATTCCCCGAGCAGACCCTGTTCTTGCGTCCCGGAGGCGCCGGCATCACCAGCATGCGTGAGGAATACGAACATTGGCTGCAGATCCTGATGCTGGTTTCCGGATTTGTGCTGCTCATCGTCTGCGCCAATGTCGCCAATCTGATGTTGGTGCGTGGCATGGAGCGCCGGCGTCAGATCTCCTTGAGCATGGCGCTGGGCGCGCGTGCCTCGCGTCTTATGCGGCAGCCTCTCACCGAAAGCATTTTGCTCTCCCTGTTTGGCGGAGCAGCCGGCCTCGCGATCGCATTCGCTTGCACGCGTCTCATTCTGCATTTTGCGTTCCCGAAGGTTGCAGGCGTGGCAGACTTACCCATCAGCGCGTCGCCTTCCGTTCCCGTACTCCTGTTCGCCTTCGTCACTTCGCTCGTCGTGGGAATCGCCTTCGGCATAGCCCCCGCCTGGATGGCCACGCGCGTAGATCCCATCGAGGCTCTTCGCGGAGCCGGCCGCTCCACCGCGCGCGCGGGCTCGCTGCCCAGGAAGGCGCTCGTGGTCTTCCAGGCCGCGCTCTCGCTTGCGTTGCTATCCGCGTCCGGATTGCTCACCACCGCGCTGCGGCACCTCGAAACTCAGGATTTTGGATTCAATCGGGATGGACGCACGGTCGTCAAGTTCGTGCTGGGCGGCTACCAGGCTCAACAACTCACGCCCCTTTACGCTCGTATCCACGATTCGCTAGCTAACATTCCTGGCATCTCGCAAGTGGCCCTCTGCATCTACTCGCCGATGGCCGGCAATAATTGGGGTGGTGCGGTCCACGTGGATGGGCAACCCGCCCCCGGACCCAATGACGACAACTATTCCTTTTGGGATCGAGTCACCGCGGGCTATTTCGACGTCGTCGGAAATCCAATCCTCAAGGGACGCGGCGTCTCGGAACAAGATACGGCAGCTTCGCCCCACATAGCCGTCGTCAACCAGGCCTTTGCACGAAAGTTCTTCGGGAATGTTGATCCCATCGGAAAACACTTCGGCCAACACGACATCGGATCGGAACGTGAATACGAGATTGTGGGCGTCGCCAAAGATGCCCGCTATCTAACTTTCCAGCTCGACCAGCCAATTGCCCCACTCTTTTTTCTACCCGAAGCGCAGCACGACTTTTCCCCGAGCGCCGATCACAAAGATTTCAATCCAGGCTCGCATTTCATGCATGACATCGTCATTCTCACCCAACCAGGAGCCAGCCTGCCCATCGCGCAAGTGCGCCAGGCCATGGCTTCCATAGATCCCAACATACCTATCCTTGCGATTCACCCCTTGAAAGAGCAGGTGGCTTTTTCGTTCACCCAACAGCGCCTGATCGCCCGCCTCACCTCGTTCTTTGGAATTCTCTCCCTGCTCTTAGCATCCATCGGGCTATACGGCGTCACCGCCTACAATGCCGGACGCCGCACCAGCGAGATCGGCGTGCGGGTGGCCCTGGGCGCCGACGGTAGCGACGTTTTCGCCTTGATACTGCGTGGCGCACTAGCCCTAATTTCGTTGGGACTCCTATTAGGCATACCGCTAGCACTAGCAGCCGGCCGCTTCCTGGGACATCAACTTTATGGAATCAACCAATACAACCCTTTCGTGATCGCCATTTCGATCCTAGCCCTGGCTTCGTCCGCGTTGATCGCCGCCGTGATCCCAGCCTTCCGCGCCAGTTCAATTTCACCAGTGCAAGCCCTACGCTCCGACTAAGTGGGGCAGGCGCTTTCGCCTGCCAACTGTAATGAGGAACCAAATGCGAACACTAAAACGATTCTTCAACCGCCTCCGATCCTTCGCCATCACCCAGCAAGCCGAAGCGCGCCTGGAGGCCGAGATCGAAGAACACCTCGCTCTCGAGACCGCTCGAAATCTTCGCGCTGGTCTCTTGCCAGCCGACGCTCGCCGTCAAGCTCTCCTAAAGTTCGGAACCGTCGAAGCAATCCGTGAAAGTTATCGCGACCAGCGAGGACTACCGTTTGTAGAAACTTTGCTCCAAGACACCCGCCACGCACTACGCCGCCTGCGCAATGCCCCAGCCTTCACCATCACCACCATCCTGACTCTCGCGCTCGGCATCGGCGCCACCACGTCAATTTTCACTCTCGCGCACGCCGTCCTGCTGAAGTCCCTACCGGTCGCGAATCCCGCCGAATTGTACCGCTTGGGAAAAGAAACAATCTGTTGCTACCGGGGCGGGTACAGCATGGATAAAGAGTTCTCCCTGGTCTCCTACGATTTGTATAAATACCTCAGAGACAACACCAAGGGCTTTGCGGAATTAGCGGCCGTCCCGTCGATGGCGCCGCTGTTTGGTGTCCGGCGCTCGGGCAGCTCAGAGGCGGCCCAAAGTTATCCAGGCGAATTCGTGTCCGGCAACTACTTCACCATGTTTGGCATAAAAGCCTATGCCGGACGCGCGTTGACCGCCGGCGACGATCAACCCTCCGCTCCACCAGTAGCAGTGATGAGCTATCGCTTATGGCAGCAAAGATACGGGTCAGATCCGTCCATAATCGGCAGCGTCTTCAATCTGGATGAAAAGCCTTTTACCGTGGTGGGAATCACTCCGCCGGGTTTCTTCGGCGATACTCTGCGCAACACTCCACCCGATTTCTTTCTACCGCTGAACACGGAACCGTATGTGGAGGTGGACGCTGATCTCAACAAGTACAACACCCACTGGTTAGACCCGATCGGACGTATCCAGCCGGGCGCAAGCCCCAAAACCATCGAGGCGGATATGCGAGTAGAGCTGAAGCAATGGCTCCGCTCGCATTGGGGCGAGATGGACGCTAATGAGCGCGCCAAATTTCCCGAGCAGACCCTGTTCCTGACCCCTGGCGGCGCTGGCATCACCAGCATGCGGGAAGAATACGAACACTGGCTGCAGATCCTGATGCTGGTTTCCGGATTCGTGCTGCTCATCGTCTGCGCCAATGTGGCCAATCTCATGCTGGTGCGCGGCATGGAGCGCCGGCGGCAGATATCGTTGAGCATGGCGCTGGGGGCGCAAGTGTCGCGTATCGTAAAGCAGGCCCTTACCGAGAGCATTGTGCTCGCGTTATTTGGTGGAATGGCGGGCCTCGGGATCGCCTTCGCGGGCACGCGCCTGATTCTGCATTTCGCTTTCCCCTCGTTGCCCGGACTCGCCGGCGTGCCCATTCATGCATCGCCTTCCCTGGCGGTGCTGTTCTTCGCCTTGATCACTTCGCTCGCCACCGGAGTCGCCTTCGGCATCGCTCCCGCATGGATGGCCACGCGTGTAGATCCCATCGAAGCGCTTCGCGGAGCCAGCCGCTCCACCGCCCGCACCGGCTCTCTTCCGCGCAAGGCACTCGTGGTGTTCCAGGCAGCTCTCTCGCTGTCGCTGCTATCAGCGTCAGGATTGCTAACCGCCGCGCTGCACAGCCTGGAGAATCAAAATTTCGGATTTAACCAGGACCGGCGCGTAGTTGCAAGCACTAATCCACGGCTGGCCGGCTATCGCACAGACCAACTCTCAGTATTGTACCGGCGCATCCACGATTCTATAGCCAGCATTCCAGGCGTATCTTCCGTGGCTCTCTGCAATTACTCGCCGATGGGCGCCGGCGGTTGGGGCGCTGGCGTCTTTGTGGATGGACATCGCCCTCCGGGACCCAATGACGACTATTTCGCCGCCTGGGACCGCGTTACTGCCGGATTCCTAGACGTCATCGGAACCCCGATGATCAGAGGGCGCGGGATCCTCGAACAGGATACGGCGACTTCGCGAAAGGTAGCAGTCATCAATGAGGCCTTTGCGCGAAAGTTTTTCAAAAACGAAGATCCTATTGGCAAGCACTTCGGCCGCGAGCCAGGAGCCAGCCGCGAATTCGAAGTCGTAGGTATCGCTAAAGATGCGCGCTATTTAACATACAAACTCGACCAGCCGATTTTTCCGTTCTTCTTTCTCCCGGAACCACAAGCCGAATACGAGAAGGGCAATCTGGGCTCCCTTTTCCTGAGCGAGATTGTGATTCTGACCCGGCCTGGATCCAGCCTCCCCGTCGCGCGCCTAAGCCAAGCCATGGCTTCCGTGGATCCCAATATTCCGATCGTTTCCGTTCGCACCCTGAAAGAGCAAGTAGCCGGCCAGTTCACCCAGCAGCGGCTGATCGCCCGCCTCACTTCCTTCTTCGGGATTCTTTCGCTAGTCTTAGCCTCCATTGGAATGTATGGCGTCACGGCCTACAATGCCGGACGCCGCACCAGCGAGATCGGCGTGCGCGTGGCCCTCGGCGCCGATCGTAGCGACGTCTTCGCGTTGATTCTCCGCGGAGCGCTAGCTCTGATTTCCGTCGGACTCCTATTAGGCATACCGTTAGCACTAGCAGCTGGCCGCTTCCTGGGACATCAACTTTTCGGGATCAATCAATACAACCCATTCGTGATTGCCATTTCGATCCTAGCTCTGTCGGCTTCCGCATTGATCGCCGCCCTGATCCCAGCCTTCCGCGCCAGTTCCATTTCCCCGCTCGACGCATTGCGGATGGATTAATCCCAGATCACCCGACCCGTAATGTTACTCGAAGTGTCACTCGAAGTTATCCGGCAGCTCTTTCCACTCTGCCCAAGTAGTCCGCGGATCGTCGGGAAAGCGCTTCAAAATCCGCTTCTCTCCCGCCTTTCGCAAGCGCTCATTTCCGGACCAGCTAGCCCCTCCACCAACCCTCACGGCATCGTAAATAGCCGTGATCGTAACAACGTCGATAGAGAAATCCTTCATCCCGAGCTTCAGAATTGTATCGCTTTCTTCGCGCGGTCTGGTTTGAAACCAATACAGGTAATCATGCACAATTGCTGAATAAGCGTAACGTCCGTCCGGTCGCAGCAGCGTCCAGAACACGCGCGGAATGCTGGCCAGATCCGTGACAAACCCCGCGGGCACGCTGACTTCCTGGTAGCGCTCCTGACCTTCGTTGGGCTTCCACGTGATCGGTTTGGTCAGGAAATAAATGGGATCGGCGAATCGCCCCAGGTACAAAGCACCTACTGGCGCACGCTCGGACCGCCAGGATTCCATCCACTTCTCAGCTTCCGCCGGGGCAACCCGCCCGCCAGTTTTCTCATTGGCAGTCTTGCCGCCAACGGCCTGCAGCGCGCCCGGTGCGGCGTCCGTTGTTCGTCGTGAAATCTTCCTCATAGCACACCTCTTTTATCCGTCTGCTATCAGCTAAGCTAAGCGATCTTTCCGCCAAGAGTAAAGCTTTATCGGAAGCAGCCTTCACGCCCACTCAATATCACTTAAAAGGACTTCTCGTTTTCACCGGACCTGCGCTGCGAAACCAAAACTCGCTGCGTCGCTCCAAACGCGCGCGCCACTTTTATTGTACGATTGCGATTTATGCAAGCCAAATTGCCATCCAGCGCGTAATCTGTGTAACCGGAGCTGTTGAAATGTCCCTACCCATCCCACCCCAAGGAACCGAAGTGAATCAACTGAACCACCAAGTAACCATTCTCTATGCGGCTGGGAAGTACGACCAGGCAATTCCCATTGCCGAGAGCGCTCTCAGCTTGGCTGAGAAAACCCTTGGACCCGATTACCTGGCCTCCGTTCAGTCACTCAACAACCTCGCCGAGCTTTATCGAATTAAAGGTGATTATAAGCGAGCCGAGCCCCTCATGCTGCGCGCCCTGAGCGGCATGGAAAAGGCGGCGGGTCCATTGTCTTCCCAGACCGCCTTCTGCGCCAATAATCTTGGCAGGCTGTATCGTGACAACGGTGATTTTGCAAAAGCGGAACCTCTCTATCAACAAGCGCTAGCCATTCGCGAGAAAGTCCTCGGGCCCGAGCATCCTGATACTGCGCAATCGCTCAACAACCTCGGCACTCTCTATGATGCCGAGGGCGATTACAGTCGGGCGGAGCCCATCTTGCAGCGCGCTCTGAGCATCCGGAAGAAGGTCCTTCCGCCCAAGCACCCTGATATTGCCAGTACCCTCAACAACCTGGCCCAGAATTACCGCGCTAGGGGCGATTACGCACAAGCCGAGCCGCTCTATCTCGACGCCCTCGCCATCGTTCAGGACGTTGAAAGCGCCCGGCCCGAAACCGCTACTATCCTCGACAACCTCGGCCAGCTTTATCGAGAAAAAGGGGATTACGGCCGGGCTGAGCCCTTGTGTCAGGAGGCCCTGCGTATTCGCAAGGAGATCTACGGCCCCGAGCATCCTCAAACTGCCTGGTCTCTGAATAACGTTGCATTGATTTATCGCCTCAAAAGGGACTACCCGCAGGCCGAGCCGCTCTTCCGTCAAGCCCTGGCGATCGGCGAGAAAGATCGCCCTGACCATCCTGATACCGCCCATTACCTCGCCAACCTGGCCCAGCTCTATCGTGAAAAAAAGGATTATCAACAAGCTGAGCCACTATTCCGGCGAGCCCTGGCGATCGTCGAGAAAGTCCTGGGCCCGGACCATCCGGATACCGCTAATTCCCTCAACAGCCTCGCTTTGGTCCATCTCGACAAGGGCGATTACCAACAGGCCGAAGGCCTCTTCGAGCGCGCCCTGGCCATCAATGAAAAAGTCTTCGGCCCGGAGCATCCCACCATCGTCACCGCGCTCGCCAGTTTGGGTTTAGTTCATTGGATAAAAGGGGAGCGGAAGGAGGCGATAATTTTTCTGTCCCGCAGCGCCGAAGCCCGGGAGCAGAGTCTTACGCTCATCTTAACCACCGGATCGGAACAGCAAAAGCAGGCCTACTTATCGACGCTGGAGTTAGATACTCATCTCGCAATCTCGTTTCACGCGCTGTTCGCGCCCGACGATCCCGATGCACTGCGCTTGGCTTTTTTGACACTGCTGCGCCGCAAGGGTCGCTTGCTCGAGGCGGTGGCTGGAGAGACGAGTGCGCTTCGCGAGCGGCTCAATCCGGATGACCAAAAGTTCCTGGATGAGTTGGTGCAGGTGCGCACGCTGCACGCCAACATGGTGATGCACGGTCCGGGTGAGCGTAACTTGACGGAATACCAGCAGGAGATTCAGAAGCTCCGAATCCGGGAGGACCAGATAGAGGCCGCCATCAGCCTGCGCAATGCCGCATTTCGGGTCCACTCCGAACCGGTGACATTGAAGGCAATTCAGGAATCAATTCCTCAGGGTGCCGCGCTAGTGGAACTTGTCTATTACCAGCCCCTTGATCCAAAAGCCGATCTGGAGAATGTGCCTCTGGAACCGCCGCGCTACGCTGCCTACGTGCTCTTCCATGACGGGCAGCCGGCCTGGACGGATTTAGGTGAAGCCCAACCCATTGAACGCTTAGCATTAGTGCTGCGCGGCGCGCTCAGTAATCCCGGTACCGATGTCAAGCATCTCGCTCGCGAATTGGACGAAAAAGTAATGCGCCCTGTGCGCGCCTTGCTGGGTAGCCAGAGCCAGTTACTGTTGTCTCCGGACGGCCAACTGAACTTGGTGCCGTTTGCGGCATTGTTGGACGAGCGGCAACACTACCTGCTGCAGCGCTACACATTCAGCTATCTCGGCTCGGGTCGAGACCTGTTGCGGCTGCAGGCTCCCGCGTCCAGTCGCCAGGGGGCTCTCGTGGTAGCGAATCCGGATTACGATGCCAAGCCAACCCAAGCGCAGGCGCCGGCCCAAGCAGAGAGAGCATACCGCTCAACCGACTTCCAGATGTATTTTCAACCCTTGCCCGGCACGGCCCAGGAGGGTGAGCGCCTTCAGAAGCTACTGCGGCTACCCAAGAGCGCCGTCCTCTCCGGCGCGCAAGCGAATGAGGGAGCGTTGAAAAGCGTATCGGGGCCGCGCTTACTGCACATTGCGACCCACGGATTCTTCCTGGCGGATCAACCGGAGCAAGCGACGAACTCGAGCCGTGCCTGGGTTGATCCGCAGGCGGAAGGGGGCTTGCGGCCCCTGTTTACAAACAGAGAGAACCCGCTGCTGCGCTCGGGTTTGGCCTTGGCAGGGGCAAATGTGCTGGAGAGTGGAAGCGAGGACGGTGTGCTCACCGCTCTGGAAGTATCGGGGCTGGACTTGTGGGGAACGCAGTTAGTGGTGTTGTCTGCTTGCGAGACCGGCATAGGCGATGTCGCCAACGGCGAGGGAGTGTACGGCTTGCGGCGGGCGCTGGTCCTGGCAGGATCGCGAGCACAGGTGATGTCGCTATGGAGCGTGGATGATGCGGCCACGCGGGATCTGATGCTCGGGCTCTACCGGCGGCTGCTGAAGAAGGAAGCGCTCTCGGAAGCCTTACGTGGAGTTCAGCGGAAAATGCTCGCCGGCAAGAAACAAAATCACCCCTACTACTGGGCAGCGTTTTTTCCGTCAGGAGAAAGTCGCGCGCTCGGTGAATAGTTGGTGCGGGCAGCAAGCAATCAATCCACTCGACTCGCTGCGTGAAAGAGTCATGGTGTTAGAGCTCTGACCGCTCTCACCCAATCTACTTCAAAATCTATCGTTTGTTGTCGGAGCCCGAGTACTTCCAGCGTCAAGCGCACAAAATAGCGGTCGTTAAGCCGGTATGGGCCAATACGGCTTGGCAGGGCATACTTGGCGTTCATATACCACTCAGTCACATTTTCCGGTATGGGCAAGTCGCGTAAGCGAACTGCATTCGATGTCTTGTCTTTGAGAAGGTAGTGGCTCACCTCTGGTACCGGCACAACACATTCTGAAGATCCACATCTTTCGATCAAGTCGAAGTGAAGGGACTTCGCAATGGCTACCTTGCCACTGCTATTTTCGAAGCGCAATTTTAGCTGTGAGTCCAGTATGTATCCTCCGCCAGAGATAGTTGAGAGTTTGACTACGCTGGCTGGATCAATGCTCAAGTTAATCGGAGCAATTTCCGCTGATTGAATGACTGGAACACCCGCGAACGTGCGGCAAGCGGCGTCGATAAGTTCCCCGTATACCGTACACACCTCCGTTGCCTTTTCCCAGACCTCGTTTTCGTGCTCTTCCTTCTCAGCCGTATTCTGTTCTAGTGGCTCAAAGCCCCTGAGGTCTCCGCCTGCAGTACTACGAATGATTTTACTGTCATTCTGCACTTGGTAAAATAAAGCGTAGGCATCCTCTCGCAACTGGGCGTGTATTTTCTCAAGAGCATGGTCTAGAAAACGATGTTCGGGGTTTAATCCCCACCGATGAAACGCGATTAGCAAATCATCGTACTTCCAAGTGAACCCCCAACCGGAATTGCTGAATTTTGAGGTCAACGATAGCTGTACTTGGCAGAGTCCCGTGGAGCTCTTCTAGGGGTTCTGCGATCAGCTAGAGTTGCGTTATCGAGGGTGGTTGCAGGATGAGTGGTGGGAACAGGCAACCCAGGTACTTCGGCATGTTCTACCAGTACATCGAGGAACACTTGACGGTTATGATCGTTGATTACTAGGGATGTACCGTCACAGGCAACTGTCAAATTATACGTCCCAAAATCCATTGCCTTTGGCAGGTCCTTGACTTCAACTGTTGTTTGGGAGGGTCTGAAGATTAATCTTGTAGGCTTCGCACCAACTTCGAATCGCTGGGCCCCATTTCCCGCTGTACTTGCTCTAAGTTCCCTTGGCGGTACGACTGGATTACGGATCACAAGCGTCTGTATGCCCGCATTCATTCCACCAGTGGAAGCTTGGGGGCCGGGGGACGCTTTTGCCTGAAGCGTGGCGGGAGGGGGGCGCCAGAATCCGAACCAAGCCGATCAAAGACGCCATCGGATAGGGGCTTCGATGTAGGCTTACGCTCCTCTATATTTTCACGCTGAAGGTGGAGGCGGTGTTTTTTCAATTCAACTATTCCGACCACCATCACAAAGAGTCCGGCCAACATAGTGCCGTTCGTAAAGATTGGACTCACCACAAAGGAATAGACGGCGGGTAGGTCAGTTTCCAAGTAGCTGAGCCTATGGAAGGCATCCAGTAAATGAATCCCGAGTCCAACTACGAACACAACGATACCCGCGCATAGCTTAAAGCCTGGAGGAACGTCCATGTACCGATTGTCACTCACACTCACAACCCCGCCTTCTTCAGCAACTGGAGAAAACCCTCCTCCGTATGCGGAAACGGAACCCGCCCCACAAACTTCCCATCGCGATCAAAAACGACAGCCAGCGGAATACCTTGACCAATTCCATCCACCCCAAAAAGTTCATGCACCTTACGGTCTGCATCCAGCAGCGTCGGATATGTAACCCCGTTCTTCGTATTGAATGACCGGATCACCCCCGCGGGCTCGTCATCCACACCCATCACCACAACACCCTTGCTCTTCCACTCGTCATGAATTTTCTGCAGCGCCGGCACCTCATCCCGGCACGGCGGGCACCATGTCGCCCAAAAATCAATCAGCACGATCTTGCCTTTCAGTTCTCGCAGATGAAATGCTGTTCCATCCAGGCTAAACAACGAGAAATCGGCGATTTGGTTGGCCGCCCCATCCAGGCGCGCCAACGCTCTCCGTGACACGATCGATGGATGCGGCTTCGAAAGCGCGAAGTCGCGCTGGTGAAACAGTTCGTCCAGCCTCCGGAGTTCGACATCTATCATTCCTCGCCCCTGCTCCTGAAGTAGCATGCTATCGTTTGAGCTAACCGCGGCATCCAGCGCTCCAATCCACTCCAGCGCCGCTTCAGCGAACAAGCCCTCAATCTTCGAGTCCTCAGCCTCCCAAAACATCCATCGCGTACCGTTGTAGCGCGAGAATGCATCGTCCCTGCGTAACAATGGAAAAATCTCCTCGAACACAGCCTTCCGTTGCTCCCCCGTAAAGTCTTTCCGGACCGCCATGCTGGTCAGAACAGAATAATTTGCGGGAAACTCCAGCGCCTTCGCCATGGACATAGCTTCTGGATACGACATCTTCGAAATGTCCGGCAAAGGCGCAGACTTAGGACGCGGTGGCCCTGGCTTTTGAACCCTCGTAATCTGGGCGCGCGCCAGCCTTGGAAGATCCTCCATCCTCAAATCAGCAAGCGCCGGCCCCCAACTTGGCAGCGCCGCCGCACGTGCACGAAACGCTTCCGAATCCCATAGCGCCAGGTAAGCCGCGGCGGGCAACAACACCGTCTCGAATGTCGTTCCGGTCTTGATCTCAATTCCGTGGAATTCATAAATTGCCGTTTCTTCGAAATCGCCGGTGTTTTCTTTGAAGCCCGGACGATCCAGCGCCGCAAAAATCTTCCGCAGCGCCCCGCGCGTCAAATCAAGGTCGGGCCACTGAAACACCGCGAGCGACCTCAAAAGCGTGAACACATCCGATGCCTTAGCGTGTTCCGGAAAATCGGCCACGCGTTCGACTAACAACTCAGCCGCGCTCTCCGGCGCATCGCTGACCATTTGTTGCATGGCGAATGTCACCGCGCTCAAACTATACTGCCCGTCCTTCCCCGCCTGCCTTACCAGCCGGGTCGCCCGCACGTAATCCTTAACCCGCGCCGGCTGTTCGATGAGCGCGGCGTAAACCCAAGCCTTGTCGGGTATCGTTGCCCCGACTTTTTCCGCAACATCCAGATCGATATGCGCGTAAGTATCCATGAATCGGAGGGTGAAATAGCTCGGACGCGGGAACTGGTTCAACCACGCCGCACCTTTATCCAGCAATTGACGAGCCGTCGCCGGATCTACATCCCGCAGCCGTTCGGCTCCACGAATCAAAGTGTCGAGGCCCATCCGCGGATTTTCACGCTCGGCATCGGCCTCGATCTCCTTAGCCAACGCCTGAATCTTTGTCTCGCCATGCGCTGGCCCAGCCGCAAACAGCGCGCACCACAAAATTCCGGCGCCGATATCAATAATCTTCGTAATTATTCTCCGCAATTGATGATAACGTGTTACGTTCACCACTCCACAACAAAAATATTTCCCTCCCTTTCAATCACTTCCCTCCACCCACCCTAACCACAAACCACCCCGTCATCTAATCTCAAGCCGGGACAGTATGCCACCCCAAATCCGCATCTCGGAACAGCCCCAGGCACTTCTCAAACTCGCCCACGATGCCTCCCCATTCTGCTCCAAGGACGGGCAAGCCTGCGCCAGCTTTCCCGCCAGCACCGAACATCGCACCGTCGCACCCCTCCGCTCCGCGGCCTTCCGCGATTGGCTCACCGCGAATTTCTACAAACAATTCGACACCGCGCCGTCCCCCATCGCTTTCCGCACGGTCTTGCGCACACTCGAAGCCCAAGCTCGCTACGGCGAGTTCCCCATCCAGCCAGTCACCCAGCGCCTCGGCTTCGAAGGCGACCCCTTTCTCCCATCAAAAATCATCCTCGATCTAGCCAACCCCACCGGCGACGTTCTGGAAATCACCCCCCGCGGCTGGCAAATCCGAAACAATCTAAAAACCGCCTTCCGCCAATCCACCAGGACGCTCGCTCTTCCCCGCCCCAACCAACAACCAGCCACCAGCAACCAGCCACCAGCGGCATTGTCCGAGTGGGCGAACCTTTTTCACCTCTCCACGCCGCAGTACGCATCGGTACTCACCTGGCTCATCTCCGCCCTCCGCCCCACCGGCCCCTACCCCATCCTGGTCCTCAATGGACCCGCCGGCAGCGGCAAGTCCGTACTCGCCCGCGCACTCCGTGCTCTCATCGATCCATCCGCCGCGCCCATTCATCGACTCCCCGCGCGCGATCGCGATCTCTGCCTGCTTGCCCTCCACAACTGGATCCTGGTCTTTGATCAGGTGCATCGCATCCCCAACAAAATCTCCGAAACCCTATGCGCCCTCTCTTCCGGCGACGCCATCGAAATCACGCAGCCCGACCTTCGCGACCCGCTTGTCTTCGAAGTCGCACGCCCCATAATCCTGATCGCCCCACACGATGAAACACAACGCGCCTGGACCCCGCCCCGCACTCTCGCGAACCGGACGCTCACCATCCAGCTCGAACCTATCGCCCATCCCCGCCCCGAAGCCGCCATCTGGTCCACTTTCGAAACGCTTCACCCCAGCGCATTAGCCGCCCTGTCCAATGCCGTCTCCACAGCCCTCTCTCGCATGCGTGACATCGACCTCGGCAACGTCCCGCGTTTCCTCGATTGCGCCACTTGGACCGCAGCCGCCGCTCCCGCCCTCGGCCTCGACGAAGCGGCGGTGATCAACGCATTTGCCGACCCCCATTCCGTCTGGTCCGGCGCCGATCCGCTCCGTGAAGCCCTTTACGCCGTCCTTGAAACCACCGGCTCCTGGACCGGCGAAGCCACCGATCTGCTAAACGAACTCCGCACCCGAGTCCCCCTAGCCGCCCTCCCCTCCACCTCCAAAGGCCTCTCCCAAGCGCTACCAAACATAGCCGGCATCCATATATCAAAGACCCGAGACCGAAACCACCGCACTCTCAACATCATCCGAGTCCGTGACGGATCGCAAAAAAAGGCGACCGCCGACACCCATCCAATGCTCGCAACTCTTCGTTAGCCAATACGTTGCCGACAAATCACCTCCCAACACAAAAACTCCCGGATGCGTCAAGAAAAACCGAACCGCGACCGTAAGGGAGTCGGTGCTTGAAACCCACCAGGTTTTCAAAACGAGAAACGAGAAACGAGAAACGAGAAAACGTCTTAGCTTTTCTTCCTGCGCCAAAAAAAATAAACCGGAACCCCCGTTGCAATCAACCCCAACGCCGCAATCGACGGCCCCGGCCGGCTCACCGCCGTATTCACAACAAAATACGTAGCCACTGCCACAAAGAAAACCGGCGTCATCGGATAACCCCACATCTTATAAGGACGCACCAGCTCCGGCCGGCTTCGCCGCAGCACAATCACCCCCAGAACCATCAGCGCGTAGAAAATCCACAGCGCCATCATCGCGTAGTCGATCAGCGTTTCATACGTCCCGCTCAACAGCAGCACAATCGCCCAGCCCGCCTGCGCAACAATTGCAAACGACGGCGTCCGGTACCTCGGATGCACCTCCGTAAACTTCGCGAAAAACAATCCATCGCGGGCCTGCGCAAAGTACACTCGCGGGCTGGTCAGAAAACAACCGTTCAAGGCTCCGATGATCGACAACAAAATCACTATTGCAACCAACCCACCCCCTGCCGATCCCAGCGTCCGCTCCGCTGCCGTAGCGCCCACATGCTCGCTCGCGGCAATCTCAGGAATCGAAAGCACATGCAGATACGCCAGATTGGCCAGCACATAAATAAGGATGCACACCCCCACTCCACCCGCCAGCGCCAGCAATATATTCCGGTTCGGATTCTTGATCTCACCCGCCACATAGGTCACCTGGATCCAACCGTCATAGGCCAGCAGACAAGCAATCAGCGCAACTCCAAAATGACTGAGCGAGAACGGAACCGCCGCGGACGGCGCCGCAACAGCCGGATTACTCCGATAAAACACCGCGCTGCCCATGATGATCAGCAATCCAATCAATTTGGCGGAAGTGAACGCCTTTTGCACCAGCGCACCCAACGAAACGCCCCGGTAGTTGATCGCCGCGAACAGCAGGATCATCCCAATCCCCAGCAGCTTCACCGCCAGCGCGCTCAGCGGAAGGAAATACGAAACGTACAGCGAACAAATCACCGCCAGCCACGCGACCTGGGCGGTTCGTGCCACCAGGAACATCGACCATCCGCACAGAAACCCGGTCATCGGGCCATAAATCTCGCGCAGAAATACATACTGTCCGCCCGTGGATGGCAGCGCCGCTCCCAATTCCGCGCATGCCAGCGCCCCAAAGAACGACGCCACGCCGGCGAAAACCCACACGGCGACAATCGAACTTGGCGTGGCCAGGTTTCGCGCCACCAGATTCGGAACCAAAAAGATTCCGCCTCCAATAACAATCCCCACCACAATCGCCAGAGCATCCACCAACCCCAAAGTCCGCGGCAGCTCCGCTCGCACTTCAGTCTCCAACACTACTGACTCCTTCATTACTTTCCCTTACCTCGTGGCGCACGCACTCTTGCGCGCCGCGTCCACACTCATGTGGACGCTTTCTTCCTTCACTCCCGGCATATTCCCCTTTTACTGCCTCTAATGAACTCCACCAAATGCCGCGTATGCTCCGTATCCAACTCGGCCTCAATCCGCCCTAGCGCCTCTTCCAACTTCAACCCGCTCCGATACAAAATCCGGTATGCGTTCTTAAGTGCGCCAATTTCTTCCTTCGTAAAGCCCGCCCGCCTCAACCCAACCAGATTCAACCCCTTCGCCGACACATTGAAATCCGAATACAAAAAGTACGGCGGAACATCGCTGTTCACTCGCGAATTCCCGCCGATCATCGCCAACCGCCCGATCTTCGAATACTGATGGATCACCACGCCGCCGGAAATAAACGCCTGGTCCTCCACTTCCACGTGCCCCGCCACCAGCGCGCAACTCGCGATCACGCAGTTGTTCCCAACCTTCGAATTGTGCGCGATGTGCCCCGACGTCATGATGTAGTTCGAATCGCCGATTTCAGTCACACTCTCCGGCTGCGTCCCACGCGACACCGTGTAATGCTCGCGAATGATGTTGCCATCGCCGATTCGCAAATAGCTGCGCTCCCCCTTGAAGTTCTTATCCAAAGGATCCGTCCCCAGCACCGTTCCCGACGAAATCTCGTTGCGTTCCCCGAGCGTAGTCCAGCGCTTCACGTATACATAAGGCTCCAGCCGGCACCCGGCTCCAATCACCACATGTTCTTCGACGATCGCGTACTCTCCGATCGCCACTCCCGGTCCAACCACCGCGTCCGGATGCACGCGCGCAGTCGCCGCTACTTGAGCCGAAGGATCAACCGGCATAAGTTTGTATCATACAGGGTGATGCGGGTCTCAGAAATTGCGGATTATTTGAAAGCTCCATGTGATGGCGACGGTTCGCTCGAAATCAGCGGCGCCGCGCCTCTCGAATCCGCCCATCAACACGAGATAGCATTCGTCGGAAATCGAAAAGCCGCCGCCACGGCTGGCGCTTCAACCGCAGGTTGTCTTCTGGTCACGGACGAGTTCCCCAGGGGCCGCACCCTGATCCGGGTGGCCGATCCTCGCGCCGCGTTCGCGCGCGTCATCGGATTACTTTATCCCCGGCGCCCGCTCGCACCTGGTATTCATCCTAGTATCGTAATGGCCGCTAACGCGGAGATCGCACTTTCAGCGGCCGTCGGCCCGTACACCACCGTTGGCGACCGCACGTTCATCGGCGAACGTTCCAGTATCGGAGCTAATTGCTCAATCGGAGCCGGCGTCCGTATCGGCAATGATTGTATCCTGCATCCCAACGTCACCATCTACGATCACGTGACCATCGGAAACCGTGCGGTCCTGCATTCCGGCTGCGTGCTCGGCGCCGACGGCTTTGGCTTCGTTCGCGCCGGCGATCATTATGAGAAGTTCCCACAGATCGGCCGCGTCGAGATCGGCAACGATGTCGAAATCGGCGCCAATTCCTGCGTGGACCGCGCCGCGCTCGGTGTTACCTCCATCGGCGATGGCACCAAGCTCGACAATTTGGTTCACATCGGACACAACTGCCGCATCGGCCGCCACGTCGTAATCGCCGCCCAGACCGGACTTTCGGGCGGCGTGGTGGTGGAAGATGACGCCGTTATCGGCGGTCAGGTAGGCATCGGTGACAAAGCGCGCATCGAATCCGGCGCCGTGCTGGGATCTGGTTGCGGCGTCCTAACTTCCAAGATCGTCCGCAAAGGTCAAGTGGTCTGGGGCACACCCGCCCGCCCCCTAAAGCAGTACCTGAAGCAGTTAGCCAATCTAGCCCGTTTAGAGAAAACCGAACCGCGACCGTAAGGGAGCCGGTGCCTTTGGGAGCCCTCCGTGTGCCTACCCGCTCACCCTAACATCCACCGCCGCGTGGTGCAAGATCGAATTGGCCTCATCCACCAATTGCTGAAGCTTCCGCATGTACTGGCGCGCCTGCAGTTGCTCCGCGGGCAGCGTCATCTCCAGATAGTAGGCGATGGCCTCGATGGAACTCAGCGGTTGTCGGAGATCGTGAATGAAATCTCGAACAGCCTCGTCGCGCATAGGCGCAGGAGTGGCTTCGAGATAGGTGGAGGACTCAATGAGAACAGCGGCAGCAGACATGGCTTCGGAATTTTCCTTCCGTACGCTCGAAGATCGATTTCCAAAAAACGAGCATGACGTTCATGAGGGGGAAAGAGAGTTATACCGCCAAACTCGCCCGCGCGTCAAGCAAATAGTATAAAAAAATGATTCTCGTTAACTAGCCCACGGTTCCGTTTGACCGCGCCGTTGTTTCGTGTGTTAGTTTCGATCATGATCCTAACCAAAGTTACAGATCGCATCGCAACTCTGGCCTTCAACCGTCCCGAAAAGCTAAACGCGCTCGGCACCGAACTGCTTTCGAGCTCCATCGAAACTCTCCGCAGTTGGAGCACCGATCCCGCCATCGGCGTCATCGTTGTCACCGGCATCGGCCGCGCGTTCTGCGCCGGCGGCGACGTCTCCATGATGGCCAAAGAATCCAATGAATCGCTCGAAGACAATATCGACCGGCTGCGCGCCTGGCAAGATCTTTCCTGGCTGCTCTACAACATTCCAAAAGTGACCATCGCGGCCGTTAACGGTTTCGCCATGGGAGCCGGGCTAGGCGTCTGCCTGGCTTGCGATCTGAGAATCGCGTCCGATCAAGCGAAATTCGGAACCGCCTATGCCAAGGTCGGATTCGGCGGCGATTTCGGAACCACCTGGCTGCTCACTCATTACACCGGTGCGCCCAAAGCCAAGGAGTTGATGTTCCTGGGCGACCAGATCGATGCCGCTGAGGCGCATCACCTCGGCTTGGTCAATCGCGTGGTGGCGCACGATCAATTCGAATCCGAAGTCACCGCCTGGGCAACTCGGGTGGCGGCCGGCCCGCTCACCAGCTTCCGCTACATGAAGGCCAACATCAATCTCGCAACCCATTCCGATTTCCGCACCCTGATCGAGCGCGAAGCCGAAACGCATCTGCGCTGCGGACAAACCGAAGATCATAAAGAAGGGGTCCGCGCTTTCCTTGAAAAGCGCGCTCCGAAGTTCACCGGAAAATGAGCGACTACAAACAGATTCTCTTTAGCAAGGACAATCGGGTGGCCACCATCACGCTGAACCGTCCCGAGAAGTTGAACGCATATTCGGAAGTGATGGTTCACGAGATCCTGTCAGCTCTGGCCGATGCCCGCGATGATGAATCCGTCCGCGCCATCATTCTCACAGGCGCCGGACGTGGTTTCTGTTCCGGAGGCGACGTCTCTCGCGATTTTCAATATCCCAGCCGCTATCGCGGCCATCGCTTGGAATCCATGCTCGAGATGAGGGAGAACATGGATCAACTGGTTACATTCCTCCAACGCGTCGACAAACCAGTCATCGCCGCCATCAACGGCCCGGCGGTCGCTGGCGGGCTCACACTGGCCCTTGCCTGCGATTTTCGCATCGCGGCATCCAGCGCCAAGTTGGGCGATACCAGCTTACGGTTCGCACTCATTCCCGATGAGGGCGGCGCGTATCTGTTCCCAAAATTCATGGGCCTGGAACGGGCGCTGAAGATGTCGCTTTTTTCCGAAGTCTATCCAGCCGGGCAAGCCAAGGAACTTGGTTTGGTTACCGAAGTTGTTCCCGATGCCGAACTGATGCCGACGGCCCGCCACTGGGCCGAACGATTGGCCGACGGCCCACCCATTGCCATCCGCGTCACCAAACGAATGATGTACAAGCAGCAAACTATGAGCCTGGAAAACGCGCTGGAAGATGCTGCCCTTTCGACCATCGCCACGAATTACACCGACGATGTAAAGGAAGGCATCGCGGCATTCCATGAAAAGCGCAAACCGGATTTCAAGGGACACTGACCGAACAAACGTACACCTGCCGCGGACTCGCCGAAGTGAACGGCTCGCGCGTGAATTCGCCGTAGCGGGCGACCACTCGGAAGCCTGCCGTATCGAGCAACAGCAATAATTCTTGTGGGAAAATCACGCGCAGGCCATATTCAATCACGCGGAAGTCCGGGGTGGATGGCTTGGACAAGTACCAAACCACATGCCGGATCTGCTCGGCTGCATCGTAAGTTGCGGTTTCCTCAATCGTAATGTCATTCACGGTCAGCACCGGATAACGTTGGACGGGATCCCGCCCCAGCATCGCGAGGTCCCATTTTGAAATGTCAAATACCAATCGCCCGTTCGGAGCCAGATGCCGGCGAACGCTGCGGAAGCATTGCATCAGGTCATCCAAAGTAGACAAGTGCAACAGCGAATTACCGGGAATCAGAACGGTGGAGAATTCTCCCGGCAGATGGAAGCTGCGCATGTCAGCTTCGAAAAACCGGACGTCGACGCCCGCTCCACGAGCCTTCGCACGCGCGGTATCCAGCATGGACTTCGACAAATCAGCCCCGACAATTTCGACTCCGCTCTGTGCGATCGGAATAGTCAGCCGGCCCGATCCACAGGCCATTTCCAATGCCCGGCCGCCGCTTTTCCGAGCCTCTTCCAAGTAAAACCGTTCAGACGCGAGCACCCGCTGCCGGCGCGATTCATCCTGCACGGAAGCGCAGTCGCCGGCGTTCGGAAACATCAAGTCGTACAGTTCTGGGTAGTTATAAAGCGGGCACTCTTGCATCGCTCAGGCGCTGTGGTAGAGTCAGTCTAACACGCAGTCCTATGCGCACATTCTGTCTCATTTTTGTTTCTCTGTGCCCACTCTACGCGGGCATCGCGGATAATCCCGATGTCGCGGGGCAAGAGCGATTGTTCGAAGCCTGGGTACGCGGGCAGATGGCTTATCGCGGGCTGCCGGGTATTGCCGTAGGCGTGGTTTCGGACCAGGAGTTGATTTGGGCCAAGGGGTTCGGTTTCGCGGATGTGGATAGCCGAACTCCCATGACGCCGGCTACCAAGTTTCGCATGGCGTCGCACAGCAAACTTTTCACGGCCACAGCCATCATGCAGCTGCGCGATGCCGGGAAGGTGCGGCTGGATGATCCGGTGGTGAAATATCTGGATTGGTTCAAGATCCAGCCGGCCGAGCCAGACGATCCGCCCATCACCATAGAAGAGCTGCTGACGCATAGCGCGGGACTTCCGCGCGAAGCTGGGCCGCACTGGTCCGAACTCGAGTTTCCATCCGGCGATGGGGTTCGCAAATATGTCCTGGAACATAACGCGCCCTATTCGCCGGAAGTACGCTGGAAATATTCAAATCTTGGGTTTACCATCGCGGGCATGATCGTCGAAGCAGTCTCCGGAGAAAAGTGGGCGGACTATGTGCAGAAACATATCTTCGATCCGCTGGGGATGACCGGTTCCAGCGTGGATCGGCAGATCGATGGTTTGGCGACCGGCTACGGCCGGCGTATGCCGGACGGCTCGCGCAAAAAGATGCCTTTTGTGGACGCACGAGCGATGGCGCCGGCGACGGGAATCACTTCGAATGTCCAAGACATGGCGAAATTCGTCTCGCTAGAATTCCGCAAAGGCAAAGTTGGAGGCAGCCAGATTTTGAGCACGGGAGCGCTGCGCGAAATGCATCGCGTACGCGTGCTGGAAAGCAACTGGACGCGCGGGAATGCGATCGGTTTCGCAGTGAACCGGGAGGCCGGCAAAGTGTATGTAGGGCATGGCGGTTCCTACTTCGGATACAAGACGCAAACGCTGCTGCAGTTGGATGAAAAGGTTGGCGTGATCGTTCTGACCAATGGCGACGATTCTGTGCCCACTCAAATTGCGGCGCGTCTTATGGAAACGGTGGGAGCGGCGGTTGCGAAGGCAGCAGCGCCGACGCCAACAAACGCTGTAGCGTGGGATCCAGCCTGGAGCCGTTTCGCCGGCCTCTATCGTTCGCCCAACGGCGATATGGAAGTGGTGGAGCTGAACCAACGTCTGGTGATGTTCGATCCTACGAATCCAAATCCCGATGCCCCGATTGGCATGCTACCTCTCGGCGGCGGACGTTTCCGCTATGAAGCACCCACTGGCAGCGGCGTGGTGGGAGAAGTGATTCGATTTGCGGAAGAGAACGGTAAAGTGGTGCGAATGTATACCGGCGACAGCTACACGGATCGCGTTCAACCCTAGGCCAGTCGCTTCAGCCGAATGATATCGGATGAGGATGAAAAACTGATTCTCTGGTACGGCTCCGTTGGGGGTACTGCGTGAAGATTGCCCAATTTTGAGGGTGCTAGTTGGGTCGCCGTCGAGGGCTGCTCGCTTGCATCTTCGAGGATCAAAACGTCGTCGATCAGATCTGTCGCTGTCATGTTGAGCTCCGCCTCACATCAACAGCAGTTTTGTTGCCAACGATATTTATGGCCTGGGCTGGTAAGGCTTCAACGATTCTTCGATCTTCGCCTTATCACCCACTATCACCAGCGCCTGCCCCACGGTGAGGAACACGGCGAGCAACAATGGATGAGGAGGTATCTGTGCAATATCATCAATTGGGCAACACTGGAGTCTTTGTATCGCGGCTGTGCATGGGCGCGATGACGTTTGGAGGGGCGGACGGAATCTTCAAGGTCATCGGCGGATTGCCCCAGCATGACGTGGATGCGTTGGTGGAAAATTCCATCGACGCGGGGATCAACTTTTTTGATACCGCGAATGTGTACTCGGCCGGCGAGTCCGAAACGATGCTGGGAAAGGCATTGGGATCGAAGCGCAAGGATATCGTGGTGGCATCGAAGGTTTTTGGGCGGATGGCAAAAGGTCCCAACGATGTGGGCCTGTCGCGGCTGCACATTCTGCATGAAGCTGAAGCCAGTCTGCAGCGGATGAAGACGGACTACATCGATCTATATCAGATTCACGGTTTCGACGCAGTGACGCCTTTGGAGGAAACGCTCAGCGCGCTCACCGATCTGGTGCGCCAAGGAAAGGTCCGCTATATCGGCTGTTCAAATCTGACGGCCTGGCAGATCATGAAGGCGCTGGGGATTTCCGCAGTGCGGCATCTGGAAAAGTTTGTGACACTGCAAGCTTATTATTCGCTGGCCGGGCGCGAATTGGAACGTGAGATTGTTCCGATGCTGCTGGATCAAAAGCTCGGATTGCTGGTATGGAGTCCGCTGGCCGGCGGGTTACTGACGGGCAAGTTCACGCGCGGCGGAGCTGTGGACAACGAGGCGAGACGCGCGAAATTCACCTTTCCACCGGTGAATCTGGAGAGATCTTATGACATCATCGACGTGATGCGAACGGTTGCCGAGCGGCACGGCGCAACAGTGGCACAGGTAGCGCTAGCGTGGTTGCTGCATCAACCTTCCGTCAGCAGCGTGATTATCGGCGCGAAGAACACCAGCCAACTGAAAGACAATCTGGGCGCGGTGGATTTGAAGCTGGATGCGGAAGATCTGAAACAGTTGGATGAGGTAAGCAAGCTTACGCCGGAATATCCGGGCTGGATGTTCGGTGTTCAGGGATCGGATCGGCGGCCGGGCGAGGTGCGGGACTGGTCGAGGTTTGCTACAAGCGGCAGGTGACAGGCGGTTAGATAAGGTTAGACGGACTACCTGTACTTGCCGATTTGTGAATAATTTGCAGGCTCACCTTGCGGATGAAACCATTGGCACGATTCCTGCATCACAATTAAAAGTCTGAATTCTCAATCTCTTGCGCTAACGCGATCGTTCTGAGAGCTCGCGGCCCGTCACTTGCACTTGACTTGTCAATGACATGGCGCGACCGTTTGGCTGCTTTGAGAAATGTTCCGCCGGTGCTGCGGCTGGTTTGGAGGGCCGCGCCAAAAGTGGTCGCGGCGGGACTGGTCTTGCGCGTATTCAGCGCGCTTACACCGCTGGCGGCGCTCGGTATTTCGAAGTGGATTATCGACCTGGTGGTCGCGGCCGTTAGACATCCTGGACCGCTCCCCCAACAGATCTGGTTTTTGCTCGGCGCGGAATTTCTGGTAGCGGCGGTAGGCAATGTCTTGGGCCGGGCCATCGACTATACCGACGCGCGCCTCGCGGATGAGTTCACGCGTGAAGTGAGTCTGCGTGTGATGGAGCACGCGGCGCGGCTGGATCTCGAAACCTTCGAGGATCCCCTATTCCAAGACAAGCTGGAGCGTGCACGCTTACAGGCGACGGACCGCATCGGAATGTTGAATTCCATGGGGCGCTTGCTTCTGCAGTCGATCACGCTGATTTCCCTTTCGATTGGTGTCATTGTTTATTCGCCCTGGCTGTTCGCGGTGCTGGTGATTTGCGTGGCGCCGGCGTTCGCGGGTGAAAGCCATTTTGCGTTTCGAGGATATACGCTGGCGCACAGCCTGACACCGATCCGGCGCGAATTGGATTATCTACGCGTAGTGGGAAGCGGCAAGGAGAGCGCCAAGGAAGTGAAAGTGTTCGGGCTCGGCGGATTTCTGCGGAGCCGGTATGGCGCGCTTACCGATGCTGTGATTCGACGGAATCGCGAGCTGACGCGGCAGCGGCTGTGGTGGGGGTCGGCGCTCGCCATCGTCGGGTCTGTTGGATACTACGCGAGCTTCGCGTACCTGGTGTGGCGAACGCTGCTGGGCGAAATCAGCGTTGGAACATTGACGTTTCTCGCGGGCGCGATTGCAGGATCGAGCGCACAGTTGCAGGGAGTGTTTTCGCTGTTCTCCAGCATTTCGGACCAGGCGCTGTTCCTGACGGACCTGGTGGACTTTCTCGCGATCCAGCCGCGAATTCAATCCAAGGCAAATGCCATTGTGGCGCCTCGGCCGATCCGCCAAGGATTCGAATTCCGGGATGTCTCGTTTCACTATCCGGGTTCCGAGCGGCTGGTGCTGGATCGTTTGAATTTTCGGATCGAGCGCGGCGAGCACATCGCGCTGGTGGGAGAAAACGGTCAAGGCAAGACCACGCTGGTGAAGTTGATGGCGCGGCTTTACGATCCGACGAGCGGCGTGATTTCCCTGGATGGGGTGGATCTGCGCGAATACGACGTGGAAGATCTGCAGAGGGAGATCGGCATTATTTTTCAGGATTTCGTGCGTTACGACATGCCTGCGCGGATGAATATCGGCGTGGGACGCATTGAGGAGACGGATCAGGATGAATCGCTGTGGATAGCGGCGAAGAAGAGCCGCGCGGACCGGACGCTGGAGCGGCTGGCGGGCGGTTTGGATCAGATGCTGGGCCGGCGTTTCGAAGGCGGAGTGGATTTATCGGGTGGCGAGTGGCAGAAATTCGCACTGGCGCGGGCCTATCTGCGTAACGCGCAAGTATTGATCCTGGATGAGCCGACGGCCGCGCTCGACGCTGTTGCGGAATCCGAGGTATTCGCGCGTTTTGCAGAGCTGGCGCACAATAGCACGGCGATTTTGATTTCGCACCGCTTCTCCACGGTGCGCAAGGCCGGCCGGATTGTGGTGCTGGAAGGCGGAAGAATTCGGGAACAGGGGACTCACGACCAACTGGTGATGATTCGAGGACGGTACGCGAGACTTTTCGAGTTACAGGCGGCAAATTACAGATGAGCACAGCAACAATCGTGATGCAGGGCGAGGGCCGGCGGCCGGCGCGGCGGCTTACTGGAGCTGACAGCGCTGCCCGGCGGTTGCAGGAATGCGCGCGGACACTCCGGGCCCAGGTGAAGAAGTTGCGTTCGGCAGATCTAGAGCAGCATCCGGCCGCGGTGTGGTTGATCGAAAATCATTCGTACCTGCAGTTCCAGATTCGTGAGACGCAACGGGATTTGCCGGCGCGCTATGTGCGTGTACTTCCGAAGATCGGAGAGGGAGACACGGCAGAGCTGCGGGTTTACAAGCTGGCAGCGGATTTATTAGAGCAGGCGGAGGAAATGATCGACTCGGCGGCTGTGGAGAAGGCTGCAATCGCTTTGAAAGAGAACCATGGCTTAGCGCTCGCGGAGTTGTGGGCTTTTGGATCCGTGCTGAAGCTGGTGCTGATCCAGCATTTGTGCGCCAACCTGGATTCGGAGCGCGTCGTATCGCTGATGGTCCGAGGGCTGCGCGCGTTAGAGCACATTAGCTGGCGCGATTTTGTCGAGACCGTTTCGGTGGTGCACCGCGTTCTGGAGCGGGATCCGGCGGGAGTGTATGCGCGGATGGATTTCGCGACTCGCGACCGTTATCGGCATCAGGTGGAGAAGATGGCGCGGCGGGGGAAGCTGACGGAGCAGGAAGTAGCGGAGAAGGCCATTGCGGGGGCGGCAGCTAGTGAGGGTAGAGCGAGGCACGTCGGGTATCATCTGGTGGGACCGGGCGCGCGGGAGTTTCGGAAGCTGATTGGGTGCAAGGCTTGGTGGGGTTTTCGAGAGGTGGTGGAGCGCTGGGCGAGCTGGTTCTATTTCACGATCGTCGTGCTTGTGACAACACTGGTTGTGGCGGGATTTGCGTGGCTGGCGGGACCCTTCGAGCTTTGGATTGGTCTGCTGCTGCTGGTGCCGGCCAGCCAAGCCGCGCTCGAGATCGTCAACGCGCTGGTGAGCCGGCTGATGCCGCCGCGCTTGCTTCCGAGCATGGATTTCTCGGATGGAATTCCGGACGATTCGAAAACCATGGTGGTGGTTCCGACGCTGCTGGTTTCGGAAGCGAATGCGAGCCGGCTATTGGAGAATTTGGAGATCCGGTATTTAGCCAACCGGGAAACGAATTTATACTTCGCGCTGCTCACCGATTTTACGGATGCAGACGGGGAGCGGACTGAGAACGACTCAGTGCTGAAGGGATGCGTGGAGGGAATCGAGCGCTTGAACGCGCGGTACGGTTCGCAGGCGGAAGCGCCTGCGCCACAGGGTCCGTTCTATCTCTTTCACAGGCCACGGCGATGGAACGCGGCGGAACGGAAATGGATGGGTTATGAGCGCAAGCGGGGCAAGCTGAACGATCTCAACCGGCTGCTATTAGGGCGCGGAAATTGCTTCGAAACGGTCAGCGGGGATCAGGCTCTGCTGCGCGAGATTCGCTATGTGATCACGCTGGATACGGATACGCAGTTGCCCCGGGACACGGCGGCGAAGATGGTGGCGGCCGCGGCGCATCCGCTGAACCGGCCAGTACTGGATCCGGAAACTGGGATGGTGCAGGAGGGCTACGGATTGATTCGCCCGCGCGTGGCGGTGAGCATGGAATCGGCCGGCCGGTCGCGCCTGGCGCAACTTTTCAGCGGGCACACCGGATTCGATCCGTATGCGACTTCGGTGTCGGATGTTTATCAGGATCTGTATGGGCGCGCGAGTTTCACCGGCAAGGGAATTTATGATGTGCGGGCGTTCGACTCCGCGGTGGGCGAACGATTTCCTGAGAACGCGATCTTGAGCCACGATCTGATTGAGGGCGAATACGCGAGGACCGGACTGCTGACAGGGGTGGAGCTGGTGGAAGATTGTCCGACCACGTATGAAGCATTCGCAAAGCGGAAGCATCGCTGGGTGCGCGGGGATTGGCAACTGCTGCCTTGGTTTTGGAATCGAGTGCCGGATTCGCGCGGGGAGTGGACTCGGAATCCTTTGCCGTTTTTGTCGCGCTGGAAGATGTTCGACAATTTGCGGCGTAGCTGGTTTGAGATTTCGATTCTGCTGTTGTTTGTGGCGGGATGGTTGACGGTGGAGCACGTGGCGCGATGGACTCTGGCTGTGCTGGCCTTGCTGCAACTGGCGGCTTACGCGGATCTGCTGCTGACCATCGGATCAGCTCCGGAGCGGCGGTTCTGGCCGGCGTTTATCCGCAACGTAGGCGAGCGGGTTTTCGAAAGCCATCGCGAGGCGTTTTTGATGCTGGTGTTTATTCCGCACCAGGCGTGCGTGATGGCCGACGCGATAGTTCGAACGCTGGTGCGCCGGTTCGTGACCAAGCGGAATCTGCTGGAGTGGGAAACGATGGCGGAGTCGGAAGCGGCGAATGCGTCGTGGGTCAGCGTGATATCGCGTTATCTTTATTTGTCCTGTGGGATAGCGTTCTTGTTGCTGCTGAGTTTGCATTTCAGCATCTTAGTTACGTTAGTGTGCTCGATCTGGATGGTGGCGCCGATCGCGGTGAATTGGCTCAATGACCCGCTGCCGGATGCACGCGAATTATCCGAAAGCGACCGGGCGTTTCTCAGAGGGACGGCGCTACGGACCTGGCGCTTCTTTGCGGATCATTCGACCGCGGAGCAGCACTGGCTGGTTCCAGACAATGTGCAGCAAGATCCTCCGCTCACGGCGCATCGCGTATCGCCAACGAATCTGGGGTTGCTGATGAATTCCCATCTGGCAGCTCTGGATTTCGGATATTTGAACGTCGAGGAGTTTTCGCTTGGCCTCGCGCGGGTGTTGGATACGGCGGATCAGTTACGGCGCTATCGCGGTCATTTGTTCAACTGGTACGATACGCGGACGCTTCAGCCGGAGGCTCCTTATTTCGTTTCGACGGTGGATAGCGGAAACCTGGCGGCATCGCTGTGCACGATTCGGCAGGGACTGCTGGGGTTGCTGAAGCAACCGGTGTTTAGCGTGGCAATCCTGGATGGGCTGCGCGATCATGTGCTGCGGCTGCGCGATGAGCTGCCGTATGCGGCCAGAAGCGGATCACTGATGCGTCCCATGGCAAGCCTGCTGCGGCAACTGGAGAGCCAGCCGAGCGATCTATTCTTTTTGGAAGCAGTGCTGACGGATGTGCGGGATATCCTGGAACGCATTGGCGAACCGTTGGCGGCCACGCGGGCCGAGGAAGTTTACTATTGGGAGCGGCTGCTGTGGGAAAGGATGGATGCCGCGCTGGGCGAATTGTACAGATTGGCGCCGTGGTTGAGCCCGGAGATTGAACCGGAGCTGCGATTGAATATTAGAGACGCGAGCTTGACGTCATTGTTCGCGGAACTTTGCTCGATGCCGGCTTTGGGCGATTTGCCGGAGGTTTATGATCGCATTCGCGCTGAGCTGATTTACAGGCTGAATGACGATGAGAAAGCTCTTTATCCGGCGTTGCGGAATGCGCTTGAAGAGTTGTTGCGGCGCTTACCGCCGGCGCGAGCCTGCGCGCTGGGCTTGATTCAGCAACTTCAAAGAATGGCGGAGCGAGCTGCGCGGCTATTGGATGCAATGGATTTTGGTTTTCTGTTTGACCCGAAACGGAAACTATTGCGTGTCGGCTACGATACCGGCGCGGGCGAGGCGGCCGAGTCCTACTACGATTTGCTGGCATCGGAAGCCCGGACGGCAGTCTTCGTGGCGATTGCAAAAGGGGACATCCCGCGCGAAGCATGGTTCCGGCTGGGAAGGAAGCTGACGGCTTATCGCAATCGGCGTGCGCTGCTCAGTTGGAGCGGGACCATGTTTGAATACCTGATGCCGCTGCTGCACATGCGGAGTTATGAGAACACACTGCTGGATCGCGGATCGCGCGGTGCACTGGCCATTCAGCAACTTTATGCGAGGGAGCGGGGACTTCCGTGGGGAATTTCGGAAGCGGCTTACGGAGCGAGGGATGAGCCGGGGCAATATCAGTACCGGGCGTTCGGCGTCCCGCCATTGAGCGCCAGTCCGGATAGAGCGGATCGCATAGTGGTGGCGCCTTACGCCAGCATGCTGGCTTTGATGCTGAACCCCGCGGAGGCCACAGCGAACTTGCGAGTCCTGGCGGCGAAGGGTTGTTTGTCGCGGTATGGATTTTGCGAATCGATTGAATATTCGGCGAGCGGCCGCGGCCCGGAATTAATTCGCTGTTTTATGGCGCACCATCAGGGGATGGGGTTGCTCGCGATGGATAATGCGCTGCTCGGTGAGCGGATGCAGGAGCGGTTCCATGTTGATCCGCTGGTGCAGGCGACGGAGTTTTTGTTGCAGGAGCGGATGCCCGCGCTGGTTGAGGTGTTGGGCGAGAGTGATGATGTTGCGGCGTAGGGTGAAGAGCACGAGCACCGGCTCCCTCACGGTCGCGGCTCAGAATAGGGGTTCGAGGTTCTGAGAAACCGGCGAGGTCCATGGCGTGGGGGACCGCGCGGTCTGCCATGAACCAGCGCCAGACGTTGCCGGTCAGGAGATTCTCGGCGCTTAGCAGAGTGATGCCGACATCGATGCCGATGACGTCGTTGTCGAACCATTTTTGGGCGGGATTGAAAGCATCCACGAATCCATACTTGCGATAGACGCGATCCTCAAAATGATCGCGCATGGCACGCAGAGCGGGTATAGAGATATCGGGCGTGAACATCAATGAGCCGCCGGCGGCGCAGGGAGCGACGGTTCCATCCACGGCTTCAAACTGTTTAATCTCGCCGTAGACTTTGTAACCCTTGGTGGAGTCGGAGGCGGTGATGCCCCAAATATCGGGTCCGAAGCTGAGAGGAAACAGTTTGGACAGGTTCATGCAATACAGGCCGTTCGCGCGCGTGGCATTGACGGAGTTCTGGAAGAAATCGACAAAGCCGCGGTCGCGGCGATCGCGGAAATCCACCCAAGCTTCGGAATACTGATGTGTGAACAGAGGGCCACCGCTGATGAAATGATATGGGCCGTAAGAATAGAGCGGGCGCTGCCAGGCATACCAGGAGTCCGGCGAGATGGGATGCGTGGGAGAACCGATGGCGAGAAGATATAGAAGCGGCAGCTCGCTATAGGCGTCCCATTTATATTTCAAAAAACCTTTTCCATGAACCCAGCCGTGCGAGAGCAGGAGCGGATCACCATCCAGCATCCAAAGGAAATCCACGCGGTCGTAGATTTGCTTGGCGAGTTTCGGAATGGCGGGGTCATTTGAAAAATACTGGGCCGCGGTCAAGACACCGGCGAGAACGAAGGCTGTGTCGATGGAGGACATTTCACTGTCCCACTTACGCTCGCCTGTCGAAACATCCATCCAGTGAAAGAACCAGCCGTGCTCCTGGGTGGCTTTGAGAGCGAGGAACTCCAAGGTGGTGCGGACGCGCGTTTGGGCTTGGCCGCGAGGGATCCACCCGTGTTCGGCGCCGATGCAGATGGCGGTGAGTCCGAAGCCGGTGGCCGCGAGGCTGGCGATATTACCGCTGGGGCCCTTGGCGGGGCCACCGTCGACACTGGCGCGGTCGAGAACCAGGCCGGTGGAGGGATCGCTTTCGTCCCAGAAATATAGGACGCTACGGCGTTCCAGGTCTTGGAGCAGAGCGCGGTCCTGGGTCGCGATGGGGTGCTCGGCGGGATGGGGAGAAAGTGAGCGAGTTGGGGTGAGCGCGGTGAGCGAGGTGGTAAGAAGGAAAGCTGCTGTTAGAGTTCTGTTTCTCGCGCTCGCCGGCATCTTCTGCTCCCATGATAACCCGAGCAATTGGCAAGCCGGAGCGCCGGCCGTACGAAAAAGGTGCGCGGTCACGTTTTCTAACCTGGACGTTTTTGCCGGGGACGGCGGTGGGTAGTGATTGGAAGCATTGGAGATAGGACGTGGAATCAAAAGTGCGATAGCCACGGGAGAGGAGCGGCTATGAAACATTTTGGAAACTTGTTATTGGTTTCAGCGCTGGGCGTTTTGTGTGTTTTTGGCGCGGGAGATCCGGAGAAGCGGGTCAGAGTGTCCGGAGAAGTGCTTAACGAAATCCTGGACGCTAGGGACAAGGGCATCCCGGAAGACTTGCTGGGGAAATCGCAGTGCGTCGGCGTAATTCCCAACTTGAAGCGAGCGGGATTTATTGTTGGAGCGAAGTACGGCAAGGGAGTGGTAGTTTGCCGGACTGGCACAGGCTGGAGCGCGCCCTCTACAGTCATTGTAGAAGGCGGCAGTATCGGCTTCCAGATCGGCGCCGGAGAAACGGACTTGGTGTTCGTAGTGATGAACCACAGGGGCATGGATCATATCATGTCCGATAAATTCACAGTTGGCGGGGACGCGAGTGCGATGGCCGGGCCGGTTGGGCGAAGCACCACGGCGGAAACGGATGCCATGCTGAACGCGGAAATCCTGTCGTGGTCCAGGTCGCGCGGTATATTTGCGGGTGTGTCCTTGGAGGGCGCGACGTTGCGGCCTGATCACAAAGACAATCGAGAGATGTATGGCCGCGATGTGACGCAGCGCGAGATCTTAACCGGCGCGGTACGGCGGCCGGCGGGTGCGGAGGCTCTGTATGCAGATCTGGATCGGTTTCCGAAGCATACGGCCAGCCGGTAGAACCTGAAACAATTGTGCTCGTGTGATTAAGCCGCGCTTTAGTGCGCGGCTTTTTTTAATTTGGGCGGCTTTGATATGCTAGCCGCATGCGTTGGCTTGCATTACTTGCTGTGTTAGCCACATGTCTGGCGCTGAACCCACCGGCGGATGCACAAGCGTGATAGTGGCGTCACCCCGCCAAGCGTTATTTACAGGGTTGAGCCCGAGTACTCGGACGAAGCTCGCCAAGCTGGGATCGAGGGCACGGTTGTGCTCTCGGCGCTCATTGACGAGAAGGGCAAGGCGACAAATCTCAAGGTTACGCAGCCGCTCGGGCATGGCCTGGATCAGATGGCGATGGAGGCCGTCGATCGCTGGGTGTTCAGGCCTGGAATGAAAGATAGCAAGCCGGCAGCTGTTCAGACATCGATCGAGGTTGGTTTCCACCTTCGGAGTAGCTTGAGCTGGCACCTGTCGGACATCTCCTACAAGCCGCTTGAGGATGCTTCGGATCCGGTCTTGACCAGCGAGAAATATCCTCCGAATGCCGCTCCCGGGAGCACAGCATCCATCACGCTCTCTTTTGACGTGGACGAGCACGGGGTCCCCGTCCGTCTACAAGTTGAAAAATCGTCGGATAGGAAGTGGGAAGCCGATGTTCTCGCGGCGGTTGGGGAGTGGAGATTCGCGCCCGGTATGCGAAATTTCGAGGCGGTGGTGGTTCCTTGCACGGTGAGTCTAACGCTTGGCGAATCGCGATCCGCGTTGGGCGGCCCTCTCCGCATTGGGAACGGGGTTTTGCCTCCACAAGTTATCTCGAAGGTTGCGCCGAAATACACGAAAGAGGCCAGCAAGGCCAAGCTGGAAGGAACCGTAATAGTCCTCGTGGTTGTGGATGAACAAGGTCATCCCAGAGATGTCCGAGTGATTCGACCATTGGGGCTGGGACTAGAAGAAATGGCGATCGAGGCTGTTCGTCAATGGCTGTTCCGTCCGGGAACGAAGGACGGCAAGCCGGTGGCTGTACAAGCCACGATCCAGGTCAATTTTCTGCTCCGCTAGCCGTTTGCAGCTACTGACTCCAGGTTGAGGTTTACCAGGTCGCCGATGCGATCGATGCTTAGGTCGGCGGGTGGGTATTCAGCCAGCGTTTTGGGATCGCGTGCGTAGTGGCCTTGTTTCACAAAAACCGTTGTAACCCGAGAGTTCCAGATCTTCTTAATGGCGTGCAGGATGCGGAGCTTGTCGTCCACCACGACGTAGTGGGCGGCCGGATAGCGTTGTTCGACGTCCGAGAGTTCGTGTTCCTTGTGCACATATATAAGGACGTTGCCGTTGAAGGTCTCATAGAGGCCGGAGCGGTAGACTTTGTGCGGCTGGAAAACGACGTCGCCATCCGAAAGAATCACTACCGGGCCCCATTGGGCGACGTGCTCTACGGCATCGATTGATCCTGGGAACAGGCGGTTGGCGAAGGGATAGCGGATCAAGAAATAGGAGACTGCCAGAAGGCGCGGATCGCGGGGATACTCGATGCGATAGCGCTGCAGGGCTCCCAGATAATCCGCATAGCCGAGTTCGGAGCGGAGGATTTCGAAGAACTCCCAATAGCGCTGGGCGCGCTCGGGGCCGACCTCGTTTTGGAGGTAGCGTTTGAGATCGGCGGTGACGTGGTCGTTATCGAGGAGGGTATTGTCGACGTCAAACAGGAAGACCGTGTTGGTGGACGGCATGTGGTACTGACCAAGATACCAAGGTTATGCGGGGCTTTCGCGGGGCATGGCCCCGCGCCACTTGCCACTGGGAACCTGGGCTATTCGTTACTGGGGGAGAAGACGTTTTCGAGCAAGCGGCAGCTGGAGTCCAGCAAATCGTGTACTTCGGGGCGGGCGAGGGTGGCGCGGGCGATGGAGGTAAGGCGGCGGGAAATGGCTTCTGCAGTGGCCTTTTTGCGTGGGGAAGCGGGCCAATGGTTGACGATTTCGAGCCGGTATTCGAGGAACAGGATTTCGGACCGGGCGGGGGCACTGGAGGGCAAAGTTAGCATGACGCTTTCCTTATCGGTAGGGGTTCGGGATATAAGAGGGGAATTCATATTTAACCGGGCAGGTCCGATAAGGAACCCGAGGTAAGAACATGATCGACACAGAAGTGCGAAAGAGCCAGCGAAGCCAGCAGAAACCGCCGACCAATACGGCGCCCTGGGCGCTGGAGAAGCTACCGCCGTTTCCACTAGTGGCCAGCCGCTTGATGCAGTTGTTAGCCAAGGAAGACCCGGACATTAGCGAAGTAGGGCGAATGATAGCGGCCGAGCCGGTTTTTGCGACGCGGGTGCTGCAGATGGCGAATTCGCCGCTCTTCGCGTTGACCGCGCAAGTGAAGACGCTGTCGCACGCGATTGTGGTTCTGGGCCTGGCGCGGGTAAAGTCGATCACGGTGACGCGGGCCCTGGGCGATTTCGTGGCGCCGGCGCTGAGCGTCCGTTCGCTGCGGGTATGCTGGCAAAACAGCCTGGCCGGGGCATTGGTGGCGGAGAAACTAGCGCGGGCCTGCAAGTTGGACCCAGATGTCGCTTACGTGGGCGGATTGCTGCGCGACATCGGCAGATTGGCCTTGCTGGTGAAATATCCGGATTCCTATGCGAACCTGCTGGCGGTTTCAGGCGAGCACGCCTTCGATCTGATGAGCACGGAGCGGGAATTGTTCGACGTGGATCACTGCCAGGCGGGCGAGTGGCTGATGGGGCGGATGCCGTTCCCACCAGAGTTGGCGGAGGTGGTGGCGCATCATCATGATTTACCAAAAGACAGCAGCTTCCGATTGGTAGACCTAATTCGGATCGCCGATCGTATGGCGGATGCACTGGGTTTTGCAGTGGTGACGCAGGCTGATCCGCTGAAGTTCGAGGAAGTTCTGGGAGAACTGCCCGAATCAGCGCTCACGCGGGTTCATTTTAAGGAGGAGGATTTGAGGGCGGAAATCGACATGCGGATTCAGACGTGGGGTTGAGGCACCAGAGTGGAGCCACTAGAATGGTGAGGTGACTCTGCACCTGTCGTTTCTCTCGATAGCGTGTGCTGTTGTGGCGATGGCACAGGCTTCTTACCCGAATGGTGGGGGCGTGCGCCCGGGTACTTTGCCGGCGAAATGGATCACCGGTGGACCGAATTGCATTGAAGTTCCGGACTGGCAGGTCCACGCGTACAACGAAGACTTCTACATCCTGCGGCAATCGGGCTGTGTGAGCTACGAGAAGCCTTTCCTTTATTTGTTATTCGGGAAGGACAAAGTCCTGCTGGAAGATACCGGCGCGCCGCCAAGCGATGCGGCGCGCGTGGTGGCGGATGTGATCGCGAAGTGGCTAAAGGCCAAGAATCGGCCGTCGATTGGGTTGATTGTCGCGCATTCGCATGGGCACGGAGATCACGTGGCGGGTGATGCGGGGTTTCAGGGACATCCGAATGTAGCGCTTTCGAATATAACCATAGTTCCGCTGACTGTGGAAGGCACGCGCGAGTTCTACGGGATTGAGAAATGGCCGGAAGGGATCGGGCATGTGGATCTTGGCGAGCGGGTGTTGGACGTGATTCCTATTCCGGGGCACCACGCAATTAGCGTGGCATTCTATGATCGCGAGACGGGCGTGCTGCTTACGGGGGACAGCTTGTATCCCGGCCGATTGTATGTGCAGGATTTTCCCGCGTTCGTGCGGAGTACGGAGCGGATGGTGGAGTTCACCAAAGGCAAGATCATAGCGCACGTGCTGGGAACCCACATTGAACAGATGGCCGTGCCGTATAAAGATTATGTAGTTGGGACCAAGTACCAGCCGGAAGAGCATGAGCTGGCGTTGTCGCGCGGGAATCTGTTGGAGTTGGAAGAGGCGCTGCATGGGATGGGGGATAAGGCGGTACGGATGGCGATGAGGGATTTTACGGTGTGGCCTAAATAGTTTCGGGTTGCTGGTTTCTGGTTGCTGGTTGCTGGTTTCTGGTTGCTGGTTTCTGGTTCTTGATTACAGGTGGTCGGTGTCTAGGTCGAAGACTTTGAACATGTGGTCGTAGTGGCCTTCCTGCCGTGGAAATGGCCGCTGGTGGAGTGTTCGTGGTGGCGCTTCTAAGGAACTCGCGCAAGACGAAGCGCGGCGCGGGCCAGTTCCTGGACCGTTTTGCGGTGCGCGCCGCACCTTTTGCTGTTCTAAGGAACTCGCGCAAGACGGAGCGCGGCGCGGGCCAGTTCCTGGTCCGTTTTGCGGTGCGCGGCGCACTCTTTGCGCTTCCTGCCGGTCGCGGTTCGGTTTTAGGCGCCTGAGAGATTGGGGGGCAGCAGGCTGTGGAGGTCTTTCTTTTTGCCCCAGGTCCAGTAGAGGCCGAGATAGGCGTAGTTCTCGCGTTGTCCGATGGCGGTGTGGCCGTAGGAGAACAACAACTGAAAGCCGGGATCGCGAAATTTGTAGTAGCCGCCGATATCGATCAGCGTAGCTGGCCGGGTTTGCGCGGTGGCGAGTCCTTCGGGGCCGTGATAGAAAATCTCGGTTCCGAGCGTCCATTTCTTTCCAAGATCGCGCTGGACCAGCCAGCCCGCGAATGCATAATTGCGATATCCGGGGGCGTGGACCAGCGTCTCGCCGCCGCCTCCGTAAGTGGTCCACGGACCGAAACTTTTCTGAGCCCAGAGCGGTAGTTTGTACCAGGTTCGTCCGACGCCCAGACCTCTTGCGGCATTGCCGGAGGGCATCTCAAACATCGTAAATGTTCCGATCATGGGCCGATGCTTGGTTTCCTGGATGAAGCGCAGTTTGATTCCGAGCTCGATGTCGCCTAGACCGAACGCTCGGGGATTGCTGGAAGGGAAAATCGCTGCGGCAGGAAGGATGATATGGAGGTGAACATTGGGAAGGGCTCCCCAGTTGAACTCGAGCGCGGGGCCAAAAGTATCGGTTTCTATCGCGGTGCCGTCCGATGTTGCGAACGTGTAGAACTCGTAGTTCCGGAAGTCGATGGGCTCCGGGTCGTCAGTTTGAAAGGGAGGGCCGGCGAAAGCGGCGGTGGATATTGAAAAAATGACAGCAATCGCCCTTCTTTTCATTGGAGCCCACCGATCTGAACGTTGGATGACAAAAAGCGTCAAAAGGTTTGCGATCAAAGGATCACTTACTCTCATGCCCCGCCAAGGCGAGGCGGCTGGTTAGGCTGCGCTCGAACACGGCGAAGCGGTCGGTATGAGGAGTAGGCCGCAGCTTGACCTCGTGGCCGATTTCAAACGCCAGGTCCGTTTTGGGATCGTAGACCGGCCAGTGCGGGAGACCTGGGCCATTGGGATCGCCGATCTTTGCGAACTGCGTCCAGTAACCCGTCATTACGTTGATGAGTTTGTTATCTTCCGCGTCCGGTTCACCCCAGCGGCTTGGACGAACCCATCCGGTTAGAAATTTGAGTTCTATGCCGTGGAATGCGCCGACGTCCGCGTATTTTTTCTTGCCCGGATAAGTGAAGTAGTAGAACCACGCTTTCTGTCCGGCGCTAGCCATGTTCGTGGCGAAGCGATGGACGGAAAAGCCGAACCCGTAGTCTGTGTCGAAGGCGATGAACGCGGCGCGGGCATCCGCGTCCGTGGCGGCTGGATATATGCGAAAAATCTCGCCTGCATATTCCAGAAATTCGTTCTTCAGGTAGGCCTTGTAGTTGGCCAGGGTTGGGGAGGCACCCAGATCCTCCTCGACCATGGTGGTCCCCTCATCGGCGTTGCTCCCAGCGATCACTGGCACCTTGGACTGGCGCCCCTGCGCGAAGGCCGTTGCCGGTTGCTCGGTCAGCACCCAGCCATCGATGGTGCCGCTGAAGTTAACGGCATGGTCACGATCCGAGACATTCATGATTTCTTTCGGGGTTTTCAAACGCAGTTTCAGCAGTGCATCGGGGCCGTCCTGAATCCCCAGGTCCCGGACAAGGCGCATACCAATCTCTTCGGAAGTGCCGACCCCGCCCTCGTAATGGGAAGGGTTCTTCAACTCGGGATCTATATAGTCGGTACAGGCGTTGCTTTCTAGAATGCTTCGTTGAAAGAGGCCACGAGCCAGTGGCGACGACATCAGGTAACAGACGTTCGCACCGCCTGCCGACTCCCCGAAGATGGTGACATTGGTGGGATCTCCGCCGAAGTTAGCGATGTTGCGCCGCACCCATTGGAGCGCTGCAATCTGGTCGAGAATTCCGTAATTCCCGGAGGCATGTTGCGGAGATTCCGCGGTGAGGGCGGGATGGGCCAGAAAGCCGAGGGCGCCGAGGCGATAGTTAATACTGACCAGAACCACTCCTTTGCGCGCCAGCGCGGGACCCATAGGTACCGCCTGGCTGGAGCCACTGATGTTTCCGCCGCCATGAATCCAGAACATCACCGGGAATTTCTCCGCGCCGGGATTTGCCGGCAGGTTGGTGGTCCAGACGTTCAGATAAAGGCAATCTTCATTGGTGCGATAGGTGTAATAAGGTTCGAAGGTCTCGGCGAGTTCTCGACGGTAAGCCTTGTCGTTAAAATATTCGGGTTGCGGACAAGCTGCCCCGAAGGTGTTCGCTTTACGGGCGCCCTTCCACCTCTCGACGGGCTGAGGAGGTTTCCAGCGCAAATTACCGGTGGGCGGTGTGGCGTAAGGAATGCCTAGGAACATAATTTCATCCGGCGACGAACCGAAGTGCGCACCTTCGATAGTTCCGGAATCGATGGTTAGAGATTGTGCTGGGGCGAGGCCGGCGCAACAGATTAGGCCTAGGGGAATCCACAGCCTCATGGCAGTCTCCATCTTAGCGCGCATGATCGTGCACTAGATTGTCATAATTCTGTGAGAGCATTTTAGTTGGGGGAGTTCCCAATGGGCGTTAATCCCAATGCTGGACAACCGGCGCAGGCGTCGAACCTGGTGAATGTTCCGCGGCTGATCACTGCTTACTTTGCGGATCGGCCAGATCCGGCCGTGGCGGAACAGAGAGTGTCGTTCGGGACGTCGGGCCATCGCGGATCGTCGTTTGATCGAGCTTTCAACGAATGGCATATTCTGGCGATCACGCAGGCGATTGTGGCGTATCGGACGGCGACGGGCATCGACGGTCCGCTGTTTATCGGAATCGATACGCATGCGCTGTCGGAGCCGGCGCTGGGAAGCGCGCTGGAGGTGCTGGCGGCAAACAATATTCAGGTCATGATCGCGCCGGATGGTGAATACACGCCAACACCCGCCGTTTCGCACGCCATCCTGAAATACAATCGGGGCCGCAAGACGGGACTGGCGGATGGCATAGTGGTGACACCGTCGCACAATCCTCCCGAGGACGGCGGTTTCAAATACGACCCGCCGCACGGCGGGCCTGCCGATACTTCGATCACGGAATTCATTGGGGCTCAGGCGAACCAGTTTCTGAAAAATGGTTTGAACGGCGTGAAGCGAGTGTTGCTGGAGCAGGCGCTCAAGGCGGACAGTACGCAGCGGCATGATTTCCTCGGCGAGTATGTGGGCGACCTCGGCAGCGTTCTGGATATGGACTTGATTCGGGATTCGAAACTGAAACTCGGGGTGGATCCGCTGGGTGGCGCAGGCGTGCATTACTGGGGGCCGATCGGCGAACGCTACGGGCTGAATCTGACAGTGGTGAATCCAGCGGTGGATCCGACTTTCCGGTTCATGACGCTGGATTGGGATGGCAGAATCCGGATGGACCCGTCATCACCATATGCCATGCGACGGCTGATCGCGTTAAAAGACAAATTCGATGTTGCGTTCGCTTGCGATACCGATCACGACCGTCATGGGGTTGTCACGCGAAGTTCGGGATTGCTTCCCCCGAACCATTATCTTTCCGTTTGCATCCACTATTTGTATGGCAATCGGGCGGGTTGGCCGTCGGACGCGTCGGTTGGAAAGACGGTGGTGAGCAGCAGCATGATCGACCGTGTGACGGCGCGGTTGAGCCGGAAGTTGTACGAAGTTCCGGTGGGGTTCAAGTGGTTCGTGGACGGGCTTTTTGGAGGATGGCTGGGATTCGGAGGCGAGGAAAGCGCAGGCGCTTCATTTCTAGCACGCGATGGGTCGGTGTGGAGTACGGATAAGGATGGCATCATCGCGGCACTGCTTTCGGCCGAGATCACGGCGCGGACCGGGACCGATCCGGGAGAAATCTACCGGCAGTTGAGCCGCGAGAACGGGGAATCCGTGTACGAGCGGATGGATGCGCCGGCGAGTGCCGAGCAGCGGGCCAGGCTGGGGAAATTGTCGCCGGAGGATATATCGGTTTCCGATTTGGCGGGCGAGAAAATTGAGCGCATTCTGACTACCGCGCCGGGGGATGGCAGTCCGATCGGCGGCGTGAAGGTGATCGCGGAGAACGGATGGTTTGCGGCGCGGCCTTCGGGCACGGAAGATATTTACAAGATCTACGCCGAAAGCTTTCAGGGCCAGGAACATCTGCGGCGCATCCAGGAAGAAGCGCAGAGTATTGTTAGCGAAGTTTTGAGCAAGACCGTTTGAGCAAAGTCAGGGTTTGACTCTTTTATGAATCCACAATATACAAATCTCCCATCGGAAGCTCGAAGCGACGATCCGCTAATTCAGTTGGCGCTGGATCTGCATTGGGCCTGGAATCATTCTACTGACAAGTTGTGGAAGCGGTTGGATCCGGAACTGTGGGATCTTACGCACAATCCCTGGCTGGTGTTGCAGACGGTTTCCAAACAAAAACTAGACGCCGCTTTAGCGGATCCAGAATTTCAGGGGATGGTAAAAGACTTTCTAGAGAATGCCCGGGCAAATCGGGAGACTCCACGCTGGTTCGAGACCGCGCATCCGGCGGCTACGCTCAAGACGGTAGCGTACTTCAGCATGGAATACATGTTGAGTGAAGCACTTCCGATTTATTCCGGCGGTCTTGGAAACGTGGCGGGTGACCAGTTGAAGGCGGCGAACGATCTGGGTGTGCCGGTGGTGGCGATCGGGTTGCTGTATCAGCAGGGCTACTTCCGCCAAGCATTGGATCTGAATGGCAACCAGATCGCGATGTACCCTTATAATGACCCCGGGCAACTGCCGATCACTCCGCTGCGGGATCCAGCGGGCAACTGGCTGCGCATGCGGATCAGCCTGCCCGGATTTCCGCTGTGGGTACGCTGCTGGGAGGTACAAGTGGGGTCCACCAAGCTGTACCTACTGGACTCGAATGATCCGGCGAATTTACCAAAAAACCGAGGCATTACCAGCGAACTGTACGGCGGCGGCCCAGAGCTCCGGTTAAGGCAGGAACAAATCTTGGGAATTGGCGGCTGGCGGCTGCTGGAAGCATTGAATATCCGTCCGGATGTGTGCCACTTAAATGAAGGGCACGCTGCATTCGCTGTGTTGGAGCGCGCGCGCAGTTATATGGAAGCTACGGGACAGCCGTTTCGAGTAGCGCTGGCGGTGACGCGCGCGGGGAATCTTTTCACCACTCATACGCCGGTGGAGGCCGGCTTCGACCGCTTTTCGGCTGATTTGATGCGGCCCTATTTCAAGGCGTACGCCGAGGAGCGGCTACAGATATCGTTCGACGATCTGATGGCGCTGGGGCGGCGCAACCGCTACGACGAGGGAGAGCCGTTCAACATGGCGTATCTGGCTATCCGGGCGAGCGGCGCGATTAATGGCGTGAGCCGGTTGCATGGCGAGGTGAGCCGCAGGTTATTTCAACCGTTGTTCCCGAGATGGCCCCAAGGCGATGTACCGGTGGGTCATGTCACCAACGGCGTCCACGTGGCAACTTGGGATTCAACGGAAGCGGACCATTTGTGGACGAAGCTTTGCGGAGCGGGGTCATGGCGCGGAGATTTGAATGGCATCGGCCAGCGCATACACCAAGCGGATGATGGAGAACTATGGGCGATGCGCACGAGTGAGCGGCGCGCTCTGATTGAGGATGTACGTATTCGTCATGCGAGGCAAACGGCGGTGTGGTCCACATCGGCGGAGGAGATAGCGGCCGCGGGACGAATCTTCGACTTCGACACACTGACGATGGGCTTCGCGCGCCGCTTCGCAACCTACAAGCGGCCGAATCTGCTGTTGCATGATTCAGCGCGGCTGATTCGAATTCTCACAAATCCGCAACGTCCGGTGCAGTTGGTTCTGGCCGGCAAAGCGCATCCGCAGGATTTGGCTGGGCAGGCCATGATCCGGGAGTGGAACGAATTTGTCCGGAGGCCGGAAGTGCAGTCGCGCGTGACCTTCCTGGTGGATTACGACATGCTGTTAACCGAGCGCATGGTGGCGGGCGTGGATTTGTGGATCAATACTCCACGGCGTCCGTGGGAGGCCAGCGGGACTAGCGGAATGAAAGTCCTGGTGAATGGCGGCTTGAACGTTTCCGAACTGGACGGCTGGTGGGTGGAAGCGTACCAGCCTGAGGTTGGATGGGCCATTGGCGACGGGAAGGAGCACGGAGAGGATCCGGCCTGGGATGCGCGCGAGGCGGAGGCTCTTTACGATTTACTGGAACGCGAGATTATTCCGGAGTTCTACTCTCGCGATGAGCATGGGATTCCAAATGCATGGGTCACGAAGATGCGGGAGAGCATGGCGAAATTAACGCCGGAGTTTTCCGCGAATCGGAGCGTGCGCGAGTATACCGAGCACCATTACTTGCAGTCCGCGGAAGCCTATGCGCGGCGCTCGGCCGATAAAGGCAAGCTGGGAGCGGCTGTGGTGGAGTGGCAGGAGAATCTGGCGCGAGGGTGGAAGGACGTGCATTTTGGCTCGCTGCAAGTGGGGTCCATGGATGGGCATTTGATTTTTGAGGCGCAGGTTTATTTGGGCGCGATTGATCCGGGCGCGGTGCGGGTGGAGTTGTATGCAGATCCGGCGCAGGGTGGAGAGCCGTTCCGGCAGGCGATGGATCGGGGCCAGCAGCTTACTGGATCGGTGAATGGTTATTTGTATTCGACGCGCGTGCCCGCTACGCGGGACGCCGGCGATTTTACGGCGCGCGTGGTGGGGTATCATCCGGACGCGGTGGTGCCGTTGGAGGCTGGGGAGATTTTGTGGCAGAGGTAGGGGGTTAGTTCGCAGGCGGAAGCGCCTGCGACACCTGGCAGCGCATGGCGCTGCCCCACATGCACACGCCTCACATTTGAACAAAGGTTCACATTTGAACAATGGTTCAAATTTGAACAATGATTCACATTTGAACAATGGTTGACATTTGAACGATGATTCACATTTGAACAATGGTTGACATTTGAACAATGCCTCACATTTGAACAATGCCTCACATTGTGCAATGCCTCGGCAGATGCTGCAGTTGCTCATGTGCTGGGGTGCGGGAAATCAGTTCATAACGGGATGGCGTTTTGTTCTATGTAACGCTGCAGGCTTGAGTCGGGGCCGATGTAGTGGAACTCTTCGGCGTATCCCAGGCCGTGGCGTTTGCCGATGTTGGCGTCGCGCTGCTGAAACGCTTGTTTGATGAACTCGTTGTTCGAGAGGTTGGGGAGACGCAGCTTTTGCTCGGCTAGAGAAGTTTCGAGATCTCGCACCATGTGATCGATCATGGTGCGGCAGGCGCGGATACCGGCCAGTTTGGTTTCGAAGGTGGGGGCGATGTCGACTGCGCGGTTCACTAATTGAGGGCCGCGGGCGAAATAATATTTTTCGCTCACGCTGTGCGGATGCAATCCGGCTGCAAAATGTTCGGGAAGATCCAGCTTGCCGCCGGACATCCAGCAGGCGGCTTCCACGGCGCGCGCCGTCACGTAGTGATCGGGATTCTCTTCATAGTGGCCCCATGGGTCGTAGCTGAGAACCGTATCCACTTTGAGTAGCCGGAAAAGGAAGATGAGGCGGGCGCGCAACTCGGTGGGAGCGATGTCGTCCATCCGATGGTTGCGATAGCTGAGGTCGAAACTTTTCGCGAGGCCGAGCACGCGGATCACCTCAGCCGTGTCGCGCTCATTGGCCAGAACAGTTTCGCCGAGCGAGAGATTAAAGGAATCTTTTTCGTCGTTGCTCGAGCGAATGAAATATCCGGTGGCGCCTTCACGCAGCAGTTTGGCGATGGTTCCGCCGGCGAAGATGGGGCCGTCATCCAGATGCGGCGTGATGAGGGCCAGCACTTTTCCTTTACGCGGAGTCCCGGAGGCAGGTCTCTCGACGGTTACATCGATAGCGGCTGTTTGAGCGGCTAAGGCGCTGCCGGCCAGGGCGCTGGCAAGAAAGTCGCGGCGGACCATGTGGGCTTAGGCCACCGCTTTGGACAGCACTTCACGCAGGCGGCGGCCGACGATGAGATCCTCACCGGGTTCGAGCATCCAGACACCGACGACGATAGTGTTTTCATCCGAGGGTAATCCGGTGGTGCCGGATTTGCGGCCGGTGGATGGATTGAGCTCGATAGCAGGCGAACCCGTGCGAAGAATTTCGGCAACTTCGCGCGGGCTCTTTTTCACGCGCGATTGGTCGTAACGGAGGACCAGGTGCGGGATGTGATTGGCAACGGGCGGCACGTGAATTTCGTGGGTGAGCGTGGGAATGCTTTTTAGCTCGGCCGCGATACGATTCGCGCGGCGGCGAAATTCAGTATCCATGCCTTCATCGGTCTGGCTTAGGAACCAATCCACCGCGGCCACCATTCCGACGATTTGTTCCTTTGCGACTTTCATGCCGCGGCCCACGGTTTCATCGAACGGGTTGTTGTTCCAGGCGGCAGCTTCGATCAGATCTTTCCGGCCGAGCAGGAGCCCCGAGTTTTGAGGACCGCGAATTCCCTTCCCTCCGGAAAAAGTCACCAGGTCGAAGCCCATTTGCGTGTAGTTCCAGAGATTGGAGATGGGCGGCACGTCGGCAGCGGCGTCGTTGAAACAGGGCACGCCATGTTTGTGGGCTACGCGGATCCAATCTTCGCGGCCGATCTGACCTTCCTCGGCTGCATTGAAGAAATTAGTCATGACGGTGCGATCCGTGAAGGCGCGCTCGTAATCTTCAAGCGTCTCCACCTCGACGATTCGAACGCCGCAGTTCTTCATGGCATGGTCGTAGCCGTAGCGGTGCGCTTTCTGAACGATGACTTCGTTCTTCAGAGTGGAGACATCGTTGGGGAGGAGTTCCGGGGACTTTCGATTTCCGACCGTCATGCACGCGGCGGTTCCCAAGGTGAGGGCGGAGGCGGCGCCGGCGCTGACTAACGCTCCTTCGCATTTCAGCTTGGTGGCGAGATACTCTCCGGCTTTTTTCTGCAGCTCGCCCAAGCGCACGGGATGTTTCGCGGCTTTGGCCACCGCGGCTTGCACGGAAGGCGGCATGATGGATGCAGTGAACATGGTGTAGGTGCCGGCGGCGTTGATGATTTTCGTTACGCCGAGCTTGTCGTAATAGTCTTCGCCTTCGGCGTGCGCGGTGACGGTACCGGCTACTGCGGATACTTCGAGGAGTCCGGCAGTGGCCACAGCGTTTCCGAAAAAGCGGCGTCTGGTGGAGAAATGTTTCATAAGGTTACCTCAATTCGTTAAGTTGCGCCGATTGGCAATCGGCGCGCAGGTTGCCAACCTGCCCACACTACATTATTCATTTAAGCCAAAAGCGATGATGGTGGAGTTGACGGCAACCGCGATATATTGCTTTCCGTCAACCATGTAAGTCATCGGAGATGCGTGCCAGCGCGCGCTCAGCGGCATATGCCAGAGTTCGCTGCCGGTCTTCGAGTCGAGAGCGGTGAAGGCGCCATCGTCATCGCCGACGAATATCAGGCCGCTCGCGGTGGCCAAGAGTCCGCCCCAGGCTTCGCCTGGACCCGATTGCTGATATTCCCAGGCAATCTTGCCGGTTTGCGGATCCATGGCGCGCAAGTATTTGCGTGGCTCCTCGGAAGTGACGGGCCGGGCCGATCCGCCATAGAAGGATTCGCCTTGCTTCCACCATTCCGAATTCTTGCTGAAGATGTTACATTTCTCGAGCGCGAGTAAGTAGAAGAGGCCGGTGCCCGGACTGTACGACGTGGACATCCAGTTGGACGCGCCGTCCATGGAGGGGCAGATTTCGGTGCCTTCGACAGTGGGTTGCCAGCCATCGGAGAGAAGCGGGCGTCCGTCCGATCCGATTCCCTTGGCCCAGGTGAGTTTTTTTACAAACGGGCTGGCGGCGAGAAATTTTCCGTTGGTGCGATCGAGAACATAGAAGAATCCATTGCGATTGGCCTGCAGCAGCAGCTTGCGCGGCTGGCCCTGGTAGTTCATGTCGACCAGCATAGGCGTTTCGGTGGCATCCCAATCGTGCAGGTCGTGCGGCGTGAACTGGTAATACCACTTGAGCTTGCCGCTGCGCGGGTCGAGAGCGATTACGGAATCGGTGTAGAGGTTGTCGCCTTTGCGCTCATCTCCGTTGAAATCGGGACATGGATTTCCGATGGGCCAGACCAGAGTGTCGGTCTCACGGTCATAGGTGCCGGTGAGCCAGGTGGCGCCACAGCCATGTTCGAGCGCGCGGCCAACCCAGGTGCTGGCTTCCGGGTCGCCCGGAGCGGGGATGGACCAGAAGCGCCAGGCGCGTTCGCCCGAGGAAGCGCGAAATGCACCGAGCTGGCCGCGAATGCCTTCGTCGCCGCCGGAGACGCCCGCGATGACGAGGTCGCCGACGATCAACGGCGCGGAAGTGGAACCGTAGTGCTGGTGCGAATTGGCCATTTCGACATCCCACAGCAGAGCGCCGTTCAGCCGGTGGAGCGCGAGGAGGTGTGCATTATCGGTGACGATAAAGACGCGGTCACCCAACACGGCAACTCCTCGATTGATTCCGCCCGACGCATCACCGGTTAAGTTTTTCGTTTGCGGACGGGTGTATCGCCAGATCTCGCGGCCGGTGCGGGCGTCCAGGGCGTAGGCGGAATTCACTTTCGTGACATACATCACGCCGTCTACGACGACGGGCGTGACTTCGAGCGAGCGGCCGTTGCCCATGGAGTAGATCCATTTAGGGGCGAGGGTGCGAACGTTGCGCGGATTAATCTGACTGAGCTCGGTGTAGCGGTTGCCGTTTTCCTGTCCGTGATATGTGGGCCACTCACCCGGTTTGGGCTCGGCGACATCGTGCCACGAGATTCCTTGAGGCGAATCGGCGACAGGCTTCGCGTTGGCATCGGGTTTCCACTCGGGCGCGTGGGCGAGAAACGCGATGAGATCGCGCGTTTCGGCGGGCGAGCCGGTCCAAGCGGGCATGTAGGAACTATCTTCGCGATCGACGCGAGTGACTTCCGTTTTCCAGAGCAGGTGCAGACGGCCGTCGAAACCCTGCAACTGGATATCTTCGCTGCTCTCGTTGCGGACGAAACCGCGCACATCGCCACCCTTGGCCAGATGAACGGTGGCGAGATGGTAACCATCGATGCGGCGAGTACCGGGTTTGCGTAGGTTGGTTTCAACTTCAGCCAGCGTGAGTTTGCTGGCCATTTCGGTGAGATCCGGGCCGTTCACGCTGCCTCTCCCCCACACCATATGGCATTCCGAGCAGTGACCGCTGCCAAAGAACAGCGCTTGGCCGGAGTGCGCGTCGCCAGCGATGGCGGTCTTTGCGAGCGGCATGATACGCGACTGCAGGAACGCCACCAACTGCTGCAGTTCGTCCGCGGGCACGTTGAAAGCGGGCATGCCAACGTCGGGAATGCCGTGGAGAATGGTATCGCGCAACGTGGTTTCACTCTCCATGCGGGAGCGCCAGGCGCGGCCGATGGCGGGAGCGCGCTCGCCTCCGAGACCGTCCTGGCCGTGACAGCCGGCGCATCGAACGTTGAAGCGCGCGCGGCCGGCTTCGACGGGGTTGGGAGTTGCGGTGGATGGAGTTTGGGCGAGTGCGGAGGCGGCGAGGAGAGAGCCGATCAAAAGGAACCGGGTGTATGAGACGCTCCCTCCCGGTCGCGGTTCGGTATGGGGAGCTGGAAGGTACACGTGTGGCGTCATTGCTGGAAGATTATGCTGCCGAAATTTTCTGGAACGTGATTGGGATCGCGGTTCACTACGCAGGTTGGTTGCCAGCACAGGAAATGGCGCTCGGGATCGCCGCCGACGCCGTCGATGCGATACAGGTTGGCGCGCCATTGGGTGCCCGCCTTCACGTGCTGGTCGCTAATGGCAGAGAGTGGAATGCGCGCGGCTGCGTACCAAACCTTGGCCTGCTTGTCGATGCGGGCCATGGTCTTCCAACCGGATCGCCAGCTTTGGTCGTAACTTTGTTTGTCGAGGTTGATGGCGAGATCGATCCAATCGCCGGTCGGCGCGATTTCAAACTCACGGTAGTGGCGGATGTTTTTCCAATCGTCACCGAGAAACATTTCAACGACGTCACGATCCCAAAGTTTGTTGCGCGGACCGCCGCCCATGGGAGGCAGCCAGAGGTTCAGGACTTTGTAAGGACACTCGAATAAGAGATACAGATCTTTGTCGGTCCAGAAACCGCGCACCGTGGAGTTGATATCCGGATAATCGAGGACGTGCGTGCAATCCTTCACGATGACGGCGCGGGCGGCGGAAGACCACAATGGGGAGGTCGGGTCGGCGTTCAAATCTGGCTCGCCGGACAGGTGGTGGATGGCGAAGCTGGCGGTGGGCTGCGTTACTTTGCAGACATCTTGCGATTGCGCGAGCAGGGCCGGGAGGCAACAGGAGAGAAACAAGAGAGCTGTTTTCATGGGCGATAGAATCTTCTGGCTGATAGTAGCATGTGAGAGTTCCGAAAGGCAGCAAAAAACGGACCCAAGCATTAGCTTGAGCCGAACCTTCCTATTCGAGTTAAACGGTCCCGAGGGCTAGGCTTTCTTGCCGAGAATGCTGGGCTGTTTAAAAAGCTTCTGGAGCCTAGGATGAGGCTTAGGCGGATGATCCAAGGCAGCCATAAATGCAGCCCACCGGTCAGGCGGCAACTTGAACGCGCGCTGGTCTCGGAGCGTCTCTTCCGCCTCTCGACAGGCACTTGTGACAATGAAATCCGTCAGCGTCAGATTGCGCTGTTCAGCTCCTCGCCTCATTAGCTCTTCCTGATTAACAGAGGCTCGAATGTTGATTCGTTTCGGTTTTGGTTTTGTGGAGGGCATAAAGCAATACTCACTCCGTACATACATTGTACGTCAAGGGCGTGTGATTTCAATAGCACTGTCGGCTAAGTTATTGACGGCAAATAATGTTAAGTTTGGTACTGATGTGCGATGGTGCTGGTGGCACACGGGGCGCTGGATGACTGACTTTCCTCTCTCCGAAGTTGAGAAGCTGGCCGCCGGACACGACCTCACACAATTCCAATGTAAGAAGCGAAGTCTGGAGGCCTGGCTCAGACGGCACGCACTGAAGAACCAAATTCTGGATTCATCGCAAACGTACGTTGTGCATCGCGGAGGCAGAGTGGTTGGGTATTACGCTCTCACGTATGGTGAAGTGCAACTTGCAGATTGCCCTCCTGCCATCTCTGAAGGCATGCCTCCTAGGTTTGCAGTGCCCGTTGTGCTGCTTGCCCGACTCGCCGTGGATGATCGGGAGGCGGGCCGTGGGCTGGGAGGAGAGTTGTTGAAAGACGCGCTGACACGGACCGTCAACGCGGCCGACATTGCTGGCGCCAAAGCTGTTCTTGTGGATGCCATCGACGACGAGGCCCGATCGTTTTATAAGCATTTCGGATTTGAAGAGACTCCCGTTGAGCCGTTGAAACTGATGAAGCGGATTGTTGATATCCGCGCAAGCATGAGAATCAACAAATAGAACAGGGGCTCATTTGTACGGGACGAAGCCGGTCACTTTCGTGCGGAGCTTGAGGACTGATGTGCTGGATGTGATGTATAGCGTTCCGTAATCGGGATCGCCCCAGGTGAGGTTCGCGGTTTGTTCGGGGAGCACGATGGTGCCCAAATGGGTGCCGTTTGCGTCCCAGACCCAGATACCGGATTGGCCTGTAACATAGAGATTACCTCCAGTATCGACGCGCATGCCGTCGGGGTCGCCTGGGCCGTCCAGTTTCCCGAACAGGCGGCCATTGCGAACACCGCCATCTCGCGTGACATCCCAGACGCGGATCTCTTTGCGCTCGCTGTCATCCACGTAGAGCTTGCGGCCGTCGGGTGAAAATGCGAGGCCATTGGGCTGGGCCATATCTTTGATCAGCAGGCGAACTTTGCCGTCCGTACCCAGGCGGAAGACGCCTTGGTATGGCAGCTCCTGCTTTTCGCCTTTGACGAGATCGAGCGTGGGGTCTGTAAAATACAGCGCGCCATCGGGGCCCAGGACGACATCGTTGGGGCTGTTGAATTTCTTGCCTTGATAGCGATCCGTCAGGACTTTGTATTTGCCATCGGGCTCGACGGCGATGATGGCGCGCAGGACGCTGGCGCAATCGATGAGGCGGTGCTGTTTGTCGTAGGTGTTGCCGTCGGGGTCACCCAGGCTGACGATATCGTCGTGATGGCCGTCGGGAAACAATTTGAATATTTTGTTGGTGACTTCGTCGCTGACGTAAAGGAAGCCGCGCTCGTCCCAGACCGGGCCTTCGGTGAACCCGAAACCCTTGGCGATGGTTTCGAGTTTGGTATTGGGTGCGACGAGATCCCAGAACTTGGACGACTTGGCTTTCAACTCATATTTCGCCGGGCCCTTCACGGCGACGATGGAGATCTGTTCCAGGGCGGGATATCCTTCGCGTGTCTGCGTCTTGTGCTCCACAGCGGCACGCTGCTGGACGGTGGTTCGGGTGGGAGGAGTGTCGCCGAAGAAGAGCTTGTAAATGCTATTCATCTTCGAGAAATCCTGGACATCGTCGAGGTAGACGTTGGCGGCAACTACGTTTTCGAAACCGAGTCCGGCTTCTTCCAGACCATCCAGCAGGTTGCGCATGCTCATGCGAGTCTGGCCTTCCACCGTCTCGGCAAAAATCCCGCTGTGCGGGCCGGGGATGAATCCGGACTTGGCGGAGCAGTAGAACGTATCGCCGGCGAAGACGCAGGGGCTGGCGGTGGGGCTGGGCGGCATGTTTTTGGGACGAACGGCGAGGCGCTTGCTGAGATCGCGAACGGCTATGCCGGTGAACTCGATGTGCGCGCCTCCAGGGAGCGCGGCTACGTTGATGGTGGCTCGCGCTGGAGTGTTGCCGAACTCGAAATATTGTGCGTAGACATGGCCCATTACGTCGTAGCCGACGGAATCGAGCATGTACGGATTTATGAAGACCATATTGCGATGATCCAGGCCGGCAGCTTTCAAAACTGCTCCCATGCGGTCGAGCGCGGCTTTCACTTCGGCGGAAATGTCGCTCGCACCGGTGCCGCGGCAGTCTGAAATGTATGCGCGGTCGGCGGTGAGTACGGCATCCGGAACGGGCCAAGGGGCATCGCCTGCTGCAACGTGTGTCCCCTCGAAGATGGATTTTCTTGTGGCGGGATCGCGAACTAGAACTGCGTTCACTTCCACGGGAGTGTTGTCCGGCAGATTAGCCACGCCAATGATGGAGCGAGCCGGGCGATTGTTCGGGAAATAATGCGCCCAGGCCTCTTCGACTTCCGCGAACGCCGCCGCATCGCGCACGTAGACCTGCGAGTAAACCATGCCCTCCATTTGGAATCCGGCTTCGGCGACGATGGTCTTGATTTTGTCGAGACACTCGCGGGTTTGCGCGGCTGCGCCGGAGGGAAAAGTCCCGTCGGCTCGTTTGGCTCCCTGACCCGACACGTAGAGGTAGTCCCCGGCAACGATGCCAGGACTGTAGGGACCGATTGGTTTGACGCCTGGTGGAAAGATTGGCTTTAGAGTGGCGGCCTGAGCGCCAACGATGGCGAGAAGAAACATCGCGTTGAGAGAGAAGCGTAATTTGATTGACATCGTGGTGTATGTCATATCATAATCGCTCCCATGAACACAGGGGTGCGTGGATTACGAAAACGTAATACTATTCGGATTGTCGCGCTGATCGTCTTCTGCGCCGCAGTCTTAAGGGCCGATGTTACGGGCTCGATATTTGGGTTCGTTCGAGACAAATCACAGGCAGTGGTGGCCGGCGCGAAGGTCACGGCGACCAACGTAGAAACAAATCTGGTGAAGGAAACCACCTCGGGGCCCGATGGCGAGTATCGATTACTCGCGCTACCGGCAGGGACCTACACGGTATCGGCAAGCGCTACCGGCTTCCAGGATTTCCAGACTACGGGGATCGACGTGAAGGTGAACGATCGATTGAAAATCGATGTTGCTCTGGAAGTGGGCACCATCAAGCAAGCAGTGAGCGTGGAAGCGAACGCGGTGCAAGTGGAGACGGAATCGACGCAGCTGGGCGATGTGATTGAGACCAAGAAGCTTTTGTCGCTGCCTTTGAATGGGCGCAGCTATATCGATCTGCTGGGGCTGCAAGCGGGCGTGATTCCGGTGACTTCCGGAGCGATGCAACAGGATCGGCCGGTATCGGGCGACCTCTCGGCCGGTAACGTTTCGGTGAACGGTCAGCGCGAAACTGCGAATGCATTTCTGGTGAATGGCAGCGACGTCAGCGAAGGACGAAACCTGGGCGCGGGTCTCATTCCCAACCTGGACTCGATTGCCGAATTTCGCTTGATCACGAATAGCTTCGACGCCGAGTACGGGCGGTTTAGCGGCAGCGTGATGAACGCCATTACCAAATCGGGTACCAACGGCGTTCACGGATCTGCCTTCGAGTTCCTGCGCAACGATCATTTTGATGCGCGCAACTTTTTTGACCCGACTAAGGCCGAGCTGCGGCAAAACCAGTTCGGATATGCGGTGGGTGGACCGTTCTGGAAGAACCGGATTTTCTGGTTCACAGATTATCAAGGGACGCGGCAGGTGGCGGGCGCGAGCACCGGTTTGGTATCGGTACCGACAGACGCACAGCGCGCAGGGGACTTTGGTGCGAACGCATTCACAGGCTCCGTTCAGGGCGCTTACTGGGCGCAGGTGCTTTCGCAGCGGCTGGGTTATCCGGTCCAAAATGGGGAACCATACAATTCTGTGTTCCCGAATGGCGTGATTCCAAAATCAGCGTGGTCGGCACCGTCGATTGGCCTGTTGCCGTACATTCCCGCGCCAAATCAGCCGGGCGGGTTCGCGGACGCCAGCCAAAAGGGGACGATCAACGACGACAAGATTGGCCAGCGCGTGGACTTCAACAATCAGAAGACAGGTAACTGGTCGTTCTACTACCACAACGACTGGTCGAGCGTGTACGCCCCGTTGGCGGCCGCGAGTGTTCCTGGTTTCCCGGCTATTACGCCGACCAGTGTTCATCTCGGGACTCTGAGTAACGTTAAGACTTTTGGTCCAACGATGGTGAATGAGTTGCGGGTGAGCTTCTTTCGAACCGTGACAACTACAACCAAGCCTGCAGGCAGCTTTGCCAGCCTGTCGTCTCTCGGCTTCGTAACTGGGCCTGGTACGCTGGGCATCATTCCGTCCGGGCCTGCCGGCTTCCCGCAAACTGTACCGCCGCTGTACTTCAATAACTTCTCGATTGGCGTACCGACGCTGACAACCGGGCAGCCCGACAATACCTGGCAGTTTTCCGACAATCTGTCGAAGGTGATCGGCAAACATCAACTGAAGTTCGGAGGCGAGTTCCGGTACTTGCAGATCAACGAGCGAAACACTTGTGCACCCAACGGAGATTTTACCTTCAACGGGCTGGAGACAGGCATTGACTTCGCGGATTTTCTGATTGGCGCGCCGACCAGCTACAACCAATGCAGCCAACAGTTTCTGGATTCGCGTACGCGCTACGGCGGCGCTTACGTCCAGGACGTGTACAAATTGAAGCCGAATTTCACTGTTAACCTCGGCCTGCGCTGGGAAGTGAGCATGCCGTGGTACGACACACAGGGCAAGATCGAGACCATCGTGCCGGGCGAGCAGTCGACGCAGTTCCCGACGGCACCCAAGGGTTGGGTGGTGCCGGGCGATCCGGGCATCCCCAGCACGCTGGCGCCGACGCACTACAACAACTGGGCTCCGCGTGTGGGTATCGCTTATTCGCCCGATTTCAAAGACGGTTTTCTTTCGAAGCTGACTGGCGGGCCAGGCAAAACAAGCATCCGCGCCGCATACGGTATCTACTACACTTCCATCGAAGACTTGAATCTGTTTTACGAAGTGGGCGACGCTCCGTTCGGACTTTATTGGGTGAGCCCGACTCCGACCATGTTCGCCACTCCCTTCCAGAATCGCTCGGATGGCACTTCGCAGACGCAGCGCTTCCCGTTCACCTTCCCGGTTCCAGGGTCGCCCGCGAACAAGACTCTCAATTACTCCACCTATCTGCCGATCTCCGCCTCGCCCGGATATGACATCCACAACCGGCTGCCGTATGCGGAGCATTTCAACTTTTCCATCCAGCGTGAGCTGTCGCGCAATACGGTGATGACTCTAGCCTATGTGGGGACCGAGGGTCACCGCCTCATTTCGCAACGCGAAGCGAACCCCGGAGATCCCGCCGAGTGTCTGCAGTTAGTTCAGGAGGGGGCGACGCCGACATGCGGACCGGGCTTGGAATCGGCGACATTTACTTTGCCGAATGGAAAGCAAGTTTTCGGCACCCGCAACGCCTTAGGGCCCGCTTTCGGATCCGGCAATACGTTCACGGCTAACATTTCCAACTCGAACTACAATTCGCTTCAAGTAAGCGTGGAGCGAAAAGCGGGCGATGTCACATTCCTGGCTGCCTACACTTATTCGAAGTCGATTGACGACGCCTCCGGCTTCGGCGATCTGGTGAACTTCACGAACTACGGGCTGAGCCGCGCGTTGTCTTCGTTCGACATCACTAACAATTTCGTAGTGAGCTACAACTGGGCCATCCCGTTCGCGCGAGCCTTCAGCCATGCGCCTAGAAGGCTGGTCAACGGATGGAACATGGTGGGCATCAGCCGTTTCGCCTCTGGCTTCCCCATCGGCTTAAGCGAAGGCGGGTTGGACATCTCACTGGTAGGCAGCGGCGGCACGGACACGCCAAACGTGATTGGTCCGGTTCAGATCCAAAATCCACGGAACCCTGGCCCGAACGGTCCCAACACATATTTCTTGCCTGGCGCTTTCGCTGCACAAACACCAGGAACATTCGGCAGCGCGAACCGGCGATTCTTCCACGGGCCGGGTCTGCTCAACACAGATTTCGCGCTGGAGAAGACGACTGCTATTACCGAACGGACCGCCGTCGAGTTCCGCGCCGAGTTCTTCAACATCTTCAATCACGCACAGTTCAACAATCCGTCGGGGAATTTCGCCAGCAGCAACTTCGGAGTGGTTACCAGCGCTCGCGCCCCGCGCATCGGGCAGTTAAGCTTGAAGTTTGTGTTTTAGATTCAAGGCGTATTTTTCAATCGCGGCGGTGCTACTAGCAAGCGCCGCTGCACTGGCGCAAACTGCGGGCGAATATCGTGCCCAGGCTGTGGAAGCCGCGCGGGCCCAAAAGTGGCCGGACGCGATGGCGCTGTATCGCCGGGCACTGGAACTGGATCCTAAAGACGCCGGAACCCACTTTAATCTGGGCGCGATCCTGCTGGCGCAGACTGATGTGAAAGAGGCGCTGGTAGAGTTACGCGCGGCCGATCAGTTGCGTCCTGGCGATGCCGGGATCCAATGTTCGCTGGGGCGCGCTTATCTCCAAAGTGGGCAGCCGGCGGATGCAGTTGCGGAATTTCGAAAATGCCTTCCACTGCGTCCTAAGGATGCCGAGAGCCGTTATTACCACGGCGTCGCACTGGGGCAGGAGGGGGACACAAAAGAAGCGGTGGTGCAATTCCGGCAGGCCATCGCGATTCAGCCCGAGTTCGGGCCGGCGCATCAGAGTCTAGGCGTGGCACTGCGACGGAATGGGGACGAGACGCAGGCGCTGGAGGAATTCAAGGTCGCGGCGAAGTTGATGCCGGATAATCCGATCGCCTGGTGCGATCTTGGACTGGCGCTGAAATCGAATGGCGATAGCCATGCTGCCGTGGATGCGTTTCGGCGCGCGCTGGCCATCCGGCCGGATTATGAGCGCGCGCAGTACGGGCTGGGCGTGGCGTTGAAGAAAGAGGGGCAGAACGAGGCCGCGGCGAATGAGATGCAAGCGGTTTCGAAGCAGCACCAGCAGAGGGCGCTGCGCGATCAGGTTCAGAAGCTGCTGCTGGATGGCGCTGCGTATGAGAAAGCGAATAAGCCGGAGCAAGCGAAGTCCACGTACTTGCGCGCGCTGGAATTGGTGCCGGATTCCGCGGCTGCGCACATGGCTTTGGGGATCCTGTATGCCCGCAGTGGCGAGGCCGGGCAGAGTGCGGAGCAACTGCGGCAAGCTACGCTCGCCGATCCGGATGCGGCTGATGCGCACTATAATTACGCGCTGGTTCTGGCGGGATCGGGACAGCTGGATGCCGCCGGGAAAGAACTGACGGAAGCTATTTCGATTGATCCGGATCATTTCGAGGCGCGCATGCAGCTTGGTCTGATTTTGATGCGCGAGAAGAACTATGCGGATGCTGCCGCGGTGTATCGCGAGGCTATCCGGAGAAAGCCGCGATCGGCGGAAGCCTACAACAATCTTGGATTGGTTTGGCTGGAGGCGGGCGATCCGCGGAAGGCGCGCGAGGCGCTGAAGCAGGCGGTGTTGTTGAAGCCGGGTTATGCCGTGGCGCATTACAACCTGGCGTTGTCGCTGCACCAGGTGGGTGAGGATGCGGAGGCCCAGAGAGAGTTGGATCGGGCGTATCAGTTGGATCCGGGGTTGAGGAAGTGAAAAACCACCGACTCCGTTATGGTTCGAATTTCGGGCCTAATCCTAGCTTTCTTCCTAGCCGGAGCCATCGGGAATCGGCGGCTAAGCGGATTTGATCTGCTAATTGTTGCGCGCGCTCGTGCTGGTGTGCGGCTTGGTTTCCGAGAGCGCGCCATTCATCGATCATTTGACTACGGACGCACTTATCCATGACGAATGGCTGCTTCCGCGCAATCAAAGGCTGGGAGACATGCTGATCGAAGAAAATGCCGATGCGCGGCAGGTTGTCGGTGAGGAGGTGAACATCGAGGAATCCAGCAGCTAGCAACTTGGCGGTCAACTCCGTGATGCCGAATTCGCGCATTTCAAGCGTGGCGCCCGGGCCGCCGTGGAAGACCAGGTCATCGCGGATTTCGAGGGTCCCGTCGCTTCGGCGGTTGACTAGCACAGGCGATTTTCCTAGAGGGACGATTTTGAATTCGTTTAGTTCGGGAAAATGCTCGCGCATTTGGTCGATTGGGTTGCAGAAAATGGTGATGCCGAGAAAACCGTGAGGCTTGAGCAGCCGGCAGGCCTCTTCGAGGGCGCGCTCGATGGGTGGCGCGATGTGTTCAATGACGTCGGCCAAGAGAATGAAATCGTACGTTCCGTAGAGCTCAGGATGTGGCTCGGAGAGATCGAGATGCGGTTCGCGATCGTAAAAGGTGTTGGTATAGTCGAATTTATCCGCTAAGATTCGGGCGTAGCCGGCTTGGTCACTGATGCCTAGGCCTCGGATAGCTTTCAGTTTCGGAAACTCCGCCAGAACGAGATCCTGTCCGAATAGCTCGATGGAGAGCAGGTGAATCAGGGCGCGCAGGCGTACGTTCGATCCGCAGGCGCAACTCGCGGGTTCGGTTTCCAATAGTTCGATGTGGTTGTGAGCGCCGCAAATATTGCAGATGAAAGCCATGGTGCGTGGTGTAGAGTAACTGTTAGTTTACAGTTACTCGATCGTGAATGTGCCGAAGGTCAAACCGAACACCCGTGGATCGCCTGCAACTTGGGTGGTTCGGCTGACTTCGATTTCGAGCTCCATTGTGGATTGGCCGACTAGCTGAGATGGCAGCGGGAACTGCCACTGAAACTGATCCGGCTGCCTCAGTGAGGCTGCGCCGATCAAAACGCCCTCCGCGCGGAACGACACTTCGAGAGGGCCTGCAGCGACCACTGCGGCTGGACAGTATCCTTTGATCTTCAGCACCTGCCCGGTTTGGGCGGGGCGCACGATTTTCAATGTGGCCGTTTTGGGCATCCAGCGGAACCCTGACTCGGAGGGATACCAGGTGGGTCCAAGGCGGCCCGCGTCGTTTGGATTTGCGACATCGACGCGGTCGAAGCTCTTTCCGTTGAGTGCTTGTTCGAGCTTCGGTAGATAAATGCTGGTAACATCTCGCAGGTGGCGACCCTCGGGCTGGAGAACGATCGCCTGGTGGCTCTTCACGTCTAAAACAGCTTCCTGCGGACTGATAACGAATCGCGCGATGCCGCCCCATTCCGGATGCGGATCGATGTTTTTCCCGGAACCCGGAACGATATAGATCTGGCTGAGGCCGATCAGGCGGAACGGATCGCCGTATAGCCCGCTCCAAAACAGGTCGTTATCGACTCCCGCCAACAGGAGCTTCTTCGCGGAATCAGATTTTGGAAGCGCCTCAAGACCCGTCACCAAATATTTCACTCGGCGCGCGCGTTCGTAATTGAATTTCTCGGCCGCGTGAATGTCGGCGATCGAGACAAAGAGGTAGAGTGCCGTGAGCAGGATAGCGATAACGAGGGCCAGGCCGCGCGCTTCGACGACGGCCCAGGCGCCAAGCAGCGCCAGTCCAATGGCGGGGACTGTCACGTAGTACTCAGTGAAGTGGTGGTTCAGCGGTAACACTGGCAGGATCACCAGGACGAACCAGCCTACGAAGAACAAGGGCAGCAGATTTCCGCTACGGAGTTTCCTCCACGAAAACAGCGCCAGGCCGACGCTGATGAATATCGCGGTGCCGAGATCCAGCCACAGCGGGCGCCAATCCACCGGGGCTTGCCGCAATGCACCGACAGTGAATCCCCAATAGGCGAAGAGCATAGGGAGGCTGGATGCGAAATGCATTTGGTAATAAGGATCCGTTGGTGCAGGAACAAAGATGAAGTGCACTGTTGTAAACAGGACGGAAGGAATGAACAGAAACAGCGTTTTCCGAAAATAGGGGCGGGCGCAGAGGAGTGCGTAGCTAGCAGCGAGCGCCGGATACATTACGTTCAATTCGAGCGCGCCAAATCCGAGGAGGAAGACCAGCCATTGCCAGATCCAGTATTTTTGTTCACCGGTGTCGATGTGCCGCAGGTATAAATAGAAAGCCAGCAGGATGAAAAAGGCGAAAGCGATCTCGTTGTACGCGGCGCTCCAGCCGAGCGCCAAGGCCAGCCCGGCATTGGCTGTCCAGAGCATCGCGGCAATGGGCCCGGCAGCGGTGGATCCAGTCAGTCGGCGGGCGATTCTAACCAGCAGCGCAATGTTCGCGAACTGCGTGAGGAAGGCCCAAATGCGGAAAGGGGGCGCGTGGAGTCCGAAGACGGAATAGAAGACCAGGAAGAAGAGCCGTTCGCTGAGCGTGCGGACGGTACCTTGCGCTTCGGGCCTGAACAGGATGTGAACGAGATCGCGGGGAGTGTGCAGCTCGAGGCGGAGGCCGAGCCAGGCGAAATCGTCGCCGAGAAACCAAGTTTTGAGATCGAGCCAGTGAACTGCCAAGCAGAACAACATGGGGAGAGCGTAGAGGAGTACGGTGCGTTTCACTGAAATGAAACGCAAGTGTAGCAGACGGGGCCCGCAGGAGGCAGGCTGCAGGCTGCAGGCTGCGGAAGGCAGAAAGCAGAAGGCAGGCGGCAGAGGGCAGGCGGCAGGCGGCAGGCGGCGGAACGCAAAAGCAGGACGCAGAAGCAGGACGGAGTTATTCTGCTAGAACTTTGTGGACGAATTGGACGGCCATGGATCCTTCGCCCACGGCTGAGGCTACGCGCTTTGTGCTTCCGGCGCGGACGTCGCCTACCGCGAAAATGCCGGGGCGGCTGGTTTCGAGAAGAAAGGGGGCGCGGCGCAGGGGCCAGTCAGATCCAAGGTCGGTGCCGGTTCGGATAAACTGCTTGGCATCCAGCGCCAGGCATCCACCTAACCAGGACGTATTCGGATCGGCGCCGGTCATTAGGAACAGGTGACGGATATCGTGGGCATCGGTGGCCCCGGTCTTGGTATTGCGGCATTGTACACGCTCGAGATGTCCATTGCCTTCGAGTGCGTTAATTTCGGTGAAAGGCCGGAGCGTGATATTCGGGCACGCTTCAATGCGGGCGATCAAATAGCGCGACATGCTGTCCTCAAGGCCAGGACCACGGACCGAAAGAAGAACACGTTTGGCGAATCCGGCAAGGTACAAGGCCGCTTGGCCGGCCGAGTTTCCACCTCCAACGATAGCGACTTCCTGATTCTGGCAAAGCTGCGATTCAACCTGCGTGGCGCCGTAGTAAACGCCAACCCCTTCAAATTGAGCCAGGTTGGGAAGATTCAGTCTTCGATATTGGGCCCCGGACGCGATGATGATGCTGCGGGCTTGCACCGATCCGCCGTCGTCCAACTGCACGGTGTACGGCGTGCGGCTGCATTTGAGCGCGGAAGCGGCTCGTGCGATGGAAATGCGCGCCCCGAATTTCTCGGCTTGCACGAACGCGCGATTCGCGAGAGATTGGCCGGAGATGCCGGTAGGGAATCCCAGATAGTTTTCGATTCGAGAGCTGGACCCGGCTTGGCCGCCCGGCGCATTGCTCTCGATTACGAGCACGTTCAATCCCTCGGACGCGCCGTAGACCGCGGCGGCCAGGCCGCTAGGTCCAGCGCCAATCACAACCAGGTCGGACACACCATCGTCGTCGATTCCCGCATTCAATCCGAAGCACGCGGCCGCTGCGGCATTGGTGGGATTTCGAAGCACCAGTTGGCCGCGGCAGATGAGCACGGGGATGTCAGTGACGCGAATAGCGAAATGGTCGAGAACGCTTTGGATGTCGGTTTCGCGCTCCACATCGATGTACGAATAGGGATGGCCGTTGCGACCTAGAAACGCTCGGAGACGTAAGGTGTCGCTCGAAAGGTTAGATCCGATCAGGATGGCATCGCCCACCGCATGATCGATGAGATACACGCGGCGCAGTATGAATGCCGTGAGGAAAATCTCACCGAGCGCAGCATCGGTCTGCATCATCCGGTGAAGATCTGCGCGCTGGATTTCCAGTACTTTGCTGACTTCGCGCGCCCGGCATCGGACCAGAGCGCGGCGGCCTGAAAGCAGGCTTACTTCGCCGGTGAAGTTCCCGCGGCCGATTATCCGGAGAACGGCCTCAGCGGCGTTAGAAACGCCGATGATCTCCAGGCTGCCATCGAGCACGACAAAGACGCCGCGGCCGGTGTCTCCCTGCTCGAACAGGATTTCACCAGCCTGCGCGCGGCGCTCCACTCCAAACGGGGCAAGATGAGCAATTTGCGCGTCATCCAAAGTGGGAAAGGCGGCAGGGTTGATTTCGGGTGTTTCAGGCATACCTGGATCCACAGGTTAAGTTTGGTATAAACAGACCACGGATTGAATCCCTCATGATTGGGATTTAGAAATACCTCGTTTGTGGGAGCAAGGCACCGACTCCCTTACGGTCGCGGTTCGGCAAGGAGGCCCGCATTTATTTGGCGACTTTCGCGTCCAGTTCGGCCCAGCGATGATACAACTCGTCCACTCGCGTTTGCGCCTGCTGGAGTTTTTCAAAGGCCCGCGGCAATCGATTGGCATCTGAGGCAGCTTCCTGAACTTCATTATGCCAGGCGGCCAGTTCCCTCTCTGCTTCGACAATTTTCTCTTCCATGGCATCCCATTCGAGCTGATCGATGTAGGACAACTTTTTTTGCGGCGAGGGCGCGGGCGCATCACGCTCCTTCACTGCGGGCTTCTCCACAATGCGCTCGCCGCGGGATGCCTCCCATTGTGAATAATCCGCGAAGGCGCCCACAGCGCCCGAACCATCCAGGCCGATTACGACAGTGGACACGCGGTCGAGCAAATAGCGGTCATGACTTACCAGTACAATGGCGCCGGGAAATTCGAGCAGGCTCTGCTCGAGGACTTCGAGCGTGGGGATATCCAGGTCGTTGGCGGGTTCGTCGAGCAACAAGACGTCGGCTGTTTGCAACATTAGCCGGGCGATCAGAACGCGCGCTCGCTCGCCGCCCGAGAGGCTGGATACGGGCATCTCGAGCTGGTCCGACCGGAATAGAAACCGCTTCGCCCAGCCCGCCACATGAATGGGATGCCCGCGATAAATCACCGAATCGCCGTCGGGACACAGAGTGCGGCGCAGGCTGATTTCAAGATCCAGGCGTTCAGTGCGATCCTGAGCGAAGCTCACCACTTTCAGGAGATCCGCGCGGCGGATGGTCCCTTGGCCGGGATCCAGCGAGCCTTCCAGAATCTTGAGCAATGTAGTTTTGCCGCTGCCGTTGGATCCCACCAGTCCCACTCTCACGCCCGGCGAAAGGGTCAGGCTCAAGTCGCGGAAAAGCGTTCGGCCGCCCAGCGTCTTTCCGATGTCTTCCATCTCAATCAGCACTTTGGTCTTGCGCTCGGACGCAGTGAAATCGATTTTGGCTGTGGCTGTGCGGCTGCGAGCTGTGGCGGCAGAGAATTGATCGATCAAGCGTCCAGCAGCATCGATGCGCGCTTTGGATTTGCCTGTACGGGCTTTGGGTCCGCGCCGCAGCCATTCCACTTCTCTTCGAACTTTAGTGGCGAGAGACTCCCGCTGCTTGGAGGCTGCCTCGAAAAACTCTTCTCGGCGTTCCAGGAACTCGCTGTAGTTGCCGTTTACATTGAAAGCGCTGCCGGGATACGCGGGATTGACCTCTACCATTCGCGTGGCAACGTTCTCCAGAAAATATCGATCATGCGTAACCACCAGGCAAGCATTCGCGGCGGCTATGGCGCTCTCCAGCCAGAGGATGCCGTCGAGATCCAAGTGATTGGTGGGCTCGTCTAACAGGAGGACATCCGGCGACGTAACTAGCGCCGCGGCGATTGCGAGGCGCTTTCGCCATCCACCAGAGAGTGAGGCGGCGAGCGCCGCGGGATCTTCAAATCCGGCACGGCGCAGCATCATTTCAATGCGAACGGCTTTCTCGCGTTCTTCCAGGTGCACGTCCTTCAATGCAGCTTGGAGGACTGACGCTACGGTGTCTTCCGGCGCGAACAGAGAATCCTGGGGGACGTAGGCCAAGCGGCTGTGCTTTCGGATGGCGCGGTCGCCCGAATCGGGCAGGTGGTTCCCGGCCAGGATTTCGAGCAAGCTGGTTTTGCCGCTACCGTTGGGGCCGATCAAGCCGGTCCGATCGCCTTCGGAAAGAGTGAGCGAGAGGTTCTCAAACAGGACGCGGGTGCCGAAGGATTTGCGGATGGAGGAACAGCTTAAGAGGACGGCCATCAGCTTTCAGGATTGCATGGCGCGATGCGCGGGCCGAGGTGCGTCCGAGCACCGACTCCCTCACGGTCGCGGTTCGGTAACGCGCGGGGACCACCCAAGGTCGCGTTCGGTTACTATTGTTGCAATATGAGCGTTTCTAGGCGAAGGTTTTTGGAGACGGCTGCGGCGTCGGGCCTGGCAGCCAGCGGCGCGTTGAGGGCGGAGGACGGCGCCATGCCGACTCGTGTTCTGGGGCGAACAGGACAACGGGTATCCATTCTCGGGCTGGGATGCGGCAGCCGGCTGCTGATGTACAAAGATGAAGAGAAGGGCCAGGCGGCGCTCAACCGGGCGCTGGATCTGGGTATCAACTATGTAGACACCGCTTACTCCTATGGTGACGGCGTGAGCGAAACGTGGGTAGGCGGAGTGATGAAGTCACGGCGCAAAGGCGTCTTCCTGGTAACCAAAGTGGAGCGGCGCAAAGGTGACGAGGCGCTGCGGATTATCGAAGGAAGCCTGAAGCGGTTACAGACCGACCATTTGGACTTGATCCATGTACACGGGCTGATGGATGAAGAAGATCTCAAAGCGGTGGAAGCAGCCGACGGTGTTCTCAAGACGCTTTATAAGCTGCGGGATGAGAAGGTGACGCGCTTCATCGGCGTTACTTGCCACAACGATCCGCACGTGCTGAAGGCAGCGCTGGAGCATAATGATTTCGATTGCACCCAGATGGCGCTGAACGCGGCGCGCGTGGGACCCACTAAGAGCTTTCACGATCCCTGGAACGAGTGCTTCGAGACCATCGCCCTGCCGGTTGCGGAAAGCAAGAACATGGGCATTACGGCGATGAAGGTTTTTGGTCAGGAGAAGCTTTCGGGCGCGGCGCCAGCGAATACGCTAGTCCGCTATGCGATGTCGCTTCCAATAGCTGCCGCTGTGATTGGTATGCCGAAGCTTGCGTATATCGACGAGAACGTTCACGTGGCCAAGAGCTTTACGCCCATGCCGGAGGACGAGATGCGAAATCTATCGCGCGATTTGGCGGGGAAGTACAAGCTGGCTATGGATCGATTTTTTTGCGGGCACATTGATAGCTGAGATGCATGCATGAGAGCGGCGCTGCTAGCTGTGCTCGTGGTTTCAACTGTGTTGGGCGCAGATACGATTGAAGCTCTCGGTTACCACTGGACTGTTCAACGGGCTTCGGACTGGTCCGTTGTTGGCGACCAGTTTAAACTGCTGGTGTCAGGTGAGCCGCCTCCCGGATTGCCGCGGCGGCCGCAAAAATTCGCCCTGGCGGAAACGGAACCTTTCGGGCGCGTGACGGTGGAGGCGGAAGTACGGCGCAACCAGGGCAGCCTGATCCTGGTGTACGCGTGGCAGGATGAGTCTCACTTTGACTATGCGCATCTCTCGATCGATCCAGAGGTGACACAGACCATGCATAACGGGATGTTCCACGTATTCGGTGGCGAACGCGTGCGTATCTCGCCCCTGGATGGCCCGGCTGCGCTGCCGACTCAGGAGTGGACTCCGGTCAAATTAGTCTACGAAGGCGATTCAGGACGCTGCTACGTTGAAGTGAACGGGAAGAGCAACCCGAGCCTGGAGGCGTACGATCTGAGCCTGCGGCACGGCCGGGTTGGCTTCGGTTCATTCGATGAGACCGGGGATTTCCGCAAGGTACGAATTACGGGGGAATCCCGAGCCGGCGGTGCAGTGGGTCACCAGTGATCAGATTTTTGTTCTGACCGCATGGACTAATTCGTGGCCGGTTGGCAGGCGAAAGCGCCTGCCCCACATCAAATGCGGCACGGATTCGGCTTGGCGCTCACCCCAGGGTTATTCTTACTAGGTTAGCGACCAGCCTTTGCGGAAGGTGGGTTTGAGATATTTGTTCGCTTCCGGGTTGTTGGTGAAACGCATTTTCGCGGCGTCCCATTCCAGCTTGCCTTCCACGCGGAGCGCGATCACTCCCAGCAGCATCCATTCCACAAAAGGAACGGCCACGTTGAAATTCGAACAAGCGGCGTCGCCTCCCTTGCAGGCGCGAATCCAATCGCGATAGTGGCCGGGCGAGCGGGTGAGCACCTCGGGTGGGAAATGATAATCGGCCATCTTGTCCACGGGAACGAGCCTGGTGGCCTCGCCGTAAGTGCCGGTGGTCAGCATGCCTTTGTCGCCGATAAACAGGCTGCCGTCGGGCGGCGGGACGCGCTTGTCGGCGGCGCTCAACATGGCCTGATATTTCTCGTAGTCAAATACGTTGCCGACGAAGCCAGTGCGCGGTGCAGGGGGTGGGGTAGGCGCGCCTTCGGGCCGGCGGGCGGACGGCAGATCGCCCAGAAGCTCGCCTTCGGGGACTCCGGGGATGGTGGGCGTTTCTTTCAATCCGTCGTGCCAGAATAGTTTCACGGGCGGCATGGAGCCGCGCGCCGGAAAATCATACCGGATTACAGATTTTGCGGGAAACATGAAATCGCTGGGGCCCTCCTTGCTGATGCATTCCACGCTCGAGGGAGCTCCCAATTGGAGCGCCATGTTGGGTGCGCCCAGAATGTGGCAGGCCATGTCGCCGAGCGCGCCACATCCGAAATCGTAAAAGCCGCGCCAGTTGCCGGGTTGATAGAAGTGGCCGTTCAGGGGCGACTTGTAATCGGGCCCGCCCGACGTATACGGACGTTTGTCCGCGATGCCCAGCCAGAGATCCCAATCGAGGGTGTCGGGAACTGGCTCGGATGCTGGGATTTGGGTCAGCCCTTGCGGCCAAATAGGACGATCGGTCCAGGCGTGCACTTCGGTGACGTTTCCGATCTCGCCGGCCCAGATCATTTCGGCCGCTTGGCGCGTGCCCTCGTTCGAATAACCTTGATTGCCCATTTGGGTGGCTACTCTGTATTTGTTCGCGCCTTCCAGAAGCTGACGCGCTTCCCAAATCGTACGGGTCAGCGGCTTCTGCACGTACACGTGCTTGCCGCGCTCCATGCACCACATGGCGGCTGTGGCATGCATGAAGTCGGGAATGGCGACGATGACGGCATCGATCGCGGCGCCTTGTTCGTCCAGCATTTTGCGGAAGTCTTTGTACTTTGGAACCTTTTCATACTGCTTGAATTTGCCGGAGGCACGCAGTTCGTCCACGTCGCAGAGCGCGACGATGTTTTCGCTGGCACAGCCACTAATATCGCTCGAGGCTTTGCCGCCCGCGCCGATGGAAGCGATATTCAACTTCTCATTGGGCGATTTGTAGCCGAGTGCCCGCAGAGAGGGAACGCTCCCGAATCCGGCGGTAGGAATAGCGCCCGCCAATAGCGAACCGTAGAAGAAATGACGTCTGGTGAAATCGTGTGCCACAAAAACCCCTCCACTATCTTATGCCGCGGACCGGGGGGCTGGGGGCTCGGGGCTGGGGGCTGGGGACCGGGGGGCTGGGGGCTCGGGGCTCTGGGAC
>DASYNU010000003.1:0-12369 GCA_036008345.1 Bryobacteraceae bacterium
TCCCGCGGCGCCACCGAGATGATGCCCTTTCGGTTCATGAATTTCAAAATGCCGTTGACCGTGTCTTCGAGAGACGGATCCGGTTGACCCCACGCCGAAGCGTCCCGTGCAGCTTGATAGCAGGAGCTGTCATAGCGTTTGAATTCCATCGCCGAGATGTTGTCGACCGAGCCTACTAGAAAATCCAGTAGCGGAAAAAGCAGATCATCCTTCCTGCATCTTCTGATCAGCTCGGGAACGAAGTCGGGCAGACTAAATATCTCGAATTGCCGCCCCGTGGCCTTGGTGATCAGTCCGGTAATATCCAGCATGTTCGCGTAATCGTCCCGGGTCACGTGATAAGTCTGATTCGCCGTTCCAGGAGTGGTGGAAATCGCAACGATATTGTTCGCGACGATATCCGCGGGAACGAAACTAACCTGGTTCATGGCATCTACGCCAATGCCGTGATTCACCATGAACGCGACCAAACGGACGGCGATATCGAAGTTATTGCCTCCGCCTGAAACGGAGGGACTCACTAGAGCCGGCCGGAAAATCCGTGTAGCAAGACCGTGGCGGCGCGCGTCCATCACCACCTGCTCTGCTACCCATTTGGATTGGCTGTATCCAAAATCCAAAAGCTCCATGTTCTCGTTCATGTCCGTCTCAAACAAGACTTTCTTGACAGCCCAGCCGAACACGAAAGTTGTCGAGACATAATTGAAGCTCTTGGGACGGCCTTCAAACGCGAGTCTTAAGACCTCGTTCGTCCCCAGCACGTTGGCGTCGCGCATCCGGTCGTAGTTGAACAGGTAATTTACGGTTGCGCCGTTATGGAACACGGTGTCCATTTCATTTGCGAGCAGGTCCCACACGTCCGGAGCAAGTCCCAGCTTGGGCTGGCCCAGATCTCCGCAAACAGGAATCACGCGAGACTCGAACATCTGCATCAGAGACGCCGCGCAAGGCCCCATCGATTCCATCGCCGCCCTCAGTCTTTGCCGGCCCTGGCATTCGTCTGAAGCTCTGACCAGAACATGGATTTTCGCACGCGTCTGTTCCAGTAGACTCTTCACCAGGAACGGTCCGATGAATCCGGTGCCACCGGTGAGCAGCACACGATTGAGGATTGGTGTTTCAGGCAATAACACAGGCGCGGGCGGCTCAAAGATGAGCTTCCTGTCGTTACTCATCATCAGCTTCTCCGCTTCGCGCTGCTCTTCACGGAAAGCCGCCAGGGAATTCCGCAACACCTCCAGCGCTTCTTCGGGAGCGCGTTCCAACTGTTCGGCCAGTCGAAACAGGTCGGCTACGCTGACGCGCTGAATGAGGCCGATATCTACCTGCCTAGCCAGCATCTCGGCGCCCTTGTCCTTCAAAAGCTCCTTGATTTCGTGCATGAACACAACCAGGTCGAGCGAATCCAATCCGGCTTCCACCAGGTTGTACGATTCAGTGCCGGTGAGGTTGTACCGCGCTTTCAATGCCTCGAAAGACCCCTGGCTTTCAGCACCGCACTGCGATGACGCGCCGTTCTTTTCCCGCGAGAACTCCGAAAGAACCCTAAACTTTCCCTCCAGCCACATTTGCTTGGTCTTGTGGCGCATGATCTTGCCCGAACTGGTTCTCGGTATCGCTCGCGGTGCTATGAGGGAAATCAGCGCCACTTCCACGTTGAGGTAATTCCGTACGGCGGCGGCGATCTTCAACGCTTCCGGAAGTGCTTTCGGGTTTTTTACTTCGGCCACCACCGCCAGTGCCGGCTCGCTGTCTTCGCCAATCTGGAAAGCGGCGACGCAGTTGGCCCGGATCAGGCCGGATGCCTTCTCCACCACCTCCTCGACATCCTGCGGATAATAATTTTGCCCGCGGACGATGATCATGTCCTTGATTCGGCCGCAAACGAAAAGTTCGCCATCCTGCAGGAAACCCATGTCGCCGGTCCGAAGGTAGCCATCGTCATAGGGACTGTCGTCCACCAGGCGAGCGTGGAACATCTTGAGCCCTAGTTCCGGGTTATTCCAATAGCCCAGACACTTACTGTCTCCAGCTACCCAAATCTCGCCGATATGACCATCCTCCAGAGCATTGTGCTTCTCCGGATCCACGATTTTTACGGTGAGGCCTGGTAGTGGAGTTCCGCAACTGACAATCTGCGTGGCCGCGCCGATTTCAGAAACCTCGGTGGTCATGCGGGCCTTCCCCAGCGTGATGGCGTTCTTGTTGACTGAAATTATATTGCGTCCACCGTGCGAAACCGCGAGGGTATTTTCAGCTAACCCATATGCCACAAAAAAGCTTTCGGACTTAAGTCCGTAGGGCTGGAACGCCTCCAGAAAACGCGTGTAAGTACCGGGTTTGACGGGTTCCGCGGCAGCCAGCAGCAACCGGAGCGAGCTGAGATCGCAATTTTCCAGGCTCTCCTTGGAAAGTCGCCCGGCGCGCAGGCAATAGTCGTAAGCGAAGTTGGGCGCTGCCGACGCGCTGGCCCCATAAGTTTTTATCGTGTCGAACCAAAGAGCGGGGCGCTGGATGAAATCCGTAGGCGCAAAGCCGTAAGTGGTGCCGCCTTTTAGCGCCGGATAAAGGTAGCATCCGATCAGACCCATATCGTGATACTGCGGCAGCCAAGATACCACCACCGGCGCGTCATGGTCGATCACCAGAGGACAGTTATGCAATATGTTTTCGTGCGTCACCATCACGCCTTTGGGATCTCGAGTCGACCCCGAAGTGTACTGAAGAAATAGGAGCTTCGAGGTGCCGTTGCTCGATGCCCCGTTGCTCGATGCCCCGTTGAAAGTTTCGCCTGAAATCAGATCCGCGAAGTCTTCAGTAACGATCCACGGAAGGCCGGAAATGTAGTCGACGTCCACTCCCGATGCCGCCACTCCGCTTCTGGCGAGATTGGTCTTCAGGGACCCGTGGTAGTCTCGGCTGGTCAAAATACCGGACGCCTGGCAGTCCTTGGCGATGTGGACCATTTTGTACAGCGCACCCTGGAAGCCATGCGAACTGGGCGGGTAGACGGGAACCGGTATCAATCCCGCACGCACGCAACCGAAAAACGCGCAAATCATCTCCAGGCCAGGCGGGTAGGCGAGCAGGAGCCGATCATGCGCCGCGAAACGATGCTCTTTCCGCAAATGTCCGGCGATCACTCTCGTCCGATGGAGAAACGACTCGTAGGAGTAGCTTTCGATCTGATTCCCGTTCAGGTCTATGTACGAATAGAGAAGTTTGTGCGGATGCTCATACCCGAGCTTGTCGAGCTTGCCTAAAATCGACGCTGTCATAGATCAGTTCTGTACTCGTGGCGGTGGTGCCGCCATTCGCTACCTCCACGGTAGAAAAAGTCTTGCCGCTCTGTGCACGGGGGAGTGGATCGGGACAAGGAAACGGCGGGGCCCGCACCTGTACTGGGCAAATCACCAGGGTTGCTGGAGTTGGCGCATGAAACCGATCTCAGCGCGTCTCTCCTCGTCGTGCCCATCCGGGACGCCAAAAGTCTATCATCCAATTGATTGTAGTCCAGACTTGATCCGCAATAGCGGGCAGGCCCTGGCCCCAGTTTTCCACACAGCCCATCGATGCATGTTACCAGAGTTTCGAGCGCCGTAGCACTCGAATGTGTCGATTTCTCAAGCGCCCACCGGCACGGGACGGTGCCCACCAAGATCGACGTTCCTTGAACATCCTTAGATTTCAAGCTAACATGGTCTTCTGAAACAATCGGCTGCTGGCCATCCAGGCGGAGGCGCCCGTGACATCCCAGCCAGAGGCAGGTATCAATCTGAAGCCGGACATTGACGATCTTGTACCACCCGAGGCGTCGCCGCATCACTCGGCCGCTGAGCCGGCCAATGCGGCTTCTTTCCCAAAAGTCTTACGCCGCCGCCTCGACAACTTCTTTTCCGATGGGAACATTTCTCCCAAAGCCGACCGCACGATGTACGTCAAAATAACCTTGGGTCTGGCAGTCCTCGGTGGCAGCTGGATTGCTCTTTACGCGTTCCATCCGGATGCATGGAAGTTTCTCGCTCTCTACCTTTTGGGCGGCCTCGCCCAAACATTCCTTTTGCTGAACATCGCACACGACAGCAACCACAACGCTATCTCGTCGAGGCGCTCGGTAAACCAAGCCCTGAACTATGTTTTCGATGTTTGTGGAATCAACTCATACATGTGGCGCATCCTCCATCATCGAGGCCACCACTCCTGCATCAATCTCCACGGCGAAGACGACGCGCTTACGGGCCGCCGCATCTTCCGGTTTACGCCTCACGAACCGCATGCACGCTGGCAGCGGTTCCAGCACATCTATGCGCTGTTCTTTTACGCGCTATTTTCTCTCGATTACGTTTTTGTAAGGGATTTTGAGTCCTTTTTCTTCCCTTCCCACGGATACCTGAAGCGCACCAAACATCCGGTGCGAGAATACGCCATCCTTTTTGCCGGCAAAGCATTCTATCTTACCTATATGATTATTTTGCCGGTCGTGTTATTGGGGAAATCGCCTCTATTGGTCGCTTTAGCTTTCGTGCTGACGCATATAATCATCGGATTGACGGTATCGCTGGTATTCCAGACCACGCACACGGTAGACAGCACTTACTTTCCCTCCAGCCGCAGCGAGTTCGACAACGGCGTCTATCACATCTTCGCCACCACTGCCGACTATGCGACGGATACTCCGCTGGTGGCTTGGCTGGTCGGTGGGCTCAATCATCACATCGTCCATCATCTGTGCCCTTTTGTGTGCCACACCCACTATGGTGCACTGACGCGGATTGTGAAGCAGACTGCCGAAGAATATGGCGTTCCCTATCGGCAAAATCCCACCATGACTCGGGCGATCGTACATCATCTGATACTTTTGAAGCGGCTAGGCAGCGAGGCTTAACACGTGCCCCAAATCGCGCCCATCGTTTCCCGATCCCGATCGTTCATGGATTCGCGCGCGATGGCCGCCAATCCCGTGCAGGTTCTCTCCAAGTACACCGGACTCTTCGGAGATACATTCCGCTTCTATTTTGGGGGTGTCAAAGAGGCCATCGTAACCACGAATCCCGCCGTCATTCAGCACGTGCTGAAAACCAATGCGGAAAATTACCACAAATCGCATATCCAGGTGAAGCGGATGGGCCACTTCCTGGGCAAGGGTCTGCTTACCAGCCACGGGGACGTCTGGCGCACGCAACGGCGCCTCATCCAGAAAGGTTTCGATCGAAAACAACTGGAAGTTCTATCGTCGATCATGCAGGATTCTCTCGCAGAGTCGCTACGGGATTTCGACGCGCAAGCCCGTATCGGCCCCGTCGACATCTATCCCCACTTGATGAGAATGACTTTCGGTATGGTCGGCAGGTCGCTGTTCGGCGCCCGGCTGAAGCGCGAAGACATCGATCTCATCAGCCGAACCATCTCCACCGTCCAGGAATTCATGGTTCGTCAAACCATTCAGCCCTACCTGAATCCCTGGTTTGCCGTCTCCGGTGAATTGCGCAGACACGAAGAAATGCGCGCCCGCGCCGACGCCGTTCTGCTCGACTACATCCGGAGGCGGCGACAGGAGCCACCCGGCCACGATTTGCTGCAGATCCTAATGGACGCCCGTTACAGCGACGGCGAAGGAATGAGCGATGAACTGGTGTTGAGCGAGAGCATGCAGCTGCTGGTGGCCGGCCATGAAACATCGTCGAATGCTTTGTCGTGGCTTCTCTATCTGCTCAGCTCGCGTCCGGATTGCCTCGAAAGGTTACGGCAGGAATTCGATTCTGTGCTGGGTGACGGACCGCTGAGTTACTCCGATGTTCCCAAGTTCGAGTTTGCTACTCAGGTCATCCAGGAGGGGCTGCGCCTTTACCCGCCATTTTGGATGGTCGACCGGATGGCTCTCGCGGACGATTCCGTAGGGGATCTCGCTATACCCCGAGGGTCCACGGTGGTTGTGTTCGTTTATGGCGCGCATCATGCGCCCCGGTACTGGGAGAACCCGGAGAGCTTCGATCCCGAACGCTTCGCCAAAGCGAATGAGAAGCTTCACACACCGTTCGCCTATCTGCCGTTCGGAGCCGGGCCGCGGGGGTGTATCGGCGGTAACTACGCCATGCTGCAGATTCTCATGATTCTGAGCGTTCTGCTCAGAAAATACGATCTCCGGCTGGTTCCGGGCCAGACCATCGAAGCACGTCCGATGGTTATCCTGCGGCCGAAGCACGGAATCCGTATGACCTTCACGGAGGCAATCGCTCCCTCCGAGAAATCCCGAGTGATCTGCAATCAGTGAAGTTGAAGTACTGGGGGATCCCAATGCCACTTGGTTTTCCCAGAATCGAAACTTGGAAGGCTTGTGGGGCAGGGCCATGCCCTGCCGTGGTCCTGGGCGAGCCCCTTTCCGGTTCGAAATAAGCCCGGCACCTCCGCAGGTTGCACAAGCGGGATCAAAAGACGGCTGGCAGGGCATGGCCCTGCCCCACCAGGGACCTCGCCCCTGAAGTGGAAACTGAGTGGCATTGGGATTGGCATCCTGCGCGCGGGTTGGTAACCCGCGCTCTTTGCGCCGATTAATAATCAGCGCGCAAGGTTACCAACCTCACACTATTTCAAATTTTTCTCGAAGAACGCCCCGACTTTAGCGAGGTATGCTCGCGGAACCTTACTGTAGGCGCCTGTGTGCATTGCATCCGGCACCACCCATAGCTCTGCGTCCGGCAGTGCAGCTTTGATCTGCGGCCGCCGGTCACTGTCGGCGGGTAATTCCAGAAGGCCATAGATAAGCAGTACCGGCCGAGGGGGAATTCGCTTCATTGCGTCCACCGGCCGCAGCGAATGGAGATCGTACCCACAGAGTACGCGCTCCATCAACTGCGCCGCGGGAAAGAAGAACTGGGGCGTACCTGATGACCTCGTCCAACCCCTCTGGAGGCTTGCGTATTCATCCACACCGGCGCCATCGGTGACCAGTGCACTGATGTCCGGGTCGTCAGCCGTAGCGTAGACGCAGGATGTCGCGCCCAGTGAAGCGCCCAAGGCTCCGATGCTGGCCGCCTGAATTCCCTGGCCTTTCACCCAGTCCACCGCGCCTTCCACATCGTGCCGCTCCCCAACGCCCCACTCAGAATCCACGCCGCCGCTCAAGCCGTGGGCCCGCAAGTCGATCATGAGGATATTGAAGCCGCGTCCTTGAAAGGTGTTGAGCGCCGCCCCCAGATCCAGGAAGTGATCATAGAACTCGGTGGTACGATTCTCGCCCCTCCCATGCACCATTACGATGGCTTTGCCACTCCCGGATCGAGGAATCCACCAGCCGGAGATTTCGATACCGGCATCGCGGGAGTGCAAGCTCACATCGCGATATTCCAGATCGAATGAGGCCGGCGTCGAGGAGAAATACGTGTTGCGTTGTGGATGCGCCCACGTATTGGCCGCACGCACCCCGATAGCTAGGTACAGAGCGATCGCCAACACCACCACGCCGATCCAAATCGCAGCAGCCCTCGTCATGATTGATTCAATTATTGACTCACGCGGCCACCGAGAATCGTTAGGCCGGGCTTGGCTCTGCGCAGGGCTTCAGCACCTTTCTCGGTCACCTTAGTTTCCTGAAGGTCGACAGATTTAAGACTCTTCCAATTGGCGAGTTCGGCCGCGGCCTCATCACCGATCCTCGGGCAGGCCTCCAAACCCAATCGTTCAACCTTCGGCAAGCCGCCAAGAATTCCGAGACCGTCGGCAGTGATGTTTGTATAACCGAGCTTGAGTACGCGCAGATCCTTCAACTCCGCAATCGCACGTACAAGATCTGTACGCATAGGCCCAGATTCACCGGCTCGCCGGTAGGTGGAATCCGGCCGTTCGGCATCGCTCGGCCCACTCAGATTCAAGTGGGTTAGAGTGGGCAGCAGCCGCAGTAGCTCAACCTCATTGTCGCTTTCCCGCCGCCGTCCGAGCGAAAGCTCTTTCAGGTTAATAAGCGTCATCAGGGAATCGAGACCATTGTCAGTGACGGGAGTGTTGGCGATATCCAGCGCTTCCAGTTGCGCGAGATGGCTGACGATTTCGAGCGCACCATCGGAGATGCGTGTTCCCCGCAGGTTCAGTCGCTTCAAGTGCTTCCAGTCCTTGATCGCACTCATGCCTTGATCGGTAATCTGCTCGGCGTAGTACAGGTTCAGATCCGTGATTTCAGGCGCGGCGCGCAAATAGATCATTCCTTCATCGGAGATGCGCGTGTGAGACAAATCGAGTTTTTCGAGATGCCGCAGTCTTGCGAGGTCGATCAGTTCGGAGTCATAGACCCAACTGCCGCGAAGGTCAACCGCAACAATGTTGCCGGCCCGATCTTTGCTGACCTTAGCGCCCAGTGCTGCAATCCAATCCGGCGAATCAGACGCGGATAACGCGCTAGCGGCGAGCCAGAGCACCAAGACTCCGCGCAGCGGGAGCATGACCGTCACAGCCCCTTGACTCCGCGGCGTTCAGGCAGTCCCGAATCCTCATCAAAGAAAATCTGACACCGCGGGATCGCAGCCTTCAGCCCCTCGTAGGCTTTCTTTGAGACCGTTGTGTGGTAGAGATCCAGCGATTGCAAAGTTCCGATGGAGCCTAAAGCTGAAACTCCGCGATCTGTGACCATGGTGTGATCCAGGCTCAATTCCTTCAGATTGGGGAGTTGCTTCAAGAGTTCCATGCCCTTGTCGCTGACCGTCGTATAGTCGAAATTCAACGCCTGCAAGGTCTTGATGGTCGCGAGCGGCCCAATGGCCGCGTCGGTTACGCCTGCGCGCACCATCCCCAGTCGCTCCAGGTTTGGCAGCGCGACAAGAAGCGCGACACCTTTGTCAGTGAACCGGCCGTAGTCGATGTTTAGATCTCGAATGCTCTTGATCGCTGCTAGCTTCGCCATCCCTGCATCACTCACATCCACGCCGCGCAGATCCAGCGAATGGAGATTCGTCAACGTGGCTAGGTGATCCAGCCCTTTATCGGTGATGTCGGAATTGCTCAGATCCAGCCGGTCCAGCGCGGCGAAGGCAGCGATGTGACTCAATCCTTCATCCGTAACGGGAGTGCTAGTCAGATCCAGCGATTCCAAGGCAGTCAATCCACTTAGTTGCGAGAATCCCGACCCAGTCAGTTGCAGCCCAGCCATCATCAGGCGGCGCAGGTTCGTCATGCGCGCCAGATGGATGAGTCCGCGATCTGACACGGAAGTAAAACTCAAATTGAGATCGCGCAGGCTGATCAGCTTCGCCAGAGACTCTAGCCCCAAGTCACTCACATCCGTGGCTTCGATGTCCAGCTTCTCAAGACCCGTCAAGCCCGCCAAGTATTTCATTTGCGCATCGCTGAAGGCAAGCCGGGCCAGGGAAATCGACTGGATGCGGCCATCGGCGACGCGCGCTTCGCCTCCCATGGATTCGATCCACTTCGCCACTGCAGGCTCACTGCTATTTGCCGGCTTACTCTCGACGCGCCGGCTGGCGAACGATGGAGCTGTATTGACGAAGCTGACCCGGCACTTGGGTAGCGCTGTGCGGATGGCATCCACGCCCGCGTCGGTGACAGCGCTGTAGCGCAAATCCAGCACTTGCAGATGGGGCAGGTGACGAAGCTTGTCCAACCCCGCGTTGGTGATCCGGCTGCGATAAAGATTCAGCTCGCGAAGTTCCGTAAATTGCGCCAGAATGTCCGCGCTGGCATCCGTTATCTGTGCGCCCAACAGGTTCAGCTTTCTGAGAGCCGTCAGTTTCCGCAGGTGTTCCACGCCGTCATCTGTGATCTTGACGCCGTACAAATCGAGTTCCTCGAGCTTGGTCAAGTCGCGTAAGTATTTCAGGCTGTCGTCGGTAACCAGCGTTCCGACTAGCGTCAGGTGACGCAGGTTTTTCATGCCGGCGAGAGGTGCCAAGGACGGGTCACGAACGTAGGTGTCATTGAGATCCAGTGATTCCAGATTCACCAGGGCCTCGAAGCACTTAGGATCTTTGATGGTGGTGAGGGCCACGCGCAAGTCCTTGAGTTGAGTTAAGGGAGCCATGCGCTTGACTCCTTCGTCACCAATGTCCAGCCATGCGAGCGTCGTCAAACCCGCTTGGAACTTCTCCAGCTTGTTCATTCCGGTGTAGTACTGGAAAGACTCGTCGGCGAGAGGAGCTTTGACATCGCTCACCGGGCTCCAGACCCGCGCAGGAATGTAGAGTTCGCGAACCTGGCTCAACTTGTTCAGTCGCTCCAGGTCCTTGGGCTCTGTGATGGTGCCGTGCATGTCCACAACCAAGATGCGGAAATCGCGCTCGGGCAAATCAAACGGGTCGGCAATAGGATGATCGATGCCATCCACCATCACACTGCCACCCAGGCGGATGATCCACAAGGCGATGTCGCGCTCTTCGCGCGGGGTAGTCTCCGCCGCAAGAGAGAGCGTGAGCAGCGAGGCGAGGGCAACACCGCGCCCGATTTTGCGAGTGAATGCCATCTCGGATTTACTACGCCAATATCTGGGTCAGACGACGGCTGGCCGCCGGGAACCCGCCGAGTCCGGCATTCAATACATCGTCGGCCAAGGTCAAGTAGAGGTCTCCGATGGTCCCGGCAGTCCTGTTGTGACGCCCATGCGCCAGCTTTTCCTTGCTGCCGGCCACCAGCGCGATGACGCCGCTGTTTTTGTGGATGCCCGCCTCGGCGTGCTCGTGGACGTACAGCAGCACTGTGTTATCCAGTAGCGTGCCGGCGCCTTCGGGAATTGACTTTAGCTTCGCTACCAGGTATGCGAACTCCTCCACATGCCAGCGGCATATATCGCGGAGAATGCGCTGCCCCTGTGCGCCCTCTTCACCGGGAGCTTTGCCATCCGCATGCGTATAGTCGTGATGCCGTGCGGCCGTGTGTCCCAGCCACGGGAAACGCGCCAATCCTTGGCACTTGGTGAGCATGTAGCTGGCAACGCGCGTCTGCCTGGTGGCCAGCGCATAAGCCAGAAGATCGCTTTGAACCTTCGCAATGCGTGGCCAGTCTTTCATGTCGAAATCTTCGTCGGGCTTCACCACCTCGCGATACTCCGGCGGAAGCGAAGCGATGGAGCGTTCCAGGTCGCGGATCGATGACAAATGCTCATCCAGGCGCAACTCGTCTTCTTTAGGAAGTCCCTTGCGAAGCTCGGCGGCATCCCCTTGCACCGCGTCCAAAATGCTTCGCTGGCGATTGACCCAACCTGTGTCCTTGGCGCCAAACAGGCGATCGAACAGCCGGTGCGGAACCTCTTCCGGCGGCAATGGCCGGTCCGGACCGGCCCAACTCATGTTCTTCTGGATAGAACCGCCGAACGACTCCTGCGAAACCCCAACCTGCAAGGAGCGAAAGCGCATGTTGTCGGCCATGCGGCGCGCCAGAATCTGGTCGAACGAAGGACCTCCGGGACCGCGCCCCGTATAACGCGTGCACGTCATCAGCGCGCTCATAGAACCGGAATGCCCATCACCTGCAGTCCCACCAACGGCGGAGTTATCCAGGCCACTCAACACCAGCACCTCATCGTGCAGACGAGCTAATGGCGCCAGGCAGGGCGTCACGTCATAGTTAGCGCCAGTGCGGTTCGGAATCCAATAGCGTTCCGGAATCCCATTGCCGTTGAACCAAAACACAAAGCGCTTTTCGATCGGCGCGGTTTTTGGCGTAACCGTCTCGGCAGCGTACGCGGTGCCGGTGGAATTAAACATGGAAACCAGCGGGGGTAGCCCGATCAATACCGGCGCGTGTGACAGCGTCAGACCTTTCAGGAGGGTCCGGCGCGATAACCTATTGCGTTTGGTTATTACTTGCGACATGGAGATCCTTGTTGGCGGGAGGGAACTCCCGCCCCTTCGCTAGGGATATTAACAGTTCTTGGAAATGAAAGTGTGAGTTCCGGAAATCCTCGAATGCCTGGTTGAGCACCGGCCGGTCCGCGGGCGTTTCCAGCCGGCCAGCCATGTAGCGGAACACTTGTTTTACGATGCACTCCTGGCATTCGGGGGTTCGTGCCAGTAAATCGCCGATCTCCCGGGGATTACTAAACTTTGCATTCTGCAAGCCGGTAATCACTCCCGTGGTGTCCACGTCCAGATAAACTTCCTTCGGCTTCGCCGAACGCGCTTTGACTGCGTCTTCCACCACCGGCATAAATAGTAATGTGGCTTTGTCATGGTGCATGCCGATAGCGTCGAACTTCTCAAATCCGAAACCGATCGGATCGATCAGCGTATGACAGCCGGCGCACATCTTATCGGTCGCGTGCATAGCCATGCGCTCGCGATTGGTGACGGGCTTCGATTCTTGGACCGGCGGCAGATTCGTGTCAACCCCTGGTGGAGGCGGCGGCACGTGCTGGCACAGAAACTGTTCACG
>DASYNU010000004.1:0-42283 GCA_036008345.1 Bryobacteraceae bacterium
CTGACCGTCGCCCCGGATTTTTTAACTCGGCACGGTCGTTCGACGTCCGCCACTTCGCCATGGGATTTTTGACTCGCAGCGAGCCGCTTATCATTGAGCAGAATTCCAAGTCCTGGCAAGTCGTGCCGGCTCGGGAACGGAGAGGTACACATGAAACCCTGGAAGGCAGTTTCGCTGATTCTAGTTGCTCTTGCGGTTGCAGCCGCGGCATACGGGCTGACTGTCGTGCGACGAGGCTTCAGCGCACTTGCGACACCGTCAGCGATTGAGGAGTTCGCGGCCACAACGGCACGCAAAATGGCAATGCCGTCCTCGTATCGCCATGCATTTCTCCGATCATTGCGCCACGTGCCATTCGAATGACGGAGGGGGCCAGACGTTTTTGGCAAAAGCCTCTATCCGAAACCGCCCGACTTGCGTGCGGCCGGGACGCAGAACAAGAGCGACGGTGAGCTCTGCTACACAATTGAAAATGGAGTTCGCTTGAGCGGCATGCCAGCCTTCAGCGGAGTGCACACTGCCGAGAAAACCTGGCGCCTGGTTTTGTTCATCCGGGATTTGCCTCAGATCACGGATGAGGAACTCAATGAGATGAAGGCGCTGAATCCGAAGAGGCAGGCGAATCCAGCGAATTGGTGGAGGGCGGGGCAACCGCCCCAGAATCCTGCGGGAGAAACACACCACCACTGAAAGAAGGAACACCATGAAAGCACGTTTGCTGGTTCTTTTGGTGCGCACTTCACTGGCCGCCGTTGCGGCTCTGGTAAACGGAGGTGAGGAGCACGTGATCGGAACGGCCAAAGTCGCGCCGGACTCCATCACCGTGAAAACCAAGGCAAAAAGATTGTCTCGGTTGGCGTCGTGCCGGCGACGACCATTACCATGGGCAAGATGTCGATGAAACCGGCCAATCAGCCGGGCGAATGCAGACGTTCCGAACGCGCAATCCGCCAACCCTGTCGAACGCACTATTACGCCGTCTTGGCGACTATCCCGTGCGGATCGATGACGAACTTCTTGGCAGCGCCTTTATCGAAATCCTGGTAGCCCTGAGGCGCCTGGTCGAGAGTGATCACCGTCGCATTCACGGCTTTTGCGATCTGTATCTTATTGTGCAAGATTGCCATCATCAGTTGCCGGTTGTAGCGCAGCACGGGACACTGGCCGGTGTAGAAAGAATGCGATTTCGCCCAACCCAGGCCAATCCGGATTCCCAGATTCCCGATCTTCGCATTAGCGTCGATCCCGCCCGGATCGCCCGTCACGTAGAGACCCGGAATGCCGATGGCGCCACCCGCGCGCGTGATCTCCATCACGGAGTTCAACACCGTCGCCGGCCGTTCGACGGACGCGTCGTGCCCGTGTCCGCGCGCCTCAAATCCCACGCAGTCCACCGCGGCATCCACCACCGGCTCGCCCACCAGCTGCGCGATCTGATCCGCCAGCGTCGCGTCTTTGCGCAGGTCGATGGTCTCACAACCGAAGCTCTTGGCTTGCGCCAGGCGCTCCGGAATCATGTCGCCCACAATCACCACCGCTGCTCCCAGTAAATGGCAGGATGCTGCGCAGGCCAAGCCAACCGGTCCCGCGCCCGCGACGTACACCACCGATCCGGTAGTTACTCCCGCTGTTACCGCTCCGTGATAGCCGGTGGGGAAAATGTCGGATAACAATGTCAGGTCGCGGATTTTCGCGAGAGCCTGGTCTTTCTTCGGAAATTTGATCAGGTTGAAATCGGCATACGGCACCATCACGTATTCCGCCTGCCCACCCATCCAGCCGCCCATATCGACATAGCCGTACGCCGCCCCCGGCCGCGCTGGATTGACAGTGAGGCAGATCCCGGTCTTGCCTTCCCGGCAGTTGCGGCAGCGCCCGCAGGCGATGTTGAAGGGGACGGTCACCAGGTCGCCGACGTTCAACATTTCCACGTCGTTGCCCTTCTCGATGATCTCGCCAGTGATCTCGTGGCCCAGGATCAGGCCCTTCGGCGCCGTAGTCCGGCCTCGCACCATGTGCTGGTCAGAGCCGCAGATATTAGTGCTAACGATCTTCAGGATTACGCCATGGGGCGCATCCTTGCCGCCGAACGGTTTGTCTTCCGAGGCAGGCATTTTCAACTTCGGATAGTCGATGGACCGGAGCTCCACTTTGCCCGGTTCGATATACGCCACTCCGCGATTGGTAGCCATATTGAAATTCCTTTCTTCGATTCTCTAAAATGCGGCCGCGCCCGCTTCCGCCACAGCGTGGTCCTGATCGCCTGATCCGCCGCTCACGCCCACGGCTCCCACCACTTTCCCTCTCTTCTTCAGCGGAATTCCACCGGCGAATATCATGATTTTGCCATCGTTGGAGGCGTGTATTCCAAAAAACTGGCCGCCTGACTGCGAATGCGCCGCCAGGTCCTTCGTCGCGATATCGAACGCCCGCGACGTGTAGGCTTTTTTCTGCGAAATATCGATACTCCCGATCCAAGCTCCATCCATCCGCACGTGCGCGACAATGTTGCCGCCTTCGTCCGCCACCGCGATATTCATGGGTTGTCCGATCTCGGCAGCCTTCTTTTCCGCCGCCGCAATAACCCGTCGTGCATCCGCCAAAGTCACCATCGTCGTGTTCCTTCCTGAAGTAAGATTCCGTATCCCTTTAAAACTGTAGCCCAGCCGCGACCCGGAGGGAGCGACACCACGAGTGCCGCGTAGTTGTCCGTCGGTGGTAGCGCTTCCTGCCGGTCGCGGTTCGGTTACATTGTTGCCACCGGACTGAGCCAGTATACATCCAACCGCCAGCTATTATTGAATAGAGGCCTTCATGTCTGTCCCAATCGCTCTGCGGTCCCTTGCGGCGGCTCTTATTGTCACAACCGTCTCGGTTTTGGCAGCTCCCAATCCGCCAATTCCGGCTCCATCCACGGATGTCCCGCTGGCCAGCCAGCCGGGAAAGGAAACCGCTGTTTTCGCGGGAGGCTGTTTTTGGGGCGTGCAATCCGTATTTCAGCGGGTGAAGGGCGTGGTGCACACCGCTGCGGGTTACTCCGGTGGATCCGCGGGGACCGCAACCTACCAACAGGTCATCACGGAGACCACTGGCCACGCGGAATCGGTGGAAGTGATTTACGATCCATCACGCATCACCTATGGCCAGTTGTTGCGAATCTTTTTCTCCGTGGCGCATGATCCCACACAATTGAATCGGCAGGGCCCCGATCAGGGAACGTCGTACCGCTCAGCCATTTTCTATACCAACCAAGAGCAGAAGCGCCTGGCGGATGCCTACATTGCGCAGCTGGATCAAGAGAAGATTTTTCCCAGGCGAATAGTGACCGAGGTGACGCCTCTGAAGGCATTCTATCGGGCCGAAGACTATCATCAGGACTACGCCTACTACAATCCAAGCAACCCTTATATTCAAGTTTGCGACCGGCCGAAGATTGAGGCGCTGAAGAAGCAATTTCCGGACCTGTTTGTCGAATACAAGCCCAAGAAATAGCGGCTATCGAAGCGGCACCAGCGGCAGCGCCATCTGCGCAGGCAACAAATACTCAAGCTTCAGGTGCACCGTGGGTCCACGAAATCGGGAATTGAGTATCCTGTCACCGCATTTGTTTATCCGCGGCCTAGAATCTGCAGCGCCGCATGCTCCCTCAACCCATTCGCGCTCAGCGAACCGATCTTCACATTCACCATTTGATTCGCCGCCCTTGGCGCAGCCAATTCCACCTTCAAGAAATTGTCCGAAAGCGCGCCCTCGGCCAACGTTACGACCGACAGCGTCCGCCCGATCATCGATCTTCTGAACTCCAGATGCTTTCGCGATCCCAGCTCGCGCAGTATCCGGTTCCGCTCCTTGCGAACTTCCATGGGGACCTGATCCGCACGCTCTGCCGCGGGCGTTCCCGGACGCTCCGAATAAGTGAACACATGCAGATAAGTGAACGGAAGACTTTCGATAAACGCCCGGCTCTCGTCGAACTCCGCGTCTGTTTCGCCCGGAAATCCAGTCATCACGTCGGCGCCGACCGCCGCATCCGGCATCAGTGCACGCGCTTTGCGGACGCGCTGCTCGTAGTGTTGCGGCCGATATTTGCGATGCATGCGGCGCAATACGCTGTCGGAACCCGATTGCAACGGCGCATGTACATGCTTGGCGATCCGCGGCGACAATGCCACCAACTCTAGAAGATCGTCGCTCCAATCCATCGGCTCTACCGAGCTCAGCCGTAGGCGTTCGATGGCTGTTTCCGCGAGCAGCATGCGAAGCAGGTCCGCCAGCCGCAGCGCGCTGCCCGCTTCCCGGCCCCAACGCCCCAGATTGATGCCGCTCAGCACCACTTCCCGATATCGCCCCGCCAGATTCCGCACCTGCCCCACGATCTGAGCCACCGGCGCGCTGCGGCTGCGCCCGCGCACGAAAGGAATGATGCAAAACGAACAGCGATTGTTGCAGCCGTCCTGGATTTTGAGATTGGGCCGTGTGCGATCGCCGCTCGCGTCTTCCACCGGCGCCGACAGGAAATCGCTCTGCGCGAATATGTCCCCCACGTGGATTTCGCCGTGATAAGGAATCTCCTCCGGCGCGGTCACAATATCGGGGATCTGAATCTTATGTGAATTACCTACTACCCACGCGACGCCAGGTAGTACAGCTATCTCCTCCGGTGCACGTTGGGCATAGCATCCAGTCACTAAAATCCGGGCGTCTGGATTTTCCCGATGCACCCGCCGGACCGCCTTGCGGACATCCTCGTCCGCGAAAGCCGTGACTGTACAGGAATTTAGAACCACCAGCTCAGCCTCGGCGGCGCAAGCGGCTGCGCTCAACCCGCGCTCCAGCAATGCCGCTTCCAGCGCCGCTCCGTCGGCTTGCGAAGCCCGGCAACCGAAATTGTGAACGTGGAATCGCTGCACTGCTTTGATTGTAACTAAGGTATAGAAAACGCAAACAGCTCCGATAGATACTCAGATGCCGGACCGCGTCCTTTCGCAAGAGGAGATCGATGATGTATTCAGAAATCTCCGCGACTCACCGCAGGACGATGACCCCGCCAAGCGCGCTGTACCTTACGATTTCCGGAGGCCGGACCGCATCGCGAAAGATCAGCTCCGCGCCATACACATTCTGCATGAGAATTTCGCGCGCAGCTTAGCCTCCAGTCTCTCGGCCTACCTACGCGCCTACGTGGTTGTAAACCTGGTCTCGGTGGAGCAACTCTCGTTCATGGAGTTCTCGCAATGTCTACCGTCTCCAAGTTGTCTGGTTTCGCTCGGAATGAAACCGTACGAAGGCAACGCTGTGCTCGAAATCAATCCGGGACTGGTATTTCCCATAATCGAGATGCTGCTCGGCGGCGGCGCGCGGTCCGTGCTGAAGGTCTCCCGCGAAATCACCGAGATTGAACAGAGCGTTTTGGACGGGCTGTTCCGCATCACTTTACATGACTTGAAGACGGCATGGCATGCCGTCACACCCATGGAATTCACCATCGAAGCGCACGAAACCGAACCGCAATTGTTGCGGATTCTAGCGCCCAACGAAGCCGTGGTTGCGGTCAGCATGGAAGTCCGGATTGGCGACAACACCGGAATGATGAACATCGGCATCCCTTCCATCGTCGTCAAGATGCTGCGCCACAAGTTCGACCAGCAATGGTCGGTGCGCAAGAGCGAGTCGACCGAAAAGGAGCAGGCTCGCATCGTACGTCTGATTCGTCCCGCCAAAATGTTTGTCGACGGCCGCCTGACCGGGCCCACTATGCGGGTGGAAGACCTCATGGACCTCCAGGCAGAGGACGTCCTGACGTTTGACTATCCGGTGGAGCGCGCGTTAGATCTATCCATCAACGGCAAGATCAAGTTCCGGGGCGGCATAGTCAGCGCCGGCCGCAAGCGAGCGTTCGAGATTGAGGACACTTTCAGAGCCGAGTGAGCCTGCAGGCGCCAGGCTGCAGCCGGCAGCACGCCACCAGCGTCGGTCCTGGTTTTCTGCCTCCCGCCCCCTGCTTCCTGCCTCCTGCCTCCTGCCGCCTGCCGCCTGCAGCCCGCCTCCCGCCGCCTCTTTTCCGCTCACTTCGCTACTCGATCCGCTTCCTCCACCGCCACTGTCTGAGCCAATGGGTCGTCTCCCGTAATCAAGCGCGCGCCACGGTCAAACGTCAAATACAAAAAGCCCCAATGGATGAAGACCAGCACGCGGTTTGAAAATTCGACCAAATACATCAGGTGAACGAAGAGCCAAGTGATCCAGGCCAACAGGCCCGACATGTGCACGGGGCCGATTTGCGCCACTGCGGCTGCACGCCCGATTACCGCCAGGTTCCCTTTGTCGAAATAACGGAACGGCGTCGCGGCCTCGCCCCGCAGCCGTTTCTGAATCAGCCTGGCGACATACCCGCCTTGCTGCATGGCCACTTGAGCCACTCCCGGCAACAGCGTACCGTTCTGCTCCAGATGGGCCAGGTCGCCAATTACGAAAATCTCAGGATGGCCGGGAACGCTGCAATCCGGATTCACCAGCACGCGCCCGGCTCGGTCGAGTTGCGCTCCGGCCCGCTTTTGCAACGTGCGTCCAAATGGGGACGCTTGCACTCCGGCCGACCAGATTACCGTCCGAGCCGCAATCCGTTCCTCGCCTCCGGACATCTTCACGGTCACGCCTGTCGGCTCGACCGAAGTAACGAAAGCGTTGGTCTTGACCGTGACCCCTAACCGCGCTAGCGAAACCTCCGCCTTGGCCGATAAATCCGGCGGATAAGCCGGCAGCACGCGCGGCCCACCTTCCACCAGTAGGATGACCGCCTCTTGCGGCCGAATGGAGCGAAAATCCCGCCGCAGTGTATCGTGCGCGATTTCTCCGAGAGCCCCGGCCAGCTCCACTCCCGTGGGTCCGCCGCCCACCAGCACAAACGTCAACCATTGACGCCGTATCTCTGGATCATGCTCTTTCTCAGCCGCCTCGAAAGCATAAAGAATCTTGTGGCGAATTTCGGTGGCCTCTTCAATGGATTTCAAACCCGGCGCCACTCGCTTCCAATCGTCGTGGCCGAAATAGAAATCGGTGGATCCCGTGGCGACGATCAGCGTGTCGTATTCCAGGTCTCCGGAATCCAGAATCACTCTGCGGCGCCCCACGTCCAGGTCCTCCGCCTCACCCAGCAGCACTTGGGTGTTCTGTTGCCGCCGGAGCACCGAGCGCAGGGGCGATGCGATTTCACCCGGTGACAACGATCCCGTGGCTACCTGATAGAGCAGTGGTTGGAACAGATGGAAATTCCGGCGATCCAGAACGGTCAAGTCGACCGGTGCCTTCCGCAAGGCTTTGGCTGCGTAAAGCCCGCCGAAGCCGCCGCCGAGAATCAGTACCCGATGCCGCGGTTCCATGCCGCCCTCCTTTCTTGTTAGATGCTTCTTTCACTATCATAGGTTCAGGATGAAATATCGCACCCTCGGAAAGACAGGATTTTCTGTAAGTGAAATTGGATATGGCGCTTGGGGTATTGGAGGTATCCAATGGTTAGGTGGGACCGACGATGAATCCGTCCGCGCCTTGCATCGGGCCATCGATCTGGGAGTCAACTTCATCGACACCGCGCTGGCATATGGCGATGGCCACAGCGAAAAATTGGTAGGCCGCGTGGCGCGCGAGGCAAAGAAGAGAATTTATATCGCCACGAAAGTGCCTCCCTTGAACCAGGAGTGGCCGGCTAAACCCGGGATCGGTATCGAAAAAGTCTTCCCTTACGCGTACATCCTGCGCTCCACCGAAACCAGCCTCCAGCATCTGAAAGTGGATACCATCGATCTGCAGCAGCTGCATGTCTGGAATCCCGACTGGTTTCATAACGACGATTGGCGGCGCGCCTTCGAGGAGCTGAAAACTTCGGGTAAAGTGCGCGCCGTCGGCGTCTCTATCAACGACCATCAGCCGGATTCGGCGCTGGAGCTGGTGCAATCCGGCTTGATCGACTGCGTGCAGGTAATCTACAACGTCTTCGACCAGAGTCCCGAGAAAAACCTGTTCCCGTTAACTCAGAAGATGAACGTCGGCGTCCTGGCACGCGTTCCCTTCGACGAAGGCAGCCTCACCGGATCCATTACGGAAAGTTCGACGTTCCCGCCCGACGATTTCCGCTCGCAATATTTTCAGGGCGATCGGAAAAAACAAGTGGTTGACCACATCTCGGCTATCGAGCGCGATCTCGGCATCACCCGCGATTCCCTGGCCGAAATCGCCCTCCGATACACAATTTCGCCCCCGGCAGTCTCGTCAACCATCCCCGGCATGCGAACAGTCCGGAACGTGGAAAGAAACGCGGCCGTCTCGGACAAAGGCCCACTGGATGAGGCCACGCTCAAGATTTTGAAGCGTCACGCCTGGGACCGGAACTTTTACGACTAATATTTTTCAACGCCTCCCGTTTACTCAGCGGACTAAGCTGCGTCTCGTGCGCTTTCACAAACCGGACCACTTCCTTCGGATCCGTCCAGGCATGCTGGCGCAATGCCCATCCGATGGCTTTCCGCAGGAAAAACTCTCGGCGCTCGAGCGATGGCCGCATGCAATCGTACAGCAGCTTCAAATCCGTATCGCCCTTGAACTTTAGCTGAGCCAGAATCGCGCTGCGGCGTTTCCACAGATCGTCAGACACCGCCCATTCGCGTAGAATCACGCGTAACTCTTTCGGATATCGTCGCAGCAACTCACCCAAGCGGTGACTGGCGATGGCATCCACGTAATCCCACCAGGCTCCGGTCGAGATCATCTCTGCATACAACGGCAATGCCTCTAGCGTCCTGAATTGCTCATATTTTCGATATCCTACCAGCTCAATAACCGCGTACCGTTCTTCGCGATAGCGTGCGCCGCGCCACAACGCGAGCGCAGTATCCCGCCAATCCTCGAACGAATCCAACGGATGTGCCGCCAATAGGCTTTTGGTGGCTTTACGAAACGGCACAGCTTGGATCCCCAGATTCGGCATCTCCGATTTCATGTAAGCCTGCATCACCGGCGCTTTGGATGGATCGGCTAACTCCCCTAAGGCCTTGCGAAGCGCACGAATCAGCTTCTGGTTAGCCGGCATAGCGCCAGCTTATCTAAAAGCGAGCCCAAACACCGGTCGCTCACGCTCGCGGTCCGGAAAGAGAGCGTTACCGAACCGCGACCGTGAGGGAGACGGTGCTTTCACCGATTCGTTAACGTACCAACGGGAGCACTCGCGCCCTCAGCTCCTTCAGAAACGCCTCCTGCTTCGTGAATACGGCAAAATGACCGGCCCCGTCAATCGTCGCGAAAGCCTTGCGAGGAGCATGCAGAGAGTCCAGGTAGGTTTTCGCCAGACTGGTCGGCGTGGTGAAATCCTCAGCGCCCTGAATCACGAACACAGGAACGGCGAAATCACCTCCCAGAAGCTTGGCATCCAGGACGGATGTCACGGGAACCAGATGCTCGGCGCTCACGTTCTGTCCATCACCCCAGTCATTGATGTCGGCTATCGTGTACCCGGGCGCGGCCAGCGCGAACCCCAGCATGGATGCAATAAATACATCCCCTCCTTCAAATCGATTCGCCCATTTCCGTTGGACCGCGTAACCCTTTCCGTCCTCGTATGGAGGGAGCCCGATTTCCTTGAGCTCCTGAAGAGCCTGGGAATTGCCTTCGCGCGTAGCTTTTTCAATCAGGGCTGCGTATGCGACGGCGTAGTTTCGCTTCGGGTCTGCAACCTGGCCAGTACCCACGAATGCATAGAAAAGTTCGGGCCGCGCCTTGGCCATGAAAACTCCCAGTATGGAGCCCCAGGAATGCCCGACCAGAACGATTTTGTCTTTCTGCAACCGCTTCGCCAACAGCTCCGCAAGCTCGATGCCATCCTGAGTCATCCGCTCGATGGTGATGGTGGAGGCGGTCGCCTCTCCGTTTCGTCCGAATGTTCTTCCCGCACCGCGTTGATCCCATTGGACGACGGTGAAATACTTCAGCCAGTTGCGAAACCCTGCGTACCCCCAGGGATTAGTCGCATCGCCCGGCCCTCCATGTAACAGCAGCAGCACCGGGTTCTTGCGGTCTTCGCCGCGAATCGTTATCCATTGCTCGATTCCGCCGATCTTGACGTAGCTCGCTTCGTCGATTCCGTTTGGCGATGTTACCGCATAGTCCCGCGCGCTACGGGCGCGCAAGAACTTCAGCGTAGGCTCCAGTTTCTGGAATTCGGCGGATTCTGACCGCACGGTGGGCGCTTCCTGCGCGCTGAGTGAGGCGATGAACATCAGGGCAGCGGCTGAGCGCCCCATCATGGTTGGATTGACAATCATACGATAGGTATACCGGCCGAATAGTCGTAGGTTACTGAGGAGAACTCACTCGTAACGCAATGAATCAACCGGATTGACGCGGCTCGCGCGGTTTGCTGGACCATAAACGGCCACTAGTGTCACAATGCACAGGACTATTGGAACGGCAACGAAGACCGGCAAGTCGTGTACTTGAATCCCAAAGAGGAAGCTTGTAATTAACCGCGCTAAGCACCACGCCGCACCAATGCCGGCGGCAACGCCAAGTACCGCCAGACTCATCCCCTGCCGCACCACCATATTTCTAACCTGGTGCGATTCCGCACCCAATGCCATCCGGATGCCAATCTCGCGCCTGCGCTGCTCCACTGTGTAGGCCATGAGTCCGTAAATTCCAATCGCCGCCAGCAACAAAGCTGTGCCTCCGAAGACCGTCATCAGCAGCACGGCGAATCGTTGAGGGGCAGTCTGGCCCCACACCACCTGATCCATCGACGCGACGTCGGTCACCGGCAGACCGGTCGCATGCCGCAACTCTTCCTGGATCGCTGGAATCAGTCCAAGCGGCTTGCCTTGTGTCCGAACCACCCAAGTCAGCGGCAGCATCCGGAGAAACAATGCGTTCTCGGCATCCGGAAGCTGCGCCTGTGGGATATACATGATGGGACGCGGCTTGGTATCCAATCCCTCGGATCGAATATCGCCGACGATCCCGACAATCTGCCGCACCGGCTCATCCTTAAACTCCTTCATCCCGCCGCCCCGGCCAATCGCAATCCGTTCCCCGAGCGCATTGCCGTCCTTCCAATACTGGAGCGCCATGCTTTCGTTGATCACCACTACGGCCGGTGATTTCGAGTCGTCGCCCGCGTTGAATGATCGCCCGCGCTTTACCGGGATTTTCAACACCTCGAAATATCCCGGAGAAACAGTCGCCCATCCAACCTCTTGGTGGGTGGATGAAGCCGCGGCCGGCCGGCTGACTATGTCGAAATTCATATCCCAAGTGGCGCCTGTCAGCGGCAGACAACAGGTGACACTCGCGGCCGTCACGCCAGGTAATGCGCGAAGCTGCTCCAGTCCGCTGCGAATCGCATCCGCAACGCTCGCCGATTTCGCATACTTGGGACCGGTCAACAAGACATTCATCGTCACGACATTCTTCGCGTCAAATCCCGGATCCACGGCGTACAGCGCGGCGAAACTGCGTATCAACAGCCCCGACCCTACTAGCAGAACTACGGCCAGGCTCACCTCGCTGATCACCAGCAACGCGCGAGACTTATTCTGCCGAGGGCCTCCGCCCGAGCGTCCACTGCCACCCGTCAGGACGGCATTCAGATCCGCGCGTGAACCCTCAAGCGCCGGGAACAATCCAAAAACAATTCCCGTCCCGAGCGAGATCAAAAGTGCGAAGCTCATTACTCGCCAATCGATGGTTACGCCCGCTCCGTTTTCACCAACCATCGACAGACCCGCGGTATTGATCGCGAGCAGCGTTCGAATCCCACCGTAGCCCAGCAGCAATCCGAGTGCGCCCCCAAACGTAGAAAGTAGCGCGCTCTCCGTCAGCAGTTGACCAATCATCCTTCCGCGCCCCGCGCCAATCGCTGCGCGGATGGCAATCTCGCGCCTTCGACTCGCCGCGCGCGCCAGTAGCAGACTCGCCACATTGGCGCAGGCAATCAGTAAAACCAGGCACACAGCACCCAACAGCACCAGCAGCAAAAAACGGTCACCGCCGACCATGTCTTCGCGGAAACGCTTGGCAGTGAAACTTTCTTTCGGCCCGAGATCGTCTGGGAATTTAGTGCGGTATTCACGGGTCGAAGCTCCGAATCGCACCCTGGCCTGGTCGAGTGTCGTTCCAGGCTGCAGCCGCGCCACTACGTCGAAGTAGGCCGCTTGATCGCTCGAGTTGGGATCGATCTGGAACGGCACGTACACTTCGGAGTATGGAACGTACGCGCGTAGCGCCGAAATGTCCCCCACGATTCCAATTACGGTGTGAGCTTCGCCATCGAGAGAGAGAGTCTTTCCAAGTATCCCTGGATCGCTCGCAAAACGCCGCTTCCAAAGATCCTGGCTGATCAACGCCACCCGCGGACCGCTTGGCAAATCCTCTTCCTGCGTAAAGGAGCGCCCTCGCAATATGGGTATCCCGAAGCAGTGAAAGAAATTCGCAGAAACGCGGGTATACTTCCATTGCTCTACGATCTGGCCGCCTGTATAGTTCGTCACTGCGGTGAAATAGGCCGATACATCCTCGACCACATCCGATTGAGATCGCCAGTATATGAACCTCGCCCCGGACGCGGCGTTGTCATCGCTGGGCGTTATCGCTAACACAACGAGGCGGTCCGGATCGGGAATTCCGAGCGGCTTGAGTAGCACCGTGTTGACAATCGAAAAAATCGCGGTAGTTCCGCCAATTCCCAGAGCCAGGGCAGCGACAGCCGTGATGGTGAAGCCGGGACTCTTGAGAAACATCCGTATCGAATGCTTTACGTCGTTGAAGAACGTTTCCATTGGCCGGCCCCGTATGCCATTGTGCTACATTCATTCACCATCCATGGCCTCTGCCGACAGCGTCCGGACGCACAGCGCCGAACTCAAGAAAGAACTCGGCCTCCGCGATCTTGTCCTCACGCAGATCCTATACGTCGTCGGCTCGCATTGGGTAGGGACGGCAGCCAAGCTAGGCGCATCCCAAATCGTTTTCTGGCTGTTGGCCCTGCTTCTTTTCTACGCTCCGCTGGCCTCTGTCGTCATCTACCTCAACCGCGCTATGCCGCTCGAGGGTGGCCTCTATCAATGGGCCAAACTCGGATTCAACGATTTCATCGGGTTCCTGGTCGGCTGGAATCTGTGGCTGTACATTATCGTGTTCATGTCGTCGCAAGGGATGGTGATTGCCACAAACATCTCCTACGCGCTTGGGTTCGACCAGCTAGGCGCCAACAAATGGTTCATTCTGGTCGTCACCAGCGCGCTGGTAGCATTTCTGATCGTTGTAACCGTGCTCGGCCTTTCGGTAGGGAAATGGTTTCAGAACGCCGGTGGAATAGCCCAGATCATAACTTTTGGAACTCTGCTGCTGATTCCATTCCTCAGCCTGCACAGTGGATCGCTGCGCGAGTATCATCCGCTCTCGATCACCATGCCGGCGGTTTCGCTGCTCAGCCTCAATGTCTTCGGCAAAATGTCCATGGGCGCGTTCAGCGGATTCGAATATGTTGCGATTCTCGCGGGCGAATGCAAGAGCCCCGCGCGCACCATCGGGCGCTCAGTTCTGATCGCGTCGCCCATCATCGCCCTGATGTTCATCCTGGGCACCAGCGCGATCCTGGCGTATGTTTCGCCGGATCAAGTGGATCTGGTCGGCCCCATCCCGCAGGTGCTGAGCATCGCGTTCCACCGTTTCCCATGGGCGGGAATCATAGGACCGCTAGTGATCCTGCTCTTGGTGGCCAGGCAACTCGGCGCATGCACGCTCGCGGTAGCCGGCAGCACGCGGCTTCCCATGGTGGCCGGCTGGGATCATTTGCTCCCCGAGTGGTTTTCAAAACTCCACCCCAAATACAGGACTCCCGTGAATTCCATATTGTTCGTTGCAGCCATGATCCTGATCACGGGTCTGGTGAGTCTCGCGGGCGCTGGCCAACAGGAAGCATTTCAAATTCTCGATAACGCGTCAGGAATTTTCTACGCGCTAGCCTACCTGGTGATGTTTGCGATTCCGATTGCCAATAAGCGCGCTCCGCTTTGGCTCCGGGCTGCGGCCGGTTCGGGTTTCGCCGTTACGCTGCTCTATGCCATCCTTTCGATATTCCCAATCATCCAGGTTGAAAGCTGGCTCCAGTTCGGCGTCAAGATCGGCGGCGTGGTAGTGTGTGCGAACGCGCTGGGCGCGGGGTTGTTCTGGATAGAACACAAGAAAAGCTTGGCCGCGAATGAACGCAAATAAACGCGAATAAAACTCGACAGCGATTTGCGTTCATTCGCGTTCATTCGCGGCCTAATAGCCTTTGCCCTCTCGCCACGCTAAAATCGAATCTTATGCGGCTTCGCGTCATCTTATGCGCGTTCCTCCTGGCTGGTACCCTCCTGGCCCGCCAGCCCGTCCTCGCGCAACACGCCATGGTGGTGGCTCAGGAACCGCTGGCAGCCGACGTCGGACTGGCTGTCCTCAGGGCCGGTGGCAACGCCGTTGACGCCGCGGTTGCCGTGGGATTCGCGCTGGCCGTTACCTACCCATTCGCTGGAAATATCGGCGGTGGTGGCTTCATGCTGATTCGCTTCGCGGATGGAACGACAACATTCATCGATTTCCGGGAAAAAGCCCCGCTCAGCGCCGCTCGCAATATGTATCTGGATGCCGACGGCAAAGTCACCAAAGATAGCGTGGTCGGCTGGCGTGCCTGCGGCGTTCCAGGCTCCGTCCGTGGATTCGGATTGGCGCACGAAAAGTACGGCAGCAAGCCCTGGGCCGAGCTCATCAATCCCGCCATCCAACTGGCGACTGGCGGCTTCCCTCTGACGTATCAGTTTTCGCAATCGCTGATCAGTGGAACCACGAACTACAAACTGCTTTCGCAATTTCCGGAATCGACGCGCATCTTCTTGACGCCGCATTATGGCGATAATCTGGCCCAACCTGAGTTAGCTGCCACTTTGACGCGGATTCGCGATAATGGCCCCGGCGATTTCTACGAGGGAGAAATCGCCCATAAACTCGCGGCCGCCATGGAAGCCAACGGCGGATTGATCACCCTCGACGATCTGAAACAATACCAGGCCGTAGAGCGAACGCCGCTGCGCGGTCATTATCGCGATTACGAAGTTATTACCGCGCCGCCACCGAGCGCGGGCGGCATTGGGATTCTGCAGATGCTCGGAATGCTGGAAGGCTCCGGTTACGAAAAGGCCGGTGCCGGATCCGCCGCTTCCATCCACTATGTCGCAGAAACCATGCGGCGTTTCTACGCCGATCGCAGCGAATATTTTGGTGATCCCGATTTTTTCAAAGTGCCCGTATCAAAGCTTCTGGACCCGCGCTACATCGCGCGCCGGCGCGAATCGATCGACCCTCAACGCGTCACGCCCAGCCAGCAGATTCGTGCCGGCAACCTGGCTCCCTATGAGAGCACGGAAACCACGCATTTCAACATCGTGGATAAAGACGGCAACACAGTAGCCGTCACCTACACTTTGAATGGTGGGTACGGTAACGGCGTTACGGTGCCTGGCCTCGGGTTCCTTTTGAATAATGAAATGGACGACTTCGCCGCCAAACCGGGCGAGGAAAACATGTTCCACTTGATACAGGGTGAGGCCAACGCCATTCAACCGGCGAAGCGTCCCTTATCTTCGATGACACCAACAATCTTGACGCGCGATGGCAAAGTTTTTATGGTGCTGGGCGCGCCCGGCGGATCGCGCATCATCAGTGGCGTGCTGCAGATAATTTTGAACGTGGTGGACTTTCACATGAACGTACAAGAGGCGGTGGATTGGCCGCGTTTCCATCATCAATGGATGCCGGATCACTTGTACCTGGAGAAAGGGATTTCCCCGGATACGACGGCCATCCTGCGCGGGATGGGCCACAGAATCGCTCCCTACGACAATACGAATCCGGTAGTGGCGCGCGTGGAAGCGATTGTGAACTCGAACGGCTGGCTGCAGGGCGCCGCCGATGGCCGAGGCAACGCCAAGGCGGAAGGATACTAAGGCGGTTCTTCGGTTCATCGGTTCATCGGTTCCGACAGCCCGGAACTCCTAACCGAGGAACCGAAGAACTGAGGAACTGAAGAACAGTTTTATGGAGCATGTTTTATCGACTCATCTGTTCGTCAACCATCGGCTCAATACGGTTTGGTTAGATAAGATCCGCCTGGCTGGTGTGCCCGCGGTGGAGATATTTTGCGCGCGGCAGCATCTGGATTATCGCGATCGGGCGCAGATCAACGAGCTGGGCCACTGGTTCCGCGCTTCCGAAATGAAGCTGCACTCGCTGCACTCGCCCATGTACAGCGACGACGTCTGGGGGCGTTCCGGTCCTAATTCCCATATCAATATTACGGAGCCCGTGAAATCGAAGCGCCTGCTCATGATTGATGAAATCAAGCGCGCCCTGGACATCGCGGACGTGATTCCGTTCCGCTACCTGATCCAGCACCTGGGAGTCTTCGAGGAGGAGTACGACGAATTCAAAGTGGAGGCGGCGTTCACGGCACTCGAAGAAATCAATCTGTTTGCGCGCGAGCGCGGCGTGGAAGTGCTGCTCGAAAACATCCCCAATCAGCTCTCCAGCGCCGAGCGTCTGTTGACTTTTCTGGAGCTGACGCACTTGAAAATGAATTTCTGCCTGGATGTCGGCCACGCCAATCTGAAGGAAGGCGTTTCCACCGCTTACACCATCTTGAAAGGACGCATCCGATCCACGCACTTGCACGACAACAACGGCAAGGAGGACAGCCACCTGTTTCCATTTTTTTCAGAAGGTGGAACTATCGACTGGAAAAACACTATGGAGTTGCTTCGCACCGGCGCCGGCCAATTTCCGCTACTGCTGGAGCTGCGCGAGCCGCCCGAGCTGCCTTTCCCGCAATCGCTGGAGATGGTAAAACAAATTTTCGAGAAACTGGAGACAATTGCCGAGCCGCGACCGTAAGGGAGCCGGTGCCTCTCAGCCGGTTTAACTAAACCCATGCCCTATCTCCGCATCCGAATCGAAGACGCCGCCCGCCACACCGGCGAACCCGTGGAAATCGCGGGCTGGCTCTACAATCTCCGCAAATCCGGCAAGATCGTATTTCCGTTACTGCGCGATGGCACCGGCATCATGCAGTGCGTCGCCGTGAAGGCTAACCTGGACGAAGCGCTGTTTGAAACCCTGAAGAATCTCACCCAGGAATCCGCCCTGATCCTCCGCGGCAAGCTTCGAGCCGAACAGCGAGCACCCGGCGGTTTTGAAATGGACGTCGAGGGCGCCGAGATTATCGATCGTGTTCCGGAGTCGAATCCCTATCCCATCACGCCTAAGGAGCATGGCCCGGATTTTCTGATGGATCATCGGCACCTCTGGCTGCGCAGCAAACGGCAGCACTCCGTAATTCGCGTGCGTCACGAAGTGATCAAAGCGGTGCGCGACTATTTTGATTCGCACGGCTTCACACTAGTGGACACGCCCATCTTTACACCCGCTGCCTGCGAAGGCACCACCACATTATTCGAAGTAAATTATTTTGACGACGAAAAAGTGTTTCTTACCCAATCCGGTCAGCTCTACAACGAAGCCGACGCGATGGCGTTTGGGAAAGTATACTGTTTCGGACCCACCTTCCGCGCCGAAAAATCCAAAACGCGCCGCCATCTCACTGAATTCTGGATGGTGGAACCGGAAATGGCCTTCGCCACTCTGGATGACGTGAAGCAGTTGGCCGAGGAACTGGTCGTTTTCGTAGTGGGCCGCGTACTCGAAAACCGGCGCACCGAACTGCAGGCATTGGAACGCGACATGAGTAAGCTCGAGACTGTGAAAGCGCCGTTCCCGCGCATGAGTTATGACGACGCCGTGAAAGCTCTGCAGGCGCGCGGTAGCGAAATCCAATGGGGCGGTGATTTTGGTGGTCCCGATGAGACCATGATCACCGAAGGGCTTGACCGGCCTCTGATGGTGGATCGCTACCCGACGCAAGTGAAGGCATTCTATTTCGAGCCCGACCCGGATCGCCCCGAACTGGCCCTGGGCGTGGACGTGATCGCGCCCGAAGGCTACGGCGAAATCATCGGCGGTGGCCAGCGCATCCACAATTTGGATTTGCTGATGAAGCGCCTGGAAGAACACAAGCTGCCGCCGGAAGCTTTCAACTGGTATATCGACCTGCGCAGGTACGGTAGCGTGCCCCACGCCGGATTCGGTATGGGCATCGAGCGCTTCGTAGCCTGGATGTGCGGCCTGGAACACATCCGCGAAACCATCCCCTATCCAAGGATGCTCTACAGGACCCGCCCATGACGAATAACGTGGCGCACGCACTCTTGCGTGCCGCGTCGGCACTCATGCCGACGCTTGCTTTGCCGCAATAACATGCAAAAGTCAACCATCGCGATCATAGGTGCGCCGCTCGATCTCGGCGCCGGACGCCGCGGCGTCGACATGGGACCATCCGCGGTCCGCGTAGCCAATCTCAACGGCCGCCTGGCCGAACTGGGCTACGTCGTCGAGGATCTCGGCAATGTGCCAGTGGTGCAACCGGAAAGCCAGCCCGAGGGGCAACCTCAGGCGAAATATCTTCCGCAGATCACCGAAACTTGCGTGCGATTGGCCGAGATGGTGGCGCAGGCTCTGGCCGAAGACAAGTTTCCACTGGTCCTCGGCGGCGATCATTCCATCGCGGTGGGTACGGTATCGGGCGTGTCCAAACATCTGCGCGATCGTAAAGGAAAACTGGGGATGATCTGGATCGACGCCCATACCGATATGAACACCCCCGATACCAGCCCCAGTGGAAATGTGCACGGAATGCCGCTGGCCTGTTGCATCGGCGCCGGCCCCGATGAGCTGACCCGCATCTTCGGCTTCTCGCCGAAAGTGGATCCCGCCAATGTCGCGCTGGTGGGCATTCGCTCAGTGGATGACAAAGAGCGCGTCAATGTCCAACACTCCGGCGTCCATGTATTCACCATGCGCGATATCGATGAGCGCGGCCTGGGGCCGGTGATCGAAGAGGCCATTCGCATCGCAGGCTCTGGAACCGTTGGGTTTCATGTTTCGCTCGACATGGACGCCGTCGATCCGCAAGAGGCGCCCGGAGTGGGAACCCCGGTGCGCGGCGGCATCACCTACCGGGAAGCGCACCTCGCCATGGAGACGCTGAATGATACCGGGAAAATGTTGTCCATGGAAGTGGTGGAAGTGAATCCCGTAATCGACGAAGTAAACCGAACTGCCGTCTTAGCCGTCGAATTAGTAATGTCGGCCATGGGAAAAAGGATTCTGTAACTCCAGATGAAAAAGCGCGTAGCGGTTATTTATGGAGGGCGCAGCGGCGAGCATGAGATATCGCTCCGCTCCGCTCAATCCATCATCAATGCTCTGGATCCTGAGAAATACAAGGTCCTGCATTACTTGATTTCGAAAGAGGGCAAATGGAGCCCACGGCCTATAGTTCCTGAGCCGAACGGCAACCCCGAAATCGATGTCGTCTTCCCGGCGCTGCACGGCACTTTTGGCGAGGATGGCACGCTGCAAGGCCTGTTGGAACTCGCGGGTCTGCCTTATGTAGGTGCGGGCGTCCTGGCATCGTCAGTTTCGATGGATAAGGAAGTGATGAAGCGCCTGGCCAAGGAGCGCGGCTTGCCGGTAGTGGATTACATGATTTTTTCGAGCAGCGAATTGAAGGATTCCGAAGGCATCTGCTCGAAGTTCGAGTTTCCGGTATTTGTGAAGCCCGCTAATCTGGGTTCGTCGGTAGGAATTTCGAAGGCCCACAACTGCGTAGAACTGAAGTCGGCGTTGGAGCTGGCCGCATCCTTCGATCGCAAGATAATTGTGGAGCGCGGCATTGAGGGCCGTGAGTTCGAGTGCGCCGTCCTCGGCAACGAAGATCCCAAAGCTTCCGTCCCTTGCGAAATTCTCCCGTCGCGCGAGTTCTACGATTACGACGACAAGTACCTGCTCGAAAAAGCCGGGACGGTAATCCCAGCCGATCTTTCGCCGGAGAAGACTGCCGAGTTGCAGCGGCTGGCTGTCGAATGTTATCGCGCCGTCGAGTGCGAGGGACTCGCCCGCGTGGATTTCCTGCTGGAAACTTCCTCGAACCGCCTCTTCATCAACGAGATCAACACCCTCCCCGGATTCACGTCCATAAGCATGTACCCTAAGATGTGGGAGCATTCAGGGTTGCCCATGCCCAAATTGGTGGACCGGCTCATCGAGCTGGCTCTCGAGCGGCATGCGGCCAAGCAGCACCTGCGCTATTCGAAGTAGATGATTTTTCCTTTTTTATTTTTACTCGCGGCTCCCAAATCCACGGCGGATCTGGATAGCTCGCTAAAGCGCTTCACCGAAGTCCTGGCCGTCGTGCAGCGCGAAGCCGCGGATCCCGTGAATACCGAAGGTGCGGTCTATCAGGGGGCTATTCCGGGCATGCTGCGGCGCCTGGATCCGCACTCCATTTTCTTCGATCCCCAACAGTATGAGCAGCTCAAGGAAATGGAAAAGTCGGAGCGCAAGGGATTCGGCACCGTTGTCTCCATCCTGCCCGGGCGCGTTATTGTGCTGCAGGCCATGGCCGGAACGCCATCCGCCAAAGCGGGGTTGCAGCCGGGCGATGAAATCGTAGCTGTCAACAATGTTGCGCTGGCACGCCTCGAGTTCGAACAGATCATCGGATTCTTAGGTGAAGCCCGCCAGCATCAAGCCCAATTGATTGTGCGCCGTCCCGGCAATGCCCGGCTGCTGCAGTTTGTCCTGGATCCGGCCCTAGTGGATTCTCCGAGCGTAGACCGGACATTTCTCCTTCAACCCGATATCGGATACGTGCGCGTCAACGCGTTCGATCCGCAAACCGCGAAGCAATTGAAGGATGCCATCGAAAGCTTGGGAGGCGAAAAGTTGAAAGGCTTGGTGCTGGATCTGCGCGATAACGGCGGCGGTGTAGTGCAGGCCGCTCTTCAGGCAGCTGCCTATTTCTTGAAGCCTGGACAAAGATTGCTCAGCGTAAAAGGTCGAAGCGTCCAGGGCCAGGATGTCGACGCCCCAGCGGACGCAGCCGTGTACCGGTTTCCGCTGGCCGTGCTGGTAAACGCCAAGACCGCCAGCGCGTCTGAAATTTTGTCGGGAGCCTTGCAGGATCACGACCGCGCAACTATTTTGGGCGAGCCCAGCTTCGGGAAAGGGCTGGTCCAAAACGTGTTCCCGTTATCTGGAAACACCGCCATGGCGCTCACCACGGCGTTCTATTACACGCCCAGCGGCAGGTCCATTCAAAAACCGATCACTACCGGCCAGCTGGAAGTTGAGAAACAGAAGGAAGAATTCCACACCGATTCAGGCCGCATGGTAACCGGCGGCGGAGGCATTCAGCCCGATGTCCAGGTGGAGCCGGAGCCCGTCACTCGCCTGCGTATGGCGTTGGATGCCAGCGGCACCTTCACGTCCTTCGCCACCCCCTACATCCAGAAACACCCGATAACCGCGAGCTTCCAGATATCCGCCTCGGATCTCGAAGACTTCCAGGTCTACGCCTCAGAGCGCGGTATCCAACCGTCGGTGGGCGAGTGGGTGAAGGAACGCGCCTGGGTGCAAAGCCGCTTGAAGCAGGAGATCTTCAATCAAGCGTTGGGCGTCGCAAAGGGCGATGAAGTGGAAGCGCAGCGAGATCCCGTGGTCCAGGCCGCAATCCAAAAGCTGCTAACCGAACCGCGACCGTGAGGGAGTCGGTGCTTGGGCCGATTCCTTACTCGCCAGCCACAGCCTTCCGCTGCAACCCGGCCCGCACCGCATGCGTGATCACCGGCAGCAGCGATACAAAAATAATCAGTAAAACGAATTTCTCAAAGTTCCGCCGCACCAGCGGGACTTCACCCAGAAAATATCCCAGGATCGTCATCGAGAAAACCCATCCGATCGCTCCAAAAACATCGAACGACAAAAACCGCGAGTATTGCATCTTGCCGACACCCGCCACGAACGGCGCGAATGTGCGGATGATGGGCACGAACTTCGCGTAAATGATGGTCTTGCCCCCGTGCTTCTCGTAGAAAGCATGCGTCCGCTGCAAGTGTTCCTGCTTGAAGAAACGGGAATCCGGCCGATTGAAAATGGCGGGCCCGGCGCGCCGCCCCAGCAGATACCCGCACCAATCCCCCAGCAGGCAGGCGCAGATGAGCAACAGCATCATAATGCCGAGGTTTAGCTGCCCGGCTCCGGCAACCACTCCAATCGTGAATAGCAAAGAATCGCCCGGAAGCACGAACCCGACCAATAGGCCGGTCTCCGCGAAAACAATACCGGTCAACATTGCGTAGCCCAGCCACCCCGACATGACGGTGGAAAGCAGCTGAATCAAACGCTCCGGAGTGGTGAGCGTCCGCAGGAAGTCCAGCAGGGTATGAATCATTCGCTAAGAGGACTTAAGTTCGATAGCGATCTTGCAGCCGGTCCAGCACATTCTTGTGGATCTTGACCTTGCCCTTTTGGGAAAGATAGTCCACCACGCTGTCCCGCACCAGTTCGAAGCGCTCGCGGCTCTTCTTTTCTTTCAACTGCTTCACAATGGTCTCCCGCTCTTGACCCATCTTACTGAGGTCCGCGGTAGATCGCTCCACAATTTTCACCAGCACGGTTTGAGTCCCGACGTTGAGCGGGCCGATAACGGTCCCCACGGGCTTATCGAACGAATCACCCAAATAGCGCGCGTCGCCCAGACCCTCCACGGCTCCAGTGCGGTTGAACGGCGTGCTGCTCTTCACCTCTAGACCCACGGCTTTAGCAGCAGCCTTCAGGTCGCCTCCATTCGCCTTGGCGATCTCGGCTGCTTTATTCGCCTTTTCGGTAGCCAACGCCACGCCCCTTTCCTGGCTGTAACGCGTACGCACCCGCGCTCCGGCTTCCGCAAAGTCCGCGGGATGCGGCGGATTGACTTTGGTAACTATCGCGATAGCCAGCTTCTCCCCGGATTGCATCACCTGACTGATCGCGCCCGCCTGCATGGAAGTGATGGCGCCACCCACCTGGACATCGCCTCCTAACTCAGGAACGGTATCTCCGGCCTTGAGATTGTCAACCTTGACAAAAAGCAGGCCCAGCTTGTTGGCAATTTGCTGCGCATTCTGAGGTGCTTTCACCAGCTCCGTATGAGCCTGGTCCACTAGAGCCTGCATGCGATCGTTGAGGCTTTGGCTCTTGATAGCGGTCACTACTTCACTTCTGACGTCGTCGAGCGGACGCAAGTGTGCATCCTCTTTCTCCATCACTTGCACGATATGGAAACCATAGTTGGTAGTGACGACATCGCTGATTTGTCCCTGTTTTAGAGCAAAAGTCGCCTTCTCGAATTCCGGTACCATCTGGCCTCGCATTACCCATCCCAGATCGCCGCCCTTGGAAGCGTTGCTCTTGTCATCGGAGTTCTCTTGGGCCATCTTGGCGAAATCCGCACCGGCTTTGATCTGTTTCAACAGATCCTCCGCTTTGGTTTTCAGCTTGGGTACCTGGTCCGCCGGTTTATTCAGGATCGACACCAGAATATGCCGTGCCTTCACGCGCTCCTTGGTGCGGAACTGGTCTTTGTGGGAGTTATAGTAGCTTTGCACTTGCGTATCGGTAACTTGAATGGATTCGCCCACCTTGACCTGATCAGCTACGATCAATTGAACATTACGGGATTCAGGCGCCGTAAAGAAGCCCCGGTTCTTCTCGAAGTACGGCTGCAACTCCTCGGGAGTGGCTTTCACCTGGCTAGCCAGCATCGCCGGATCGAATGCGATGTAGTCCACTTTCGCCATCTCATTCCGCCGGCGGTACTCCGCCTCCACCTCTGCCGGCGAAACGAAAGCGCCTTCCATGGCCATGTTCTGAATGTTCTGTGATAGCAGGCCCAAACGAAGATTGCCCTCGTATTCTGGCACTGTGAGGTTTAATTGCTGTTCGATAAACATCTGATATTGTTGCGGAGTAAGAGCCGCCACCTGAGGATTAGACCGGATCTGGGCAGCAAGTTCGCCATCGGTGACCTCGAACCCGAGCTGCTTGGCCGCATACGCCAGGGCGCGATCGCTAATAACCTGCTCCGCGATCTGTGGAACGATGGCGGCCGCCACTTGAGGCGAAATCTGGCTGCCTCGGAAGGCGACTCTGATACCCTGCTCCACTTGGCGAACGGTAACGGTCTCTGGTCCGATCTCAGCCACAATCTGGTCGTTGGCTCCGCTGCTGGTTGGTGTGCCGGCACCTGGAATCAGATAAAGCAGCATCGACAATGCAACCACGCCGAGCACTACGCTCAGCAGGATCTTCTTGCCTTTCTGGCTGCTGCGAAACAAATCAAACATTCGTGAGAGCTCCTAGAAAAGACGGTGGGCTTGGCTAAGTTTCATTATAACCCTGTGGGGCAGGTTGCCAACTTAGTTGCCGATCCGCAGCCGATTGCCAATCGGCGCCCTCTATGTGGCAAAGTGATAGCTAGTGATGGAATCAAGGACCCAGGCCGGCATCTCGGAAACGCAAGCGGCCATCGATCTGCTTCCGTTTGAGCCCCTTCCCGCCCTCCGCTCCAGCACGCTCCTGGATGACAGTGCACTCGCCGACAATCGCGGCAAGCGTATCGGCATCTTGATCGTCACCTTCAATGCGGTCACCACCCTAACAAAAGTATTGAAACGCATCACTCCCAATGTTTGGAAAAATGTCGAAGAGATTGCGGTCTTCGATGACGCCAGCTCCGACGCCACCTATGAGTTGGCGATGGGTCTAAAGCATTTTCGCCAGCTCGAGAAACTTCAAGTCCTGTCGAATTCGAAGAACCTGGGTTATGGCGGTAACCAAAAAGCCGGCTACCGCTATTTCATGGAAAAAGGCTTCGATATCGTGGTCCTTCTGCATGGGGATGGCCAATACGCGCCGGAAATCCTTTCGCACCTCTACCACCCCATCGTTTCAGGCGATGCGGACGCGGTGTTCGGCTCTCGCATGCTGAAAACTTACGGTGGCGCGCTCAAGGGCGGCATGCCGTTCTATAAATACGCCGGAAACCGCATTCTGACAACCTTCGAGAACCATGCGCTCAGAATGAATCTCACCGAGTTTCATAGCGGATATCGCGCCTACAGCCTGCACGCATTGCGCAACATCGATTTCACGCACATGACTGATGATTTCCACTTCGATACGGAAATCATCATCAAACTCAATCATCAAAGCTACCGGATCCACGAGGTGCCCATCCCCACCTATTACGGCGACGAGATTTGTTATGTCAACGGGATACGTTACGCCCGCGACGTTGCGCGCGCTGTGCGCAGGTACCAGCAGACTCGCCGTTCCGTGCGCTGTTTCCCGGAATTCCAGGAATACTTTGTTCACTACCCCATCAAACACAGCCGGTCGTCCAGTCATGCTTACGCGCGCCGGATGGTGGGGTCGAATCACGATGTGCTCGATATTGGCGCCGGAGAAGGCTTCTTTGCGGCTGAGCTGGCCGCGAATGGAAACCGGGTCACGGGCATAGACAACCGTTTGAGTCCGGTGGAAACTGCTCGATTCGAACGCTACTTCACCGCCGACCTTGAGGCTGGCATCGGCCAGGTGATTCGCCAGTTGGAGGGCCAACGCTTCGACCGCGTTTTGTTGTTGGACGTGTTGGAGCATCTCCGGCGCCCGGAACAGATCCTGCGGCAGGCGCATGAGGTTTTGAAGCGCCAGGGCCTGTTGATTGTCTCGCTCCCCAACATCGCGAATATCTACGTCCGTCTAACGCTGTTGTTCGGCCGGTTCGACTATTCCGAACGAGGCTTGTTGGACAAGACCCATGTCCGTTTTTTCACCCGGAAAACCGCCCAGCGCCTGCTCGAGTCAAACGGATACGCCATCGTCGAAGAAGCGCAGACCGTAATCCCATTGGAGCTGGTTCTTGGCTGGAAGCCGGACAACCTGGTCATGCGGGCGTTGAACCGCGTTCTGGCCATCGCCACTTGGATGTTCCCCGGGCTCTTTGGATATCAAGTGATGTTCGTGGCGCGAGCAGCAATCTCCGCGCCCGCCCATCCCGAATGAGAAATGCGCCGCGTCTGCTTGCGCATCCCCTGACGCGGGGTTGCGACATCAACGATCCGTCCACCACCGCCCTGCGGCGCAGCATCGTTCAGAGTAAACCCTTCGTCAGGCGCATCTACGACGAGTGGTATCGAAAAATAGTGGACCAGCTCCCCGCGCTGCCCGGCCAAGTGCTCGAAATCGGTTCCGGCGCAGGCTTCCTGTCCGGCTATATTCCGGACCTGGTAACATCTGAAGTCTTCGCTCTGCCGGAAGTCCGCTGCGTGCTGGACGGAAGCGCGCTTCCGTTCCACAACGGCTCACTCAGAGCCATTGTGATGACGAATGTGCTGCATCATATTCAGGAACCGCGGGCCTTCTTCGAGGAGGCGGCCCGTTGCCTGCACCCTGGCGGCGCCGTGATTCTGATCGAGCCGTGGGTATCCGCGTGGTCGCGCCTGATCTACCGGAATCTTCACCACGAGCCGTTTTGGCCTGAAGAACCGGGCTGGAGCCATTCGCACGCTGGCCCACTGTCGGGAGCCAACGGCGCCCTTCCCTGGATTATTTTAGAGCGCGACCGCGCGCTGTTCGAATCCCAATTCCCCAGCCTCGCCGTTTCGAAAACCGAACTGTTGATGCCGTTTCGATATCTCGTTTCCGGTGGAGTGGGCCTGCGCTCGCTGATGCCGGAGATTACATTCCGCTTCTGGGAGCTGCTGGAATCGAGTCTGAAGCCCTGGATGAACGCCTGGGCGATGTTTGCGTTAGTGGTGGTGAAGAAGAGCGGCCGGGAGAATCCAGAATCCAGAAGTCAGAAGTCAGAAGAATGGTGCGGCGCCACGCGCCGGGTTCCTAATTCTGGATTCTGAATTCTGGCTGGATTCTCTCCCCGACCTACTTCCGCCTCAACTCTACCGGCACTCTCTGTCGATCGAACTCCGCATACTGCAACACCCACTTCAGCGCGAGCTCCTGCGGGATATAACAGACTCTGTCGTCGCACGCCTGATACCGCAGCGTCCCCTCCACCGTGATTTTTCCGGAACTGTCCAGCAGCGGCCGCACCTTCGCGTCCTGCCCGATCGTTATCTCTCGCGTCAGCCGGAAATGATCGCGATACACCGGCACTGTTTCGTCAATGGCTGCCAGGTGCAGTTTCTCGGAAGCGGGATAGCTAACCTCGTGCGCGGCCGCGGCGTCCGATTCCTTGATTTTCCAGTCGATCGGAATGTAGCCTTCCACCCCCGGAGCGTACACGTGCATGTTCGGTTTCATTTCGATGTCGAGAGTCAGCGATACCCGTTGTCCCGCCGCCACCACCAGATTGCTGGCGCGAGCCTCAAGCTTGAGCTGCTTGCCTACCACTTCATTCCCCGGCGCTTCCGGGGTAACACCGAACTGATGCATCAAAATATCAGCGGACGTGTCGCGCTCGGTATAATCGTCTTCGAAATATTTCGCCGTGATGACAGCCTGCGCGTTCAGGACAATCGATCCCGGATACGGGACGCCGAAAAATGGACTGCCCTTCGGCAAGCTTTCATTCAGAATCCCCAATTCCCGGATGACCTTCGAATCCGGGTCCGACAACAGCGGAAAGTGAATGCCACGGCGCTCCGCAAAATTGTGAAGTATCGCCACACTGTCGTAGCTAACGGCCGCCACGCCCAGGCCTAACTTGCGGAATTCAGCCTGATTCTGCTCCAGCTCGACCAGCTGGGCTTTGCAGTAAGGTCACCAATCCGCCGATCGATAAAACAGGATAACCGCGCCTTTGGGTCCCAACAGGTTAGTTAGACTGTGTAACCTGCCATCCTGATCCGGTAACTCGAATCCGGCCATCTTACTACCCACTGGCGGGCCGTACTCCCGTCCCAGCAAACTGCAAGAAACCAGTAGAAATAATAGCGCCGGGCTACGCCTTATTGTCCCCATATCCTTTATGGTACGCAACTCGCGGCCCAAACGGATGTTAATTACTCTTAATGGGTAGATGGCCCCCAAACCTCTTGATTCGGGACGGACAAGTGGGTAAGCTTGAACGCAGCGGTGGGCGAAGCAGTATGCTCATCGAGAAAAACAAGTCTACCAAGGGAGGCAGTTTGATGAATCGCAGAAAATTTACCATCGCTCTCGGAACCGCGACTGCAGGTTTGGTTGCAGGATCCGCGCTCTTCGGGCAGGATGATACCACCAAGACGAAGAAGGCAAAAAAGGCCAAGCATGATTGCGCCGGCAAGAACGCCTGTAAGGGACAGGGCGGCTGCAAGACTGGCGACAACGGCTGCTCGGGAAAGAACTCCTGCAAGGGCAAGGGCGGTTGCGCCGTTCCTCCGAAAAAGTCGTAGTAGCTCCTATTTTCTGAAGTCCTCTGGACTTTAATAGAATGCGGGGAGCGAAGCCACTTGGACCGCTCCCCGAACTTGGTCCCTCTCCTTCTGCTGGATGTTCCCCTCCGTAAGACTCACCTTCTGTTCGGCATTTTCCTGCTTGGCATTTTTGGCGACGGCCTTTTGCGCGGATTACCAAATCGAAGCCAATATCCGCTACGGCCAATACGCGGAGAATGTCTTGGACATCATCCAGTCACCCGCGCCGGCCTTGAAGAACCGCCCCGGTGTAATCGTTATTCACGGCGACGGCGCGAAGGAACGCACCATCGAACAATTCTGTGTTCCCTTGGTGCAGCATGATTTCGTGGTCGCGAATGTGGAGTATCGCTCGCCGATATCTTCGGACGCGAAAGCGGCGGTGAATGATGTTCTGGAAGCTGCTCAATGGTTCCACAAACACGCGGCGCGCTTCAAAGTGGATCCCGATCAGATCCTGGTGCTGGGCGAATCCACCGGAGGATACTTGGCGCTCATGCTGGGCATGACGCCGGCCTCAGCCGATCTTGGACCGGTAACCAAAATCTCGGCCGTGATCAATTTCTACGGCGTCACAGATGTTGCCGGTCTATCGCCGATCGCCTACGTCCGTCGAGGGCTCCCGCCCATCCTAACCATCCACGGCGATGATCAAAGTGTGCACCTCACCAAAGCGTTGAAAGAAGCCGGCGCCGACGCTGAGCTGATTGTTGTCCCAGGCGGCCAGCTCGAGCCCGGCGAGATGACAAAGCTCTGGTCCCAAATCTTCAAATGGCTAAGAAAGCGCAAGATCGGGGGCTGACCCATGGCGCTTCTCACCCTCGTCCGCCACGGCCAGGCTTCCTTCCTTCAGGAAAACTACGACAAACTCTCGGAACGTGGCGAATTGCAATCCCGCATTCTAGGCGAGTACTGGTTGCGAACGGGCGCCGTGTTCGACCAGGTCTACTATGGTCCTGCGTGCCGGCATCTGTGCACCGGCGACATCGTGGCCGAAGTCTATCGCCAGGCCGGCGCCCTCTGGCCGCAGCCAGTGACGCTGCCCGAGTTGGATGAATATCCCGGCATCGAAGTAGTGCGCACTTTTTTGCCCGGCCTTATGGAAACGCACGAAGACATTCGCGCGCTCGAAGCCGAGTTCCGCCAAGCCGGCCAACAGGAGGTCGCATTCCGTCTCTTCGACAAACTCTTCGCGCGCATCACCCGCATGTGGGTGAACGAAGAACTGGATTCGCCCGACGTGGAACCCTGGAAGGATTTCTGCCTCCGCATCGATCGTGGCATCGCCATGATCCGCGAGGCGGCCGGCAAGAACGCGCGCATCGTTGTCTTCACTTCCGGCGGCGTGATCGCGGCGACAGTTCGAAAGGCGCTCGATCTTTCGCCCGAGAAAACGTTGGAACTGAGCTGGACCTCGCGCAACGCCAGCTACACCGAATTGCTGTTTTCCCCCGAGCGATTCTCGCTAGCGAGCTTCAACAATCATCCCCACTTGGAAAACGAAGACCTTCTGACCTACCGGTAGCTCACGCTCGCGGCTCGGTAACGATCGATTGTTACCGAACCGCGACCGTAAGGGAGCCGGTGCCTTCTGCCTCACCATATGTCATGCAGACGCCCCGTGGCGCACGCACTCCTGCGTGCTGCGCCGAGACTCGTCTCGGCATTTGGCGGACATCGACATGAGTGTCGATGCAGCACGCAGGAGTGCGTGCGCCACAAGGCGTCTGCAACGGAGCCGGTGCCTTCTGCCTCATCCCACGCGCCGCGCCACCACCAACGTAATATCATCCGCCGGCGGCGCCCCACCAGTAAACTCCTGCACGCGCTGATTGATGGATTCAATAATCGACTTCGCTGAATCGCGGCTCAGCTCCGCCAACGTCGCCGCCAGCCGATCCTCGCCGAACTCTTCATCCACATCCAGACGAGCCGCTTCCGTGACGCCGTCGCTGAACAGCACCACCACGTCGCCCTGTTCCAACTGGCAGGTTCGTTGTTCATACTGCGCATTCGCCAGAATGCCCAGCAACAAGCCTCCGCCTTCCAATTTCTCTACTGTGCCGTTGTGATGCACCAACAACGGCGGATTGTGGCCGGCGTTTACATACGTGATCTGGTCGCTATGCGGATCCAACACGCCGATAAAGAAACTGATGAACCGGTTGGTCGGCGAGTTCGTCACAATAATTCGATTGAGGCGCGTCACCAGCGCAGCCAGATCTGTCGGATCGTCGAAAAGTACCTGGACGCGCGCCTGTAGGCTCGACATCAGCAGTGCGGCGGGCATTCCCTTGCCCGAAACGTCCGCCACAATCATCGCCACCCGGCCGTCCGGATACGTCAAGAAATCGTAGTAATCGCCGCCTACTGTTCTGCAAGCCGCGTTGTAACCCGCCAGATCTACCCCCGGCACATCCGGAGCTTGCGTGGGCAACAAGCGCATTTGAATTTCGGCCGCTTGCGCCAGATCCTTAGCCAGAAGACGCTCGGCTTGCTCCACTTCGGCGAGGCGCGTGTGCTCAATGCGGATGGCCGCCACGTTTGCCATCACGGTCAACAAATTGAGATCGTCCCGGGTGAACTCATGCACGAAATGCGGTGAATCCAGATAGATCAGCCCAATCACGCGATCGTCGGTTTGCAGCGGCACCGCCAGCATGCTGCGGATCTGCTGCTGCACAATGCTCATGCGCTCGGCAAACGCCTGATCCAGCCGGGCGTCGCGTACCAGCAGCGACGTTTTCTCATTGATCACGCGATCGCGCACCATGCGGCTGATTCGAAATCCTTCGCCGCGTGCCGCGCGCACCACCAGATCGTCCCCTTCCACCGTCATCAAAACCCCACGCGCCGCTCCCACGGCGTCGATCGAAAGATCCATGATCAGCTTGAACAGGTCGTCCAGCGGCATGTTGCCCGCCAGTTCCCGTCCGGCGCGGATCAGCGCCTTCATGGCCGCCCCGCTTTCAATCTCTTTTTCGTCGCTCAGCAATCCTTCCAAGCTAGTGGCGACCGTAGTGGAGACTGCGGCGCTCGGAGCATTCGGCTCCACGAAGATCACCGTGTTGGCCGCCGGCGCCAATTTCTCCGCGAACTCCAGCGTAAGATGGCCGGCCGTGATGCGGTCGCTCGGACCCAGTGGCCGCACCGCTTCAATCCGAATTCCATTGACGAAGGTGCCGTTCTTGCTGTTCAAGTCCTGCACCGTCCAGGTGTCGCCGCTCTTCTCGATCAGCATGTGCTGACGGGATAGCCCCGCGTCGTCCGCGTAGCAAAGTTCGCTCGTGCTAGACCGGCCCAGCGTGTAACGGTCTCGCTCCAAGGGAAGTGTTCGAGTCTTGCCATCCGGCGTGTGGATCAGCAACTCGCGAGGTTTGAATTGTGTCGCAGCCCCAGCCATGAGTCCTAGCTTAGCGAATCAATCCGCGATAAGCTATGCAGGTACCGTGGCGCGCCTGTCTCAGTTGGTCGCGCCTCTCTCATCGCGCCGCGCGCCCTACCGAACCGCGACCGTAAGGGAGTCGGTGCCGTTAGAAAGGATCGGACATGTCGAAAAGGATTTCTCTAGCAATCGCGCTGGCGTGCCTCCTCCTGACGCCCGCCCACCCCCAGGACATCGACGTATCGAAAAAACTGGCCGGCTTCGACGACTACATGGCCAAAGTCCTCAAGGATTGGAACGGCCCCGGTATCGGCGTCGGCATCGTGGTGGGCGACAAACTGGTTTTCGCCAAGGGCTACGGCTACCGCGATTACGCAAACAAACTGCCCTTCACGCCCGGGACAGTCTGCCCCATCGCTTCCAACACCAAGCTGTTTACGGCCATCTCAGCCGGCATGCTGGTCGAAGAAGGCAAACTGACGTGGGATAAGCCGGTCCGCGAGTCGGTGCCTTCTGTCCGCTTCTATAATGAGCAGCTGAATAACTCTGTCACCCTGCGCGACATGCTTTCGCATCGCACCGGAATCACCCGGCACGACACTATCTGGTACAAATCCGATTTCACGCGCAAGGAGTTGTTCGACCGGCTGAAGTATCTCGAGCCGCAGGAGCCCATGCGCACCACGTTCCTCTACAACAACCTGATGTTCGCGGCCGTCGGCTATATGATCGAGCTGCAATCCGGAAAAACCTGGGAACAGTTCGTGCGCGACCGGATTCTCAATCCGCTGGACATGCATTCCACCAGCTACAGCATCGCCGATATGCTGAAGCAGCCCGAGCATGGCGTCGGCTTCACCGAAAAGCGCGATTCATTCGAGCTCTACAAAATTCCTTATTACGAAGACATCACCGGCGTAGCGCCCTGCGGAGCCATTGTGTCGAACATCAACGATATGTCGCACTGGCTGATCGCGTTGATGAATGACGGCCAATATCAGGGCCAGCACGTGCTTCCTTCCGATGTCTTGAAGCAGACGCTGCAGCCCGCTATCGCGCTCCCGAATACGGCTGCCGAGCAGCGCGGCTGGTGGGAATCGCTCAACGCCGCCTATGGCATGGGCCGCCAGACCAGCGTCTATCGCGGTCGCCTGATTACGTTCCACGGTGGCGATCTGCCCGGCTTCCACACGCAGGTCTCGTTCATGCCGAAAGAACACATCGGAGTGCTGGTATTCGTGATCGGAAATCACACCGCGCCGCTCTACAACTTGGTCACTTACAACGTCTATGAACGGCTGCTGGGGATGGATGAAACTCCTTGGATACAGCGCGTGCTCGACATCCGCCTGAAAGGCAAACAGGCCGGCACGGAGGCGCGCAAGAAAGCTGGTGAGGATCGCGTACCGAACACCCACCCCTCGCATCCGCTGGCCGATTACGCCGGCGATTATGAAAATCCCGCATACGGCGTCATGAAGATCGCGCTGAAAGACAATCAGCTCCATTTCGACTTCCACAAGATCAAGATGCCGATGACCCACTTCCACTACGACCGGTTTGATACTCCCGATGATGAGGAGGACGGCAAGTGGTCCGTGAATTTCCGCACCAATCCTCAGGGCGATGTGGAGCAAGCGCTCATGTCGCTGGACGAAGCCGAGGCAGTCTTCACGCGCAAGCCCGAGACGTTGGACGCGAAGCTGCTCTCTCAACTAGCCGGCAGCTACGATACACCCACGGGCGTAAAGATCCAAGTGAAATACCAGGAAAACAGCGGCCTCGCGATCATCGAACCCGGCTCCCCGCCGTTGCCCCTCAACCAGGTGAAGGGCCTCAGATTCCGCACCCCCCAATTCTCCGATCTGATTTTCGAATTCGTAATGGAAAACGGCCAGGTGAAGGCGCTTAAGCAAACCGACCCTGGCGGTGAGTTTTCGTTCCCGAGGAAATAACCACCCCCAGGGCGCGACGTCTCGTACATAGTGACGATTCCGAATGCAGAACGAATGGCACAAGATTACCTTCTGATTGCGTTCAAGTGGGCTGGCATCCCGAGCTCGGAACGGGACAGCAACCGCTCACACAAAGCCATTGCCAGACTGACCTGGGGATTGCTTTAGCACAACTCATGGTCACGATTTCACCTCTCAGTGAACTGACGCTCAAACGTCGAGCTTCCAGCCTTGCGGTCTCCGATTCCGGGCCTGTTGCCGCGGTTTCGATGTTGGGGTCTGGGTCTCTGATCTCGCCGGACTTCAGATCGGTTACCCCCTTCACTTTTCCCCCTGAGTTCAAGGGAGCGGCGCTGTCTCCCGACGGCTCCATACTGGCGATTACTGCAGCGAACGGTATCACTTTTCTTTCGACCTCGACTTTCGAAAAGACTCATCCATTGAACGGCTCCTTCGAAAACTGCCGCTTTGATGCGAAGAGCCGCCTCTGGACGTGCGCCCGGTTTAGCACGGCAACCGTCATCGTCGAGGTATGGGAGCCCGGCACTTGGAAGAAGATTGCTAAGACCAAGATCACCGATCCGGAAGGCAATTCATATTTCTGGCTCCTGCCGCATCCGGATCAAAATTGCATGGTGATCTCACCTGCGGCGCGCCGGGATCACCAGTGTCTGTTCTGGGCCAGCCTGGGGAGCGATGGTATCCACGTGATCCGCTTCCCGGAGCTCAACGAAACAACATGGCCAAGCTCCAGTCCGGGCGGAGATGAATTTCTGATGATTTCCGATGGAGAACTTCGTCGCTACGGCTACCCCCACGGTCCGCTGCATGCCAGGATGCGGGGGCTGCGCGAATCTAAGGACGACAACCTTGGAGACTTTGTCTATTACGCCGATGCCGGCCATGCCTTGATTGCATCCCTGAATTACAGGCTGTTCCTGGTGGATGTAGAAAATATACAGGTGCAGGACGAGGTTGTGATTCTCGGTCACCAGCCGCACCCTGCCGCGGAACTTCATCCATTCCTAAAAAATGACCGTGGATTGGCCTCCGATACAGTCTGCATGCTTCCTCTTCCAGGAGCGAAATTCCTATCGGTGCACAGCGAATTTCGTGGCGCCCAGCGCGCCGACAGCGGCGATCGGCTGTTAACCTGGCAGCTCCCGGCAACACTCTGAGTTCTCTCGCGCCTGAGAGAATTCTCGCTTACCTCTATCGAAACCACATTGACTACTTAAAACGGAATGTCCCGGCGGAGAGCCGCGGACCAATCCCGTTCAATCACAACCTTATTTCTTCAACCCCGCAGTCCAGTTCTCCACCACGCTGACCGGCACATTGGCGCCCTCTTCTAACGCGGTAGGAATCAGAAAACGGCCGTCTTTACTGACGTCAAACCTGGTGATGCCTTGTTGCAGGCCTTGTTGCAGGCGAGTGTCGAAGAGAGGCTTGGGCACGCCCGCCTCGAACTGGACGCCGCTCTTGACCTCCGCTGCCATCATTTTTCTGCCGGAGTCGATAAAGAACAGCTCCTTTCCGTCACGGCTCCAGACGGGTCTCGTTCCGCCATTCGTCGAAACCTGCATTTTGCCTCCTGGATTCGGGAAAGACTGGACATATATCTCGGCCCGCTTGGTCTCGTCCGATTGGTAGGCCAACCACTTGCCATTGGGTGACAGCTTGCCATAGCTTTCGTTGAAGTCCATATGCAAATAAGGAAAAGCCTTCCTGGCACCGAACAACGGCAACACCCAAATGTCAAAGTTCGTCTTGGGGTCGAAGGCCTGCTCGATGATGTAACGGCCGTCTCGGGACCAGTCGGTTATACGGACGTTTTCTGCGCTTGGCTGGTCCAGCACCTCTTCTTGAGCGGAGCCGCTAATGGCCTTCTGATACAGGTTCCGCGGCGAACGAAATGCCACGTGGCTGCCGTCGGGCGACCAAACCGGATAGGAATTCGAATGGGCATTGAAGGTGAATCGGGATTCGGTACCGCGGGCTAAGTCGTACAGCCAGATGTCCACCATCCCGTTGTGGGCTGCAACACGATCCAACGCGATCGTGCGTCCGTCCGGTGAAATCGCCGGCCAATAGATTACACCCGGCAGCCCAACCCTTCCTGTCACCTTCCCGGTTCGATCGAACCAGGTAAGCTGCGCCGCGTCCACTGGGGCACTGGACGCCCCAGAGGAATAAGCCAGAACGCCATTCTGCGACACCGAGAATCGCCCTACCAGATTGAGCGTTTCGTGGCGCACCCCCTCCGCTATCGGGATTGCGTCTCCCTTGGTGGTCATGCTGGAAGCATCGAAGGGCTGGGCCATGAGGGTCTGCTCCCTCAAGAACAACAAATATCCCGGTGGCCCATACATGGCATTGGAACTCGCGTGCAGCACCCTTTTCCGGTCCTTGGAATCCAGGTCGCCTACGTAAACCGCATTCTTCTCCGCATCGTCGTTGCGAGCCGTATAGAAAAAGTGGTGGCCGTCCGGGAGGAACCACGGCGTGCGATGCGTATTCTCTCCCGACGCGCGGTCCACCGTTGTCACCGCCGTAACGGTTCCTCCCGCGTCGGGCACTCTGTAGATGCTCTGACTGACCGCGGGCGTAAATATGATGACGCCGTTTCGGTTCCACGATCCGCCTCTGCCGCTGGCCGCATCGGCTAGAGTGATGGCTGGGCCACCCGCGACATCGATATTCTTCAACTTGCCGCTTTGGAAGAACCCAATCTTTCGGCTGTCGGGCGACCAAAAAGGATAACTTGCTCCATCCGTTCCCGGCAACCGGCGCGGTGCCATCGAGTCCAGATCGCGCACCCAAAGCTCGCTCATACCCTCCTGGGTGGCCACCAGCAACACGCTGCGCCCATCTGGCGACAATACCTGGAAGTCCACCGTCGCTTTATCGGGAGGCAGCACGGAGAATCGCAGAACCCGCGTTTCTTCGGCGAAGTGCTGCCGGTAAGCAACATACGCCAACACAATCGTGGCCAGCAGCAATACGCCGGTAGCCACCAACCATGGCGGTCTGGTTGTGGGCCCCGCTTTCGCCTGCGGCTGAAGCTCCTTCCCTCCCGCCATATAATCGTCGATCGCAATGCGCGCTTCGCCAATAGCCTGTAAACGTTGCTTGCGATCCTTCGTGATGCAACGCCTGACAAGTTTCGCCATGGCCGGAGGTGTAGATGCAGGCAGAGCACTCCAGTCGGGCTCCAGCTTCACCACGGCGGCCAGGATATCGGTGACGCTATCGCCGGCGAAGGCTGCCTTGCCCGAAAGCATTTCGTACAGGACCACGCCGAAGCCCCAGACATCGGCACGCCGATCGGCTGCGTGGCCGCGAGCCTGCTCCGGCGCCATGTAAGCGGCAGTGCCCAGGATCACACCCACTCGTGTGCCCCGCATCGTAAGAGTGGGGGAATTGGGCGGATCTGTGGAAGGCGCCGGATCTTCCACCGCTGTCGCAAGTCCGAAGTCCAGGACCTTCACCACTCCCGCCGGCGTGATCTTGATGTTCGCCGGTTTTAGATCGCGATGGACGATGCCTTTTTCATGCGCGGCCTCCAGCGCGTCGGCGATTTGCTTGGCATAGCCCAGCGCAGTCTGGATGGGCAGCGGACCTTTGAGCGTCTCGCCCTCCACCAGCTCCATCACCAGAGCGTGTTCTTCTACGCCATAAATCTGGGCGATGTTGGGATGATTCAACGCGGCCAGTACCTTGGCCTCACGCTCGAACCGGGCCAGCCGCTCTGGATCGGTCGCGAACGCCTCTGGAAGAATCGTGATGGCGACTTCACGGCCGAGCTTGGCATCCTTGGCACGGTACACCTCGCCCATGCCACCTGCCCCAATGGCCATGAGAATCTCATAGGGGCCGAGACGGGTTCCGAGAGCCAGAGACATAGGGCGTCGAACGATTTTACCCCAGCTTCCATGTTGAGACTAAGAAAGGCGCCTTTCCCCGCTGACCCCCATCAGCGCATAGTTGGCTCATCGGATCCTCCACACGAAAATCCCTCGAATTCGTCCGACCCTGCACACCCCGTCCCAATACCGGACGCCCCAGTTACTTAGCCCCATCCCCCCAACCCCTTCATCCTCAATCCCTTCGCCCCTGGCCCCCCTCGTGCTCTTTTTCTTGTCAAAGGGCTTGACCTACGAAGTCTTTCGTATTACTCTTGAACCATGCAGAAGCTACACCGTCCCACCGATGGCGAACTCGAAATTCTCCGCGTTCTCTGGCGCGAAGGTCCCTCCACGGTGCGCGACGTCCACAGCATCCTTTCGAAGACCAAACCGGGCACCGGTTACACCACAGTCCTGAAGCTGATGCAGATTATGGCCGACAAGGATCTCGTCAGCCGCGACGAAAAAAACAAGGCCCACATCTATTCGCCGCGCATCCGAGAAGACCAAACGCAGAAGCAGCTGGTGGGCGATCTGCTGGATCGCGTCTTCGGCGGCTCCGCGGCTCGCATGGTAATGCAGGCACTCGCTTCTAAGAAAGCCAATCCCCAGGAGCTGGCGGAGATCCGCCACATGCTGGACGAAATCGAACAAAACGGAGGCGCCGTATGAACTCGACGCTAGTGGATGCGCCGATGGTGGAATCTTTAGGTTGGGCGCTGATTCATTCGCTGTGGCAATGCGCGGCAATCGCCATTCTCTTCGCGGCGTTGAACGTGGCCTTGCGGCGCGCCGGCGCGAACCTGCGCTACATACTTTCCTATTCTGCGCTGCTGGCCATGCCCGCTTCGGCTGTTGCGACGTTCTTCGCGTTGTTCAATCACCACGATGTTTCAGTGGCTTTGCCGCCATCCATGCCGGTCCTCAGCCGGATCGCTACGGATCATCTTCCCTCAGCTGCAATAGCGCCGTCGTCCAATCCGCTGCCTTACCTAACGCTGGTGGTTTGGTTCTGGTTGGCGGGTGTAGTCGCAATGTCGCTATGGTCGGCCGCCGGTTGGTTCATCGCACAGCGCTTGAAGCGCCGCAGCAAGCACGCGCTGCCCGAGATCTGGCAATCCCGCCTGGCAGCGCTCGCCGCTCAACTCGGGATTCGCCGCGGTATACGCCTGTGTGAATCCACTCTGGCTCAAGTACCAGCCGTCATTGGATGGATACGGCCCGTGATCCTCATTCCCGCCGGCGCATTGATCAATCTCAGCGCTCAGGAACTAGAAGCGGTATTGGCTCACGAGCTGGCGCATATCCGCCGCTTCGATTATGTCGCCAATCTGCTGCAGAGCGCCATTGAAGCCTTGCTGTTCTACCATCCCGCAATGTGGTGGGTCGCCAAGCGCATCCGCGCCGAGCGGGAAAACTGCTGCGACGATCTCGCTATCACGGCGTGTGGCGACCGCGTGATGTATGCCCGCGCGCTCACAGCTCTCGAAGAACTGCGCAGCGGTTATCCGCAGTTCGCCATGGCCGCCACAGGCGGACCTCTGCTTGACCGCGTCCGTCGCCTGCTCGGCAAAGACGATCCGCGCCGCCGCTCGCTGCCGGTCTGGATGGTGCTCGCCACGGTGTTGATCGCGGTACTGGCAGTGACCAACGGAATCCGGTTGCGCGCGCAGGACGATTCCATGCCGTCACCGCAGCCTCCAATCCCGCCCGCCGCCGTTCAGCCGGCCGCCGCGCCACGCGCCCCTCGCGCACCGGCGCCCAGTTCAGAACCGGCTGAGCCCATCGAAACATCGGCACCCCGCCCATTCATCCCGCCAGTGCCGCCCAGCGCGGCCAGCGCTGGCGCGGACGAAGTTACGCCAGCGCCTGGATGGTCTGCCGCGCCGGGTGCCTCGGCCACCGCTCCAACGCCGGCCGCTGCGGTTGGGACTGCCGGCGTTGCAGCTTTCGGGAGTCAAAAACCAATCGCAACAGTTGCCGCTAACACTCATCGCGACGGTTACCTTGCCGGACTTGTGGATGCCGGTTACACGCAAATCTCGGTGGACGAAATCATCGCGCTCCGGGACAACGGCGTAGATCCCAAATATATTCAGGGCATGCTACGCGCCGGATTCGGAACGCCGTCGCCGAAGGATCTAATCAATCTGCATAACAATGGCGTTTCCCCGGATTACGCTCGCAAAGCAGTAGGCGCGGGCATTCCCAATCTCAATGTCGAGCGCATGATCCACCTCGCCCAGAACGGAGTGGATCTCGATAACGTCCAGCGCATCCACGCCCTCGGATTCGGACCCTTCAGCATCGAGCAACTCATCGAGCTACATAACAACGGTATTTCCTCCGGCCTCTTTGAAGCGCTCAAGGAATCCGGATATACAAAAATCGACGCGCATCAAGCGGTGGAAGCCCAACAGAGTGGACTCTCCGCCAAATCGCTGCGTAACCTTCGCGAACAAGGCTTCAAAGGCCTGACGTTCGAACAGGTGATCAAACTCTGCCGCGCAGGAGTAATTTAGGAGGCGCATATGCAATTCATGAAATTAAGGATCAACGAACCAGTGGCCATCTCGCTCTGCGTTTTGGTTGTGTTAATCGCGCAAGCCGCCGACACCACCGTTCCCACCACGGGAACCTGGAACCTGAACCGTTGGATGGCGGGTACTGGCAAAGTGCAGCTCTCCTTGAAGCGTTCCACCATCACCTCCACCTGGGTGGAAAGCTCCGACTACCGCGTCGAGGATCTCAAAGGCCTCTCGCGCGACGACATGAATTCCCTCCACGCCAACGTTCATTTCGAGCTGCAGCGCGATGCCGGCAGCCTGATTTGTGAAGGCGGAATCGTAGCCGGCGTGGGCGGCGGCCGATTCAGCTTCTCGCCCAATCCTTCGTTCATCCGCGAAATGGAAAAACTCGGGTTCGACGATATCAACGAGAGCCGGTTGTTTCAGATGGCTCTCATGGATATCAACCTGCAATATGCGCGCCAACTGGTCAAGCTCGGTATGCATGACCTGACCACGCGCGAATTGATCGATTTGAAAAGCCGCAACATCACTCCCGAATACATCTCCGAAATCCGGTCCAGTGGTTACGATTTTTCGGGCGCCGACCTCATCCAGCTAAATGACCACGGCGTGGAAGGCAAATTCCTGCGCGAGCTCAATAGAGCCGGTTATCACCTCAGCGCCAACGAAGTCACCCAACTGCACGACCATGGCGTGGATGCGCGCTACGTTCGCGACTTGGAAGCCGCCAAATATCGTTTCTCGGCCGACGATCTGGTTCGCATGCACGATCACGGCGTTTCCACCGACACCATCGCCCAACTAAAACTGAATGGCTACGATCTCAACCCCGAACAACTCATCCAATTGAACGACCATGGTGTTTCACCTCGTTTTGCCGCCGACGTGAAGCGCGCCGGTGTGTCTTTGGATTCGAAACAAATGATCCAACTGCATGATCACGGCGTGGATTCGGATTTCCTCCGCGCGCTGCACGATAGCGGCTACCAACTCACCACCGACGAAATAATTCATCTTCACGACCACGGCGTCCCCCCAGAGTTCCCGAAACAGCTCAAAGCCTGCGGCTACACGCGTCTCTCAGTTGACGAGATCACCCGCATGTGGGAGAACGGCGTGAACGGCGACTACATCACTCGCCTGGAAGCCAGCGGCATGAAGAACCTGACGCCCGACCAAATCATCAAGCTAAAACAGCACGGCGTAGACTGAACCGCGACCGTGAGGGAGTCGGTGCTCGCCACCGATTGCGCAGCTAGCGTGAAAATCCACCTCTATTACATCGGCAAGCCGCGCGATCAAAATGCCAACAGTATGGCGGAAGATTACATCCAGCGCTGCTCCCGCTACGCCCGCACCGAAATGCGCGAAATCCAACCGTCCAGATTCGACCCTTGGCTGAAACACCCCTCCGCCAAGAAAATCCTCCTGGACCCAGCCGGCAAGCCACAAGATTCCGCTCAATTCACAAAACTAATCGCGAAGGCAGAACAGGAATCGCGCGACGTGCTCTTCATCATCGGCGGCGCCGACGGCTTACCCGCAGCCTGGCGCGATCGCGCAGACCTGCTGCTGTCCCTCTCCGGGTTGACTTTCCCGCACGAACTAGCCCGCGTAATCCTAGCCGAACAACTCTACCGCGCCTTTACAACTCTGCGCGGCCACCCCTATCCTCGCTGAAATAACTCTTGACGCGGCTAAGCGCAAACAGAAAAGCCCCGGCGATCACGACACCAGATCCGCTTCTCAGCGCATCCTTCGTAAAGAAAAAACCCACCAAGTCCCCACATCCATTGATTGCAAACAATACAACCGCGAACCACCACGCCCAACGTCTTCCTCGAAGCAGGCCCACCGCCGCGCCCGCCGTTCCCACAGCCAACATCAATAGCAAAACCCTCCATCCCCGGCTTATTGAACTGCGCCAACCAACGCAACAACTCGCCAGGAAACAGCAGCCCACCAGCCACCAGCCACCAGCCACCAGCCACCAGCCACCAGCCACCAGCCACCAGCCACCAGCCACCAGCCACCAGCCACCAGCCACCAGCCACAACCAGCCACCAGCCACCAGCAAGCG
>DASYNU010000005.1:0-11999 GCA_036008345.1 Bryobacteraceae bacterium
CGTGGATTGAAATCCCAGCCATTCAGCCGCCAAATACATTCGCTGCCCGATGGCTCCCGCCTGGAAATGCACGTGACGATAACCCCGGTCGCCATGCAAATCCGCCGCGCGTTCCAGGTCGCCAATCATCGAGAACGTGACACAGGAGTTTCCAGCCAGATCCTGGCCCAGGCTAAGCGCGGCTGCCATCACGCGTTGATCGCCGGATTTCACCAGTTCCAGCCGGCGCTCTTCACGCAAATATTTGTAAACACCCGGAGCGACATCTCGGACGCGATGGACGTACAAGTAAAGCTGAATGTAGCCCGCATCGTAGAAATCGGATTGTAACGGACCCGTAGCCACATCCAGCAAAGTTCGTAGCTGGTCATTGCCAATGGATTCCGTCCCGCCTCGAAAATCCAGAGCAGACCGCCGCCGCCGGGCGATTTCCCCGTACCCGCCGTACCCAAGGTCAAGAGAGAAAAGTGGCGCAGGCGCTTCCGCGCGCCAACCAGCCTTTTCACCAGCCACTACATTCTTGGTAGCCGCGTGCATCTCATCAATCAACGGATACCGAATAACCTCCGCCGACAGCGCATTCGGAATTCCTCCGAACCATTCTCGATACGCCGCCACCGGAAATTCAGGCGCACCCCGAATCTCAAGCAATAACATCGGCCATTCATCCTCAGCCAGTCCATACGAACTGGACACCGAGTCATCGTCAAAAATTCCCACCGCGCTAGCCTCGCATCCCATAGCCTGCGCCGCCAACGCCAGCGACTGCCACGCGTGCCCCACATCATGCAGACAATATCGATACGCCCGGCTCTGATACTTCCACGCCTCGCGCCACGCGATAGTAGTGAGCAGGAATTTCAACGGCCCGTAGTCGCCCGCGGCCCGCTGTTCCAACATATGCGACGAGACCCGGTAGTGGTACAGCCCGTTCGGGCACGCCACGTGAAACTCGGTGGGATGCAGATTGCCTGAAGACGGATTCACCCGCAGTGCGTAGCGCTGGCCGGAAATGGTCTGCTTAGCCGCGCTAATGGAAGCTGAGTAGAAAAGCAGGCTCGAAAGGAAATCCACCCAATCCCCTGATTGTTTCGGATCGGCCGGTAGATCCATCACCGGCACTCCTTCGTAATGCCGGAACGGATCGGGCATGTTGGCCCAGTCTAGGAAATGCTCGCTCCGCCGCAATGACTCGGGAGTGTGCTTGGTGCCTTGGTGATATTTGCGCCAGATTATGGTGTCACCGCGCTGCTGATTGTACCAAGCGCCCGCTAGTGTTTCGCGCTGGCTTGCTTGGCAGCCGGGAGAACTGCCGGCGGCGTGTTCAGATACTTCACCACAATCGACACACGCCGATTAGAAGCGTTGTCAGGATCCTCGGGTTTACGTAGCTTTTGATCGGCGTACCCGCGGACCTCCGCCACCTGATCCGCATGCAGGCCGCCTTCCTGCATCACCTTGCGCGCCGAATTGGCGCGATCGGAAGACAATTCCCAATTCGAATAGCCGTTGTGCGACGCAAACGCGCGCGCGTCCGTGTGTCCTTCCATCAGCAGCCTGTTCGGCAGCTTGCCTAATTCCGCGGACATCATCCGCAGCATATCTTTCCCGGACGCGCTCGGACTTGCATTGCCGGATTCAAAAAAAGTGCCCACTTCGCTCTCTAGTAACTCGATGCGCAGGCCCTCGCCCGTCACGGTCATGTTCACCTGATTCTTCAATTTTTCCAGCTCAGGCGATTGTTTCATGGCGGATTCCAAGGTCTGCTTCAGCTTGCCCATGTCGTCCTTACCAATCGCAAGGTTCTCGCCGACGCCGCCTTGTCCGGAACCATTGTCCGCCGCCTTCCCGCTGGGATCTCGAAAATATCCCGCCACGGCTTTCTTCACCGGTTCGCTCGAGCTCATTAGCCACAGCACAATAAACAACGCCATCATGGCGGTGACGAAATCCGCGTAGGCTACCTTCCACGCGCCTCCGTGATGCTCGCCATGAGCAATCTTTTTCCTGATGATGATGGGCGGTGGTCCCTGGCTCTGGACGGGCATTCTACTTCCCCTTGTAGGCCTTTTCTAATTCGGAAAAACTCGGACGTACATGCCCTGGGATGGCGCGACGGGCAAACTCCACCGCCAAAGGAGGTGGGCTGCCCTTCAGAAATGAGCTGAGCGCCACCCTCACCGCGTGATAATAGTGGTGCTCCTCCTCGGCCGCCTTCCCCATCTTGGAAGCCATCGGTCCCAGTAGTCCGTAACACAGAAGAATTCCAAGAAACGTGCCCACCAGCGCCGCCGCCACCTTGTGGCCGATCTCCTCCGGTGGTCCGCCCAACGCGCCCATGGTGATCACCACCCCCAACACCGCCGCTACTATCCCGAGGCCGGGCAGCGAATCCGCCACTGCGTTCAGCGCCTTCACCGGCAGTTGCGCGTAATGTTCATGCACTTCCATGTCCAGCTCCATCATTTGGTCCAGATCAAAGGGCGTGGGACCGCCGGACATGGCCAGCCGCAGCGTGTCGCAAACGAAATCGCGCACATGGTGATCCCACTTTGCGAACAATGCACTCTTGTCCGGCTCCTCAATGTCTTTCTCCAGCTCCATCAGCCCACCCTTGCGCGCCTTCTGCAATATCGCGTAGATTTGCGTAAGTATTTCGACATAGCGGGCTTTACCGAACGCGGAGCCACCGAAAACCACTTTCATGCCCGCCATAATTCCTTTCAAAATTGTCGGTGGATTGGCGATCAAGATGGTCCCGGCTGCCGCGCCGCCGATGATCAGCAATTCAGCCGGTTGCACCAGCACCTTCAGGTTTCCGTGCTCCATCAGATAGCCGCCCACCACCGCGCCGAAAACCACCAGAATCCCGACTATGGCAAACATCGCTCATCACCCAGCTTTAAGAAATCGTTGCTCGCCGCCTCTTCGGTCCTGCGGTTGCTTCGCGCCGTACGGGAGTTCGCCAACGCAGCCACCACATGCGTTTCGAGCGACTCCACCGAATCTCCCGGCTCAGCCATCACGCCCGCGATCGAAACCGTCACCCGCACCGGATCGCCCCACCATTCCAGATTCGAAGCCCAGGCCAGCACCTGCAATTTTCTGGTCAGCTCACCCAACCCCTGCCCCCAACAACTGTGGACCTCAATCCGGAATGCCGCCTGGCCCCAGCGGGTCAGGAAATCCAGCGGCCCCAGATTGCTATCCAGCGTGTGCGCCAGCATTTTCACGGCGGCGTCAATCAGCCCGTGCCCATAGCCATGTTCCAGTTCCGAGACCTCGTTCAATTCCACCGCCATCCATCCAAAAGGAATCCCGAAACGCCGCAACCCATGCACGGCATGGCCCAACCTGAACTCACCGTAGGCGCGGTTGGCAACCTGCGCCAGCTCATCCAGACACCCGTGCTCCTCGAGCGCCCGCCGGTCGATAGGCGCCGGCGTCATGACCTGCTCAAATACCTCCACTGCCCCGATGATCGTGTTCCCGGAATCGTAGATGGGGCGCGACCGCACCTGCACTGGAATACGATGCCCGTGCCGGTGACGCAGAAATAGGTGGTGCTCGCGAGGCTTGCCGTCCTGCATGACTGTGGACAAAGGGCAGCCTTTCCCGCACATCCCTTTGCCCGTCTCGTCGCAGTGCATCAGCAGGTCCCCCTGACAAAAATGCCCTGCTACCTCGTGCGCCAGATATCCGCTAATCTGTTCCGCCCCCCGGTTCCAATACAGGATCCGGCGTTGCCGATCCACCATGTAAATGCCCGCTTCCATATGATCCAGCAGCGCCTTATGCAGCTCTCCATCGCGCAGAGCTTGCTCTACCACCGTGTCGTCCTTTTCGGGATTTGGCGTGCCTTCCACTCTGTCCTCATCGGGCAGATCGGGCGGAGTGTGAGCGTGCGATACTGGTCCGCGAAAGGATCTCACTGTGCGTTACATCGCCTTCGCCCTCATCATTTTATTGGTATCGCCACGCGCTTCCCAAACCGAAACGCCCCTCTCTCAACGCATCCAGCGTGTCGAGACCTCCCTGATGCCCGCCGAGATTGCCAAAGGCGCGCCCATCCCCAAATGGACCATCGCTGACCGCATGACCCATTACAATGTCGTCGGCGTCAGCGTCGCGGTAATCGACAATTACGCCATCCACTGGGCCAAAGGCTACGGCACCCTCGCCAAAGACAACCACCGGCCCGTCACCACAGAGACGCTCTTTCAAGCCGGATCCATCAGCAAGCCCGTAGCCGCCACTGCAGCGCTGCATCTGGTGGAAGCAGGAAAGCTGAGCCTGGATGAAGACGTTAACCGCAAGCTCAAGTCCTGGCAGGTGCCGGAGAACGAATTCACACGCGACCAAAAAGTCACCTTGCGCCGGATCTTGAGTCACAGTGCTGGACTCACTGTCCACGGATTTCCGGGCTACGCGGTCGACGAAACGCCACCCTCGCTGGTCGATATCCTGGATGGTAAAAAGCCCGCCAATACTGCGCCCATCCGCGTGGATCTAGTGCCCGGTTCCACCGAACGCTACTCGGGCGGCGGTTACACCATCATGCAATTATTGTTGACCGACGTTACAGGCATGCCGTTCCCGCCGTTGCTGAAGAACACCGTTCTCGAGAAGATCGGAATGCAGCATAGCACCTACCAACAGCCGCTTCCGCCGGACTGGGCCAAGGATGCCGCCAGCGGTTATCGCTCCAACGGCGATCCGGTAGCGGGGAAATGGCACGTCTATCCCGAGATGGCTGCCGCTGGATTGTGGACCACCGCCTCCGACCTGGCTCAGTTTGCCATCGAGATCCAGAAATCCCGCGAAGGCCGCTCCAACCGCGTGCTCTCTCGTGAAATGACCAACCAGATGCTCACCCGCCAGATCGATGGCGCAGGCCTTGGCCTGATGCTGGGTGGAACCGATCAAGCGCCGCGCTTCAGCCACGGCGGCGCCGATGATGGCTTCCAGGCATTCCTCATCGGCACCCTCGACTCCGGCAAAGGCGCTATCGTTATGGCCAACTCAGACAACGGCATCAGTCTGGCGCAGGAGATTCTGCTGAGCATCGCAGCCGAATACAACTGGCCCGATTACAAACCGAAAGAACACTGAAAATGACGATTCTGTCGATACTCCCCCGGGCAGCGATTCTGATCCTGCCGATCCAAGCTCAAGTAACAACGTCGCAATACGACAACGCCCGCACCGGCGCAAATGTCAACGAAACTGTGCTGACTCCACAAAACGTCAACGTCACCCGATTCGGAAAATTGTTCACCCTCCAGGTAGACGGTGACATCTACGCCCAGCCGCTCTACTTGCCGGGAGTCGAAATTCCAGGCAAAGGCAAGCATAACGTTGTCTTCATCGCTACCGAACACGACAGCGTCTACGCGTTCGACGCTGATGGGCAGCCTTCCACCCAGCTCTGGCAGTCGAGCTTCCTCTCGGGAGACAATGTCAGGCCGGTTCCCGCATCGGCCGTCCAATGCCCCTTCATCCGGCCGGAAATCGGCATTACTCCCACTCCGGTCATCGATCGCGCGACGGGAACTCTGTACGTCCTGGCTCGTACCAAAGAAAGCCAGGGCGCGCTCCAAGGCTCGCGCTACGTCCAACGATTGCACGCGCTCGCGATCACCACCGGCGCCGAAAAATTCGGAGGCCCCGTAGAGATCAAAGCCTCGGTGAAAGGCCGCGGCGCCGACGGTTCCGGAGGGCAGATCAATTTCGATCCATTGCGTGAGCTTCCCCGCGCGTCTCTACTGCTAGCCAACGGCCAGGTCTATCTCACCTGGGCTTCCTCTTGCGATGTAGCGCCTTACCACGGCTGGGTGATGGCGTACGACGCGCACACACTCGCCCGAACGGCCGTGTTGAATACGTCTCCGGATGCCGAAGAGAGCGGAATATGGCAGGGCGACACCGGCCCAGCAGCTGACGAAAACGGTAACGTGTTCCTCGCCACTGGCAATGGCAAATTCGATATCGATACTGGCGGCCGCAATTACGGCGACAGCGTCCTGAAATTGTCGTTTGATAAACGCAGTCTCCTGGTCCGTGATTTCTTCACACCCTTCAACCAGAAAGAACTGAACTCGGACGACCTTGATATCGGGTCCGGCGGTCCCCTGCTTCTCCCCGATCAACCCGGCCCGCACCCGCACCTGCTGATGGTCGGAGGCAAAGGAGCCAGCCTCTACGTCATCGATCGCGACCGCATGGGGAAATACCACGCGGGCGACGACAGCCACGCTGTCCAAGTGCTCAAGATAGGCACCGGCATTTACAGCGCCCCAGCCTATTGGAACCAGCACGTCTACATTTTTGCAGCCGACGATGTCCTCAAGGATTTTGCCGTGGAACACGGCCAACTCGCCGCCAAGCCAGTAGCGCAAGGCACCACAACGTTCATCGATCCCGGCGCCACACCAACCGTCTCAGCAAATGGGACGCACAACGGTATAGTCTGGGTGCTGCGATCCAAGGGCTGGCGCTCACCCGACACCAACGCGCAACTCTACGCCTATGATGCGACGAACGTCGCCCGCGAACTCTACAACAGCGAACAAAACAGCCCACGCGACCGCGCCGGCCTATGCCTTCGCTTCAACATCCCCACAGTAGCCAACGGCAAAGTCTACGCAGGCGCAAAGCGCCAAGTAGACGTCTACGGCCTCCTACCACCCACCACCCACCAATAACCAGAAACCAGAAACCAGAAACCAGAAACGAGAAACGAGAAACGAGCCCCCCCACGAGTCCCGAGTCCCCAACCCCCCGCCCCCAGCATCCGCTACCATAAAGTTTTCCCCAAAGCCAGAACAATGCTTCGCTTCGAAACAGCCGGTGAATCTCACGGAGAATGCCTGGTCGCCACGCTGACCGGACTCCCGGCCGGCATTCCAATCTCGCTCGACAGCATCAATCGCGAGCTATGGCGCCGCCAGCAAGGCTACGGCCGCGGCGGCCGCATGAAAATCGAAAAGGATCAAGTCGAGATCGTCGCCGGCGTCCGCCACTCCCAGACCATCGGGTCGCCCATCGCCATCATCCTCCGCAATAACGATTGGAAGAACTGGACCGAAGCGCTCCCAGTCGAGGATATCGACGGCGCCGAAGACAAACGCAAGCCCGTAACCCGCCCGCGCCCCGGCCATGCCGATCTCGCCGGAGCCATCAAATACAACTTACACGACGCCCGCTACATTCTGGAACGCGCCAGCGCGCGCGAAACCACGGCCCGCGTAGCGGTGGGCGCACTGGCCAAGACCTTTCTCGCGCAATTCAATATTGGCGTGCTGAGCCACGTCATCGGCATCGGCAATGAACGCTTGGACCGCGAAGTCTTCTGGCAGGAATTGGTGGAACTCAGCCAGAAACAGGAAGTCACGCTGGGCTGTGTCGACGCCGCCATCGAGCATCGGATGAAAACTTTTGTCGATCAGGCTTACAAAACCGGCGACACCGCCGGCGGCGTCTTCGAAGTGGTGGCGCATAACGTGCCGCCCGGCCTGGGCTCGCACATCACCTGGGATTCGCGCCTGGATGGACGACTAGCCCAGGCGGTGGTGTCCATGCAAGCGGTGAAGGGCGTCGAGATCGGACCTGCGGCCGCCGGCGCCGCTTCCTTCGGATCTGAAGTGCAGGACACAATCCAGTACAATCGTGAACAGCGGCAATTCACTCGCGGCGCCAATCGCGCCGGCGGCCTGGAAGGCGGGATGACCAACGGCCAGGATGTGGTGGTCCGCGGATTTCTTAAACCGATTTCGACGTTGCGGCGTCCCTTGGAATCGGTGGATTTTGCGACGCGTGAACCTGCGCTGGCCGCTTATGAGCGTAGCGACGTGTGCGTGGTCCCAGCGGCGGGCGTCATCGGCGAAGCCATGGTGGCCATCGTCCTGGCGCAAGCGTTCTTGGAAAAATTTGGAGGCGATTCGCTGGAAGAAACCCGGCGAAATTTTAATAGTTACATGGAGCAGGTACGGAATTTCTGATGACGCACCCGATCGTGTTGTACGGCGAACCGGTTCTCGAAACCGAAGCCAAAAAAATTACCGAATTCGATACTCCCGAATTGCACCAACTGATCGACGACATGTTCGAATCCATGTACGCGGCCAAAGGCGTCGGATTAGCCGCTCCTCAAATCGGCATTTCCAAACGCATCGCTGTAATTGATCTCTCGGTAGCCGAAGATCCCCAGCAGAAGCTGGTTCTCATCAACCCTGAAATTATTCGCCGCGAAGGTACCCAAACGGCTGAGGAGGGTTGCCTCAGCATCCCCGGCTTTCGCGAGCAGGTGCGGCGCGCCAAATCCGTAACCGTGCGCGCCCAAAACGCAAAAGGCGAACTTTTTGAGATGACCGGCGAAGATCTGCTGGCCCGGGCATTCGCACATGAGATCGACCATCTCAACGGCCGCCTATACATCACGCACGTAAGCGCGCTCAAGCGTGATCTGATCCGCCGCAAAGTCCGCAAGCTGGTAAAAGCCGGAGAATGGGGCTAGGTTCTGCCTGATGCCCCTTAGTCTATTGTGGCGCAGGCACTCTTGCCTGCCGCGTCGGCACTCATGCCGACGCTCTTTAACATGACTCTAGTCTTCCTCGGCACCCCCTCCTTCGCCGTCCCAACGCTGGAACGCATCGTCCAAGCCGGACATCGCGTCCTAGCCGTATTCACCCAGCCGGATCGCCCGAAGGGCCGGGGCGGGGAACTAGCCGCCTCACCAGTGAAACAGACCGCGCTAAAGTTTTCCTTCCCCGTCCACCAGCCCGAACGCATCCGCAAGCCCGAACCAGTGGAGCAGTTGAAACAAATGCAGCCCGACGCGATGGTGGTGGTGGGCTACGGCCAAATCATCCCGCAATCCATCATCGATATTCCACGCCACGGCATCATCAACGTGCACGCATCCTTGTTACCGAAATATCGCGGCGCCGCGCCCATCCAATGGGCCATCGCGAATGGCGAATCGATAACTGGCGTCACAACCATGCGTATCGACGCAGGCCTCGACACCGGCGACATGCTCTTGAAATGGGAGACCCCCATCGGCCCGGAAGAAAACGCCATCGAGCTCGGCCAGCGTATGGCGCACGCCGGAGCGGATCTCCTGGTTGAAACCCTCGCCGGAATCGACGCCCGGACCATTCTTCCGGAACCGCAGGACAACGCGCAAGCATCCCTCGCGCCCATCCTGAAAAAAGAGGATGGCGAAATCGATTGGAACTGGCCGGCCAGGAAAATTTCGAACCGCGCGCGCGGCTTTTTGCCGTGGCCCGGAGCGTACACCTACTTTCGCGGCCAGCTCTTCCACATCTGGAAAGCTCGCGTGGCCGACGAGCCGGCCCACGGCGCTCCAGGCCGCTTAATGCCGACCAAGAAACGTCTGCTTGTATCAAGCGGCGAAGGCACCTCACTCGAATTATTGGAAGTCCAAATTGAAGGCCGCAAGCGAATGCCGGCCGAAGCGTTCCTGAACGGTCATCATCTGGAAGAAAATGAAGCCTTGGGCCCTTTATGAACCTACCCTCGGGTTACCGCTACTCATCCCTTTACGCCGGAATTCGCAAACAGCGCAAGGACGATCTCGCGCTGATCGTTTCCCACCCGCCTGCATCCGCCGCGGCCGTCTTCACTGAGAACCGCGTGCAAGCGGCCCCAGTGCGAATCGCGCGTTTCCATCTAGAGCAGTCGCGCGGTATGGTGAGCGCTGTCCTGATCAACGCCGGCAACGCGAATTGCGCCACCCGAACAGGCGACCGCGTGGCCTTGGCATGCTGCGACGCCCTGGGCAAACAACTGCACATCCCTGCCGCCCACGTTTTTCCCGCTTCTACCGGCGTAATCGGCGTGGAACTGGAAGCCAACCTCATCACCAACGCTTTACCCAAACTGGTTCAGGGCCTGGCTCCCACCCGTTTCGAGGATGTTGCGCGTGCCATCCTCACCACCGACACAGTAATGAAAGTCTCGCACCAGAAGCTAACTCTCCGGCGCCGCCCCGTTCGGATCGCGGCCATGACCAAAGGCTCCGGCATGATCCATCCCCGCATGGCCACTACTCTCGGATTCGTTATGACTGACGCCGCGCTCTCACCAGCCCTGCTCGCGTCCATCCTCACCGCCTCCGTGAAGCGCACTTACAATCGCATCAGCGTGGATGGCGACACATCCACCAACGACACGCTGCTGCTGCTCGCAAACGGAGCTTCCGGCATCGAGCCAACCGATAAAGAGCTGCTAAAGTTCGAGGAAGCATTGTTAGAAGTCTTGGAAGATTTAGCCAAGCAAATTGTCCGCGATGGAGAAGGCGCCCGCAAACTGATCACCATCGAGATCAGCGGAGCCTCCAGCGAAGATGCAGCCGACCGTATCGCGCGCGCCATCGCCAACTCGCCGTTAGTAAAAACCGCCATCGCCGGATCGGATCCCAATTGGGGCCGCATTCTTTCATCAGCCGGAAATGCGGGCGTACCGTTCGATCCCTCCAAAGTCGACATTCATCTGCAAGGCGTGCTGGTCTGCCAGGGTGGTGTCGCCGCGGATTTCTCCGAATCAGAACTCAAGAAAAAGCTGGACGCAAAGGAGTGCCTGATACGATTCGTCCTGCATGGCCGCGGCATGGCGACCGCGCGCTTCTGGACGTGCGACCTCACGGAAAAGTACATTGAGATTAATGCGAGCTATCGTACGTAGCACCGTTCTCGCGATCGTCATCGCTGCATGCCTCGTCGCCGACGCGCACTCCGACATCATGGATGTCTTCACCGCCATGGCCGCCGCCCTCAGCGACGAGAACGTCCCCGAGTTCATGAATGCCTTCGATAAAGACATGCCCGGCTACGGCAAACTGAGGACTGATGTCACAACTCTGACGTATCAGGCCTATGTCTCCAGCTCCGTTGAGCCCCTCAAGGAAGAAGGTGACGACTCCACGCGCAAACTGGATCTCGACTGGTTTCTGCAAGTCCGCAGCCCGCTGCAAACCGGACCCACGGTCACCCGCCGCGAGATACTCCACTGCGAGTTGCGCAAGCAGGGCAAGCATTGGAAGATTGTGTCCCTCCAGCCGTTGGAATTCTTCGCACCCGCAAAACTCGACAAATGAAAAAATTCTGCATTCTGCTTCTTGGCGCAGCCTCCTGCCTGTCCGCGCAGCCCAACCTGATGCCGTGGCCCGCGAAAATCGCGATGGGGGAAGGCAGCCTCGTCATCGACCAGAGCTTCCACATTTCAACGACGGTCGCACCCGATGCTCGTGTCCACGCCGCTGCCGTCAGATTCATTCGTCAACTCGCTCTCCAAACCGGCATTCCACTCAGCGAAGTTCTCCGTGACCCCTCGCATGCAAAGCTCGTAATCCAATGCGACTCCGCCGGCGAACCAATTCAGAAACTCGGCGAAGACGAAAGCTACCGCCTGGAAGTGACCCCGCAGCAAGCGCGCCTGAGCGCACCGAATCCGCTCGGCATTCTGCACGGCCTCGAGACTTTCTTGCAGCTAGTAGAACCCGGCCCAGCGAGCTTCGTCGTGCCCGCCGTCGTCATCGAAGACAAACCGCGCTTCCCCTGGCGCGGCCTGCACATCGATGTTTCGCGCCACTGGATGCCCCTCGAAGTAGTCAAGCGCAATCTGGACGGCATGGCCGCCGTCAAGCTCAACGTCTTCCACTGGCATCTCTCCGACGATCAAGGCTTCCGCATCGAAAGCAAGCGCTATCCAAAATTGCAGGAACAAGGTTCGGACGGCAACTATTACACGCAAGATCAAGTCCGCGAAGTAATCGCCTACGCGCGCGACCGCGGCATCCGCGTGGTTCCGGAATTCGACATGCCCGGCCACGCTACAAGTTGGTTTGTCGGCTACCCTGCGCTCGCCAGCGGCCCCGGTCCTTACTCCATCGAGCGAAAATTCGGAATCTTCGACCCTGCTATGGATCCCTCGCGCGAGGCTACCTATGAATTTCTGGATGGCTTCATCGGCGAAAT
>DASYNU010000006.1:0-3739 GCA_036008345.1 Bryobacteraceae bacterium
AACACCCGCCCCCACGGCGGACTGGAGAAAGCTTCTGCGATTCACATCGGAATCAGACACGTTTGGTTCCTACCGCCTTTCATAGCAACCGGCGTCGATTTTCGACCCATGCTTCCTCGCGCCGCCGTCCAGGTCCTCGGCACCGACGGGAGCCGCTCCCTCAGCCGTTCCGGCGTTAATAGCCGGAGAACCTGATTGCACGTGATAGTCATTCTTCAATGGGTCCACAAAGCGGGGATCGGCAAACCGAGAATGTTGGTCATTCCCAGTGGTTCCGACATAGCCGGTGAATCCTGTATAGCTCGCGGGATGCCACCCCCATTTGCTCGTCTCCGCGCCGGAAACACAATAATACAGGTTGTAATACATTGACACCGACGGCGTCTGCCTGTCCACCGGCCCGGACTTGCTGGATGTCATGAGACAGCGGCTTCCCGCATATACGATGTTGTTCTCAAATACATTATTGGTCATGTTGAACTGCATCTGGAATTCGCCGGACCCCGTGTCCGAGGTGTCGTTTCCATAAAGCGTGTTGTTGATCACGGTGCAATGGTCGGTGCCGCCTCGCTCCGCGCCATAGCCGCCAATTGAAACGCCGGCGGTATTGCAGCCATAGATCAGGTTGTTGCGGGCGGTGATATAGCTGGTGGTCCGGCCGCGATGCTCGCTGGCCAGCTCGATGCCGAAGTCGACGTGGTGAATAATGTTCCGCTCAATCAGGATTCGCGTGCCGCCGTCTACGTAGATACCGTCCGAGGACTGGTCGTTGCCGTAGGCCGGGTTGCCTCGCGAAGTTATGTTGTATACCAGATTTTCGCTCACCACGCCGTCGCGCGCCTGATCGGCGGCGGGATCGGGAGCGGTGCGCTCCGCGCCAATGATGTCAATGCCGATGTTGTTGTTATCGTGCACGACGTTGTGCGTGATCCGGAAGTTGGTCACATTTCCATTCACCACCAACGATTCGCTGGAGCCGGTCTTCAGGTGATGCACCTCATTGCCATCGATGACCAGATCGGTGATGGGCTGCTTCGCATCGGTGCCGTAGACCGCAATGCCGAACGCGTTGGCCCCTCGTCCGGGAGCGTCGCGGCCGGAGAAAGTCTGCTCGATATGATGGACGTTGTTCTTCAGAAGCTCAATGTGAGTGCCGGCGCCAAGCACACTGATCCCCAGGGGAGTGCGCCTGCGATCAGCGGTGTGGTAATTCCGGATCTCGAAGCCCTGAATTCTGACATAGCTCTGGTTCTGGATCGCGAGCATACCGCTTCTCGCTTCGGGAATGAGATGCTCACCGTCTAGAATCGCTGTTTCGCCTGGATAACTCCGGAGTGTCACGTACCCGCGGCGCGCGTTGCCGGAGACATTGATGGAGACTCGCTCTGCATACACTCCTCCGCGAACATTCACCGTGCTGCCTGGGGTAGCATTGTCCGCGGCATGCTGAATGGAACGCCAGGGCGCCTGCATGGAGCCTGGATTCGAATCATTGCCGGTTGGAGAAACGTAGAATTCGGGGCCCGAAGATGTGGGCTGGGCCGAGAGCACGAGACCAAGCAAGAGCAGCAGCGCAATCGCTGATGCACCAAGTTTTGTATGTTTCATTCGTCCACCCTTTCGGCCGCTGTCTTGAGGGTCAGTACTTGGCCGCCGGGGCGCTCTTGAGGAATGCGACGACACTGGTTAAGCCGGCGTGTTCGGCAGCATCAATCGGGGTCCGCCCCTGGGAGTCTTTCGTTTTCAGATCCGCGCCGAGTGCGACAAGCGCTTCCACCGCTTTCATCTTGCCCATCGTGGCTGCGATGTGAAGCGGAGTTTTTGAATCGTCCCGGGTGCGAGCGTTAATATCCGCACCGTGCATCGCGAGCTCCCGAATGACCTCCGCGTTATCACCCAACGCGGCATCATGGATCGGCTGCGTGCCCGCCGCACTTATAGCGTTTGGCCGCGCGCCATACTCGAGCAACGCTCGGACACCATAGAGATCGCCCTTCAACGCAGCGTCGGCAAGCGGCGTTGTGCCCCCGGTGCCGGCGGCATTCGGATCCGCACCCATCGAGAGCAGCATCTTCGTGATACCGGCCTGGCGGTGCATGGCCGTATACTCTAGCGACCACGGCATCGGTCCCACGGGTCCGGGAGGTTTCTCCTGACCGGAATTCCAGAGCAAGCGAACGATGGCTCTGCGATCCTGCAGCTCCGGTACTTGCGCGGAATCTGTGTCGGAGGCCGGGAGCGGCAGCATGGTCCCTGAAGAGCGCGTCATCAAATCTTGGAGAGCTGCATCAAAAGCGGTCCGGCCCCGCCGATCGCGCGCTTTACGATCCGCGCCGGCTTCGAGCAGCAGACCCACACAGGCAGGCTGTCGAGAGTCGATCGCGATGTGTAGCGGCGTCATCCCGTTCTCGTCCGTTTCGTTCAATGACGGATGCCGCGAAAGTAACTCTCGCATGCGATCCGCCTGGCACACACGCGCGGCTTGATGCAGTTCTCCGGCCTGAGCGAGAACGAGCGAAACTAGCAACGCGACAGCCGTGCGCATATACCAAAGTAGTTCAAAAATAAACCAAGATACTGTCCTAATAGTGCAATAAGGACACCACCAAATCAAGGGTAGTCCGCTTTTGTCCGCGCTGAGACTGCATCCCAAATCGACCTGATCGAGAATGAGTTGCAGGGCTGCCTGGCGATGCCTACACGCACGTTAAAGCCGGGTTACGCGGCCCTTACTAGCTTGATCCGCGATTTCCACAATGGTTGCAGATTTTTTTGGATGATTCTTGCGCCGAAGCCTCACTCCCGAACCCAGCAATGTGGGGTGAAGAACAATATGAAACATGCCGGCTCCAAAGGACATGCAGCGAGGGTTGGCCTCGGCTGGAGCCTCGCTCCCCGGCCAGGTTTCGTAACCGTTATGAGGAATCGGCCAAAGCGTGTACTCGAAGCGTCTCTAAGGTCGAACCATTTGCGAAACCGCAACCCACCGAAACATTGGTGGGTTTTTTTTGAACTGTGAACGCACTGTGTTTTCCTGCTTCCAGCGCCGGACGGACTGCCCAATGCACAGCCCGCCAATTGCTCCCTTCCTCCCGATAGCCCTTTTAGGGCTTCCACGGTTGATCGTTGACGAGTGCCCTAGAAGGGTGGCGCTTCCAAAATTTAGCAGGCGTCTCACCGGCTGGAGTCATTGGGTTCATTGCTAGATTGAGATCGATGCCCACCGAGAGAGGGCGACAAGATTTTGTTTCACCAGGTCGATCGGCAGGGCAGCAATTTGATGCTGGTGAATGATCTTCATTGAGATTTGGTTCACCATCCGTCTCGGCCCAGGCCTGACCTGCAGCAGGCAGTACGTGATTGATAAACGTGAACGGCGCAATGTCTTACCTGCCTGCGAGCAGTGCTCGGAGCGAATGGCCGGCTACGCGTAGACGAGTAATGCGTGATCCAGACGAACCAGGGCGTTTCGACGTGTTCGCGTCAGCCGCGCCGCGCTGCCTCAATGGCGGCGATGTCGATTTTCTGCATCGTCATCATCGCCTCGAAGGCACGCTTTGCCTCACTGCCACCAGCCGCAAGCGCATCGGTTAGCGCGCGCGGGGTGATCTGCCAGGAGAGGCCCCAGCGGTCCTTGCACCAACCGCACTGGCTTTCCGTGCCGCCATTGCCGACGATCGCGTTCCAGTAACGGTCCGTCTCTTCCTGATTCTCCGTCACGATCTGGAACGAAAAGGCT
>DASYNU010000007.1:0-26541 GCA_036008345.1 Bryobacteraceae bacterium
TGCTCGGGGCTGAGCTTGCTTCCATCCATCGGCATGGAAGGCATTTCTTTGCCTGAGATCAAGAGGTACAGGCGGCTTTCCGCGCTCTTACCTGGGACTACGATCTTGCCGTGCGTGCCGCCTTCCTGAAAGCCTTCCCAGGTCTGGAGGTTCAGGCTGCCCATCTTGACTGCGGCTGCGTGACAGCCGTAGCAGCGCGCGGCAAAGATGGCGCTGACGTCTTTGTAGGTGGGGGCGGCGGAGAGAGAGAGAGCCGAGAAAAAAACCAGCAGCCCGATGTGGCGCAGGCACTCATGCCTGCCGCGTCCACACTCTTGTGGACGCTTTTCGCCGATCGTCGGCAAGAGTGCCGACGCTGCAGGCAGGAGTGCCTGCGCCACGGGTATGCCACCAACAGTCTTCATAATCAGTGGTTGAAGAGGAATTCTTTGCTCGTGAGCAACGACCACAACATGTCTTCCAACGCCTGCTCACGGCCACTCGCACGTGATTTTGACAGAGCGGCCAACAGCGCGCTCTTCTCTGTTTCCGATGGGTACCGGCTGAATGCGGTCAGATACAAGTGCTCGAGGATTCTCGAATCCGAGAGGCCCAGCTTTTGGAACAACGCAACATATCCATCGGTAGCGCTGAGCTTCTTATTCAGCGTGTCGCCGTTGATGACGTGCAGCGCCTGCGCGATGGTAGGGTCGAACGATCGCTCCGCGACATCGCATACGCTGCGCGCCGGGCGGCCAAAAACCGTCAGAAATTGCGACTTGACCTGCGTATCGGGGAGCTGGAGCGCTCGTGTTCCCGCCGGGTATCCAGGATAGGGAGTAGGCACGCCGGTGACCTGTGAATACGCGTCCAGAATCACTTCAGCAGGCAGGCGCTTGATGATGTACTTGGAATAAAACACGTTGTCGTTTTGATTGGTGGCATTCGATTCCGCGGACAGCTGATAGACACCCGAATTCATGATGGTGCGGATCAGGTAATCCACGTCGTAGTGATGATCCACAAAATCTTTACTCAGCGCGGCGATCAGATCTTCGTTCGAAGCCGGATTCGTCGCGCGCGTATCATCCACGGGATTGATGATGCCGCGGCCCATAAAGTTGGCCCACACGCGGTTGACCAGCGAGCGCGCGAAATATGGATTACTCGCGTTGGTAAGCCATTGATCAAACGCGATCCGCCGGTCGATGGGAGAATCGAGCGGAATCGCTTTGCCGTCCAGTGGGGTAGGATCCAGCGGTTTCAATAACCGCGGGTGCATAATGTCGCCCGAGGTCTTGGCGAAAACCACGTTCTCGCCCGGTTCGCTGCCGTTCTTGATTCCCACGCGCGTGAACAGATTCACCATCTCGTAATACTGTTTCTGCGTCCACTTTTCGAGCGGATGATTGTGGCAGCGGGCGCAGGTAATGCGCTGGCCGAGGAACGCTTCAGTGCTGGTTTCGGCGAGATCGATGGGATCTTTGTGGAGCACAAAATAGTTCAGCGCGCCGTTCTGGCGGCTGCTGCCGGAGCTGGTGAAAATCTCGTTGGCGAACTGGTCCCAAGGTTTGTCTTGTTTGACGCTCTCGCGAATCCAATCGTAGAAGGTCCACATGGCTGTGGAGTTGAGACGTTTGCTTGAAACCAGCAACAGGTCGGACCACTTATACGCCCAATAGTCCACGAATTCCTCGCGCGCGATCAGTTTGTCGATGAGCGCGGCGCGCTTCGCCGGCGACTTGTCCGCCAGAAACGTTTCCACTTCTTCGGCGCCGGGCAGGATTCCAGCGGCGTCAAGAAATGCCCGGCGGATGAAGGTGGCGTCGTCACACTCAGCCGACGGTGCGATGTTCAGCTTCTTCAGCTTGTCCAGAACCAGATCGTCGATATAGTTGTGCCGCGGAAATTTGGTGTACGCGTCGGAAGCGATCTGGTTGGGAAATGGGACAGTGAGCCGCGAATACAGCACGCGGCTGGAATACCATAGCGTCACGGCAGCCTCGCCGGGGCCATTCATCTTCACGCGGCCGTTGTCATCCACGCTGGCGACGCCTTCATTGTTCGATGAATATTTCACCCAGTGGGTGACGTCTTCCACGCGGCCGTCTGAATATTTCGCGCGAACCACCAATTGTTGTTCCGCGCCGGTGGAGAGCGTAGCAGCTGCTGGAAAGACTTCGAGGCCAGTTATCTCCGGATCGTTCGGCTGGGGCGCGGGTGCACCTTCGGCGATCCATTCCGACAGGATCCGGTACTCGATGGAATCGGCGGAGAAGCGCTTGCCGCCGCCGTGCGGGATAGTGAACGTCGGTTTCAGCAGTATCAGGCTGGCAGCGGGATCAGCCAATGAAACGCGGCGGCCGACGGATTGGCGAGTGAGCGTGTCGTAATCCACGTCCGGATCGTAGCCGCGTAGGGTGAGCTTGAATCCGTTCTTGCCGGCTAACGCGCCGTGGCATGCACCTTGATTGCAGCCGACCTTAGTCATCACTGGGATCACATTATTGCGGAAGCTCCAGGTAAAGGAGGCTTTCGAGTTGGAGACATGGATGCGCGTGGAGGCTTTGTTATCGGCGCTGATGACGGCGTCGCCATCGGACAGGGGTTTCACCAGACCGTTCGAGTCCACCGAAGCGACTTGTGGGTTCGAGCTGGACCATTTTACTTTCGCGGTCCAATCTTCTTGGTGGTTTGCGACCGTTGCTTCAGCGATTAGCTGCTGCCGGGATTCCGGGGTCGATAGGTTGACTACCGGTGGGAGGACAGCCAGCGTTTGGGCTATCGCCGGCAGGCTTATGATTAGCCACGGATGGACACGGATGAACACGGATAGCTTCATGCGAAAAGCTCCGAGATTGGTTCTGTGCCGCGATCCACCAGAGGGATTGGGCGTCCGCCTGCGCCGGGGAGTTCGGTGCCCGGATCGATGCCGAGGCTGCTGAAAACTGTCGCTGCAATTTGGCCCGGTGTAGTTGGACGATCGCGGGGAGCTCCGCCGATTTCGTCAGACGCGCCGATCACTTGCCCGCCTTTGATTCCGCCGCCGGCCATGAGAATGGTCCAGCATTGCGGCCAATGATCACGGCCTCCGGCGGGATTTACTTTGGGCGTGCGGCCGAACTCGCCCGTGGCAAGCACCATGGTTTTGTCGAGCAATCCGCGCTCGCTCAACTCCACCAGCAGAGAACTGTACGCCATGTCGAACATCGGACCCACCAGATCGCGATAGCAACTGATGGGGCTGAATGGTTTCGAACCGTGAATGTCCCATGTTATTTCGTCAAACACGGTTTCGAACATATTGATGGTAACGAAGCGAACTCCGGCTTCGATCAGGCGCCGAGCCAGCAAGCAACTTTGTCCGAAGCGATTCATTCCGTACTTCTCTCGAACGTCCTGCGGTTCTTTGTGCAGCTCGAACGCTTCGCGCGCCTTTGCCGACGACATCAGCGTGTAGGCCTGGTGGAAGGTGGAATCCAGCAACCGCGCATCCTGCGAGGTTTCGAACATGCTCACCGATTTGTCGATCATGTCGCGCCAATCGCGGCGGCGATCCACGCGTAGCGCGGTCAGGTAATCCGGCGGAAGCATGTCCGGAACTTTGAAGTTCGGATCGGCCGGGTCGGCGTTCAATACAAACGGATCGAAACCCTTGCCGAGGAATCCGGCATTCTGGCCGTGCGGCATATTACCGCCGGTGTTTCCGATGGGCCGAGGCATCAGAACATAGGGCGGAACGTCGCCCTTCGAACCCTTCAATTTGCCGAGCACGCATCCGAAGTTCGGATATTCGATGCCGCCTTGGAATAAGCGGCCGGTCTGCATCATCTGATGGCCGGTGTCATGGACCGCGGCGGCCGTGTGATAGCAGCTTCGGATCAGCGCGTACTTATCGGCGTGTTTCGCCATGCGCGGGAAATTTTCCGAGATCTGGATGCCAGATACGTTGGTATTGATGGCTTTGTATGGGCCGCGTATTTCGACCGGCGCGTTGGGCTTGGGATCCCAGGTATCCAGCTGCGACGGGCCGCCCACCAGCATCAGATGAATGCAATTGACGTCCTTCTTTTCGCTATCCACCGCGCCTTGCGCCTGCAGTTCGAAAACCTGCGGAAGTCCGAGGCCAAGAAAACTGAGGCAGCCGGCGTGCAGGAAGTCCCGCCTGCGCAAGCCATCGCAGAATTCCACGGGGCGATCAGCGTCTAAACGAAACATGGACAAGCCCCTTCCCAGTAAGAAGTAGTCGCCTTAAATTTTATCAGTTCCCTAGCCCCTGGTACCTAGCTCCATCGGGTTCGGGTAGGCATCGGCGTCAGTGTTGTCGCCGTGCATGCACTTGAAATCCTTCTCAATCAGAATGGAAAGCGGCTTGCCGTTCGCGAGCGATTGTTCGCCCGAGATCCCGACGCGGTCCGTTGTGGCCCATTCTTTGGAAGCTGCGCAGGAGACCTGAATTCGCAGTTCGCTGTTCTGAAATACGGCCCTCGGGGTGGTGATTTTCGACGACGATTCGAGGATATAGCAGAGGCTAGCGCCCGGCGAAAATTCGATGGATTCCTCGACGTAGCCGGTCTTGCTGAACTGCGCCACTTCGGCCTGGTTGAGCCGCAGCCGCAGCGAGTTTCCATGTAAACGCAGTTTCATTGGATTCTCGACGCTCCTGAATAAATGTTAAACCGGCGGTCGCGGACGAAGCCGAGCAGGGTCATGTTGAAGCGCTGGGCCGTTTCGACAGCCAAGCTGGACGGCGCGCCCACCGCGGCCAAAATCGGGATACCGGCCATAAGCGCCTTCTGCACCAATTCAAAGCTCGCTCGTCCGCTCACCAGCAGCAATTTGTCGTGAAGCGGGGTGTGGCCGTTCAACATTTCAGAGCCAATCAGTTTGTCCACCGCGTTGTGGCGGCCGACATCCTCGCGCAGCAGCACCAGGCTACCTTGCGAGTCGAACAGCGCCGCGGCGTGCAACCCGCCAGTGCGTTCGAACACGGCTTGTTCGCGCCGGAGAGCTTCCGGTAATCGATGGATCACCCCCGAATCCACGCGCGGTGAATTCCGCGGCAACACTGGGCAGCCCTGCGTCTCGAGCGCTTCGATGGAGGCTTTACCGCAGACGCCGCAGCTCGAAGTGGTATAGAAATGGCGCTGCAACCGCTCGAAATCCACTTCGACATCCGGATTTAGCTCGACCGTTACTGAATTACCCGCCTGCCTCGGATTGCCGTTGGTCTCCGATCGCCGAATCTTGTGGATCTGCTGGAAGGTTTGCAGAATACCCTCGGTGAAAAGGAATCCGGCAGCCAGTTCGAAATCGTGGCCGGGAGTTCGCATGGTGAGGGATATGGTTTTCGAGCCAATCCGGATTTCGAGGGGTTCTTCGATGGCGAGCAGATCCTGGACCGGAGTCACCGAATGTTCTTCGATGCGCTGGATCGGTACCGTCAGGATGCTGCGGGCCACGAATCCAGGTTACTCGGTTATTCGGTTGGTCGGTTAGACGGTTCTTCGGTTATCCAGTTCTTCGGTTATTCGGTTGTGTGGTTCGTGGTGTCGCGTCATCCCTGGAAGATTTGAAACCGATCAGCCGGTACCCGGCGAACGTCGTTGGCAGCGTCCAGCGCCGCGAGAAGATACGTCTGGGCATGGATCTGCTATAGGGCTTCCGGCGACAAACTGGACGGTCCACAGATGGACTTGGCGAATGGGCTTAGGGAATATTATTGGGAGAGGCATCGGCACTCATTTGAGTCGAAGAAAAAATGAACGGTATATTTGTTTAATTCCAGGTGCGCAGGCGTAAGAGCTGAATAACCGAAGAACTGACGAAGCCTCGTCCTCAGACGAGGTTAGGAATCTTGATGATCTTTTTCTGAATTGCGTACTGAACCAGCTGGGCTTTATTGTGGATATCCAGCTTCCGCATCAGGTTGAACTTGTGGGCTTCGACGGTTTTGACGCTGAGGTTCAGGTCGCAGGCGATTTCTTTCACGGAATTGCCCTCGGCGAGCATTTTGAGCACTTCACGCTCGCGAGTAGTGAGAGTGGCGAAACGGGGTAGGCGATTGGCTGATTTAATTCTGGAACGGAAATCGTCCACCAGTTGCGACAGCATGCGCGGGCTCAAGTAGCTTCCGCCGCGGCAGATGTCGCGCACGGCTGCAACCAATTGGGCTGAAGGACTGTCCTTGAGGACGTAGCCACTGGCGCCCACTTCCATACCTTCCACCAGATAATCTTCGTCGTCATACATGGTGAGGAACAGCACCTTGGTTTCGGGCCGGTTTTTCTTGATTTGGCGGGTAGCTTCGAAGCTGCTGAGACCTGGCATGCCAATGTCCATCAACACAACATCCGGGCGCACTTCGGCCGCCTTTTCGACAGCATCGCCGCCGTTTGAAGCTTCCCCTACCACTTCCATATCTGATTCCGCGGATATTAGCGTTCTGATACCCTGGCGAAAGAGCGTATGGTCGTCCGCCAACATGATGCGAGTCTTTGCCATAACGTTTGCCCGATTCTTGCCTTCAAGTCCCTTTCCTAAGCTTCAGCCTCCCGCTTTACGGTAGAGAAGAGCCCGCGCGCATCGAGGGTTTTCGGCCTCCGCACAGCCTTCCCGATCGGTTTAGCGGCGATCGGTTCATTCAAGTTAAATGCCGGCGGCTCCTTGGCGACCGGAAGGGTGATTGAAATCGTGGTCCCCCGGCTTCTTCTCTTGCTATCCACAGAGGCTTTGCCTGTTCTGCTTCCTCTTGCCGATCCATTCTTGAGATAGCTATGTACCTCAAACCTGCCGCCTAGCAGGGCAACGCGCTCTCTCATGCCAGAAAGTCCGAACGAATCTTTCCGGGCCAGCGCTTCCTCCACATTAAATCCGACTCCGTTATCCTCAACGGCCAGTCTCACCCATCCATCGGCGGAACTCACAGAAATGTTTACGTTGTTGGCGCCCGAATGCTTGGCAATATTGTTGCAGCATTCCTGGACCAGCCTATACACCATGATTTCTGTATGTTGCGGCAGCCGCCGCAGGCTGGTGAGCAGTAACCGGACCCGGCTGGGATGCAGCCGCCGGAAGCGATTTACCAACTGGCGCAGGGCCGCCCCTAAGCCCAGTTGCTCCAGCACGGCGGGGCTCAAGGCGGCGATCAGGCGCCGCATCTCGAGAATAGTCCTCTCGGTGAGATCGCGCGCCTCCCTCAATTTGCTGATCCACTCGGAATGTTCCACTGGCAACGCCTGTTCCAGCAGCTCCATTTGCAACCGGATGCAGAGCAAAGATTGTCCAGCTTCATCGTGCAGCTCGCGGCTGATGCGCCGCCGCTCCATCTCTTCCACGTGGAGCATATGCTCCGCCAGTTGCCGGATCTGCTCTTCGCTGGCGGCCAGATCCTCCATCAAACGAGCCTTTTCGGCTGCCATTAAACAGCGCTCGGCGGCCGCAGCCAGCAGCTCCTGCTCGCGGGGCAGCCATTCATAGGGCTTCGAAAATGCGAACTGCATCACGCCGGCCGTCCGGCCTTTCGCGGCCAGCGGGATGGACCAGCACATTTGGAACTTATCTTTCCAGCCCGGCTCCAGCAGCACATGCCCGATCCCGTTTCGAGGATCGATTTGCCGGGATTTGGACAGCATATTCACCATGCTGGGGCGGTTGCGGACTTCTACCAGCGTGGGCCGCAACGGGCCGTGCGATTCCGCCTTGGCGCGTAGCACCCACGCACTCCGCTTATCGTTCAAGAGGTAGAGATGGCCGGCGTCCGCATGGCAGACGTGCACCAGCGTTTCCAGAAACCGGCCGAGCAGGTCGTCCAGGTTGCGCGATTCCAACTCCACCCGGAACAGCTCATAAAAAGCCTGGGTCTCCGCCTCGCGCACTTGATAATACGCATTGTTCAGGGTAAGGATCACGCAAAAGTGGAGTTGCTCGCGGACCCATTGGAAGTTCGCGTACTCGTTGGGAAGCAATTTGCGAAGCATGGGAGTGAGCAGACGGTCGTACTCCTGCAGCGCCTCCACAATACTGCTGGGCGGGAGATTCAACTTGGCTAAACGCCGGCCGTTATACTCCACCTGTTCGATGAACTTCAGCGGAGCTTGCCCGCTCGCCAAAATTCTTGCCGCCGCGCCTGGAGTCAGCGAAGCCAGCGCGGTCCGGATTTTGGTCTCGAACTGCCTGGGTTCAAAATGCCGTTCTTTGAGCTTGGCCAGGAAGCGGCGATCCAGTGTTTCTGCGTGAGGCAATAGAAAAACGGCAAGCCGCTGCAAATGAACGCGTAGCTGGTCGCTTAGGACGTCGGCTGCGTCGGCGAGCTCGGGGGATATTTCCGTTAATTGCAACCTAGGTGCTATATCGGCAGCTAGGGGAAAGGCTTTAGTGGGGACTTCCGCAGCCCTGCCTACTTGCCAACATAGCGGCGTAGCAAATCACTTATCTCCTTTTGATTGTTCTCTTCAGCCAGATCGAGCGGGGTCTGGCCGCGAGTGTTTCTGAGCGTTAGATCCGCGCCACGGGCTAGCAATAGTTCCACCACCTCGCCCCTCCCGAGCGAAGCGGCGTAAGAGAGCGGCGTGGCACCGGATTCCTGGTCCCGAGCGTTGATCTCTGCCCCGTGATCGAGCAGCAGCTTTATAACCTCCGAGTCACCGCCCAGCGCGGCGGTGTGCAAAGGCGTGGCGCCAGATTTATTCCGCACGTTGACCCGCGCGCCGTGGGCCACCAGCATTGCGGCAATCCCCTTTTGGCCTTTGAGACAGGCATCATCCAGTGGCGTGGACCCTTCCGGACCGGCTCGATTCGGATCGGCTCCGGTATCCAGCAGGATGCCAACAATGTCCAACTGGCCATGCAGGATGGCTTGGTGGAGCGCGGCCGGTGCGGATTGATCCTCACCCGGACGGTGCGCGCCCGCGTGCAGCAACACCTCCACCACTTTGGTCTGTTGATAGTGCAGCGCTTCGTTGAGCGGCGTTGCGCCTGCGTTGTCGCGGACGTTGAGGTCGGCCCCCGCGGCTAGCAATATCTTCACCACTTCCACCTGTCCCTTCAAGGCGGCCTCATGCAGTGGGGTCATGCCTGTCTCGGGATTCCTGGAGGCGATGTTCGCGCCGTGGCCGATGAGAATTTCGGCCGCGTCGGCTTGGCCTTTCCAGGCAGCTTCATCTAGTGGCGTAGCGCCGCTCGCGTCCTTGCCATTGACCAGTGCTCCGTGGGCGAGCAAGAGTTCGAGCATGGCTCGATTGCCTCGATTCGCAGCCAAATGAAGCACGGTCGCGCCGCCGCGATAAGGAGCCTGGATATCGGCGCCGCGCGCGATCAACATTTCCGCGATTTCCACGTGGTTGGTAATGATGGCGTAATGCAGTGGCGTGGAGCCTGCTTCGGAATGACGGGCATTGACGTCAGCGCCGGCTTCGATGAGCAGCGCGACGATTTCCTTATCGCCGGCCCACACAGCGTCATGCAATGCGGTACCGCCCAGCGGATCGATGGCATTTACGGCGACGCCTTGCTTGAGCAGCGCGCGGACACTCTCGATGTCACCGCCACGGACCGCTCTATGCAGGTCGTCAGCAGAGGCGGCGAAGGCTGCCAGAGCGGCCACGAGCGACAGAACGACACGCATAGTTTCAGTTTAGACTGACCATCCGTGCACTCAGAATACTTGATATCCTGAAGAAGATCCTCTCGAGCGCAGCTCCAAATCGCATCGTTCCCTTCTGCTTATGAATGTTTTCGAACTAACGCGGGCGTTGGTGGATATAGAATCCATTACAGAAAACGAGGAGCGCGTCGGCAACGCGCTGTTCGCTCAACTGGCGGAGCTCGCCGCGCGCCACGGCGGACATGTGGAGCGCATCCCGGTTGAGGCGAATCGTTTCCCGAACCGTTTCAATGTTCTGGCCTGGTGGGGCGATCCAGTAGTGACGCTCTCAACGCACATGGATACGGTGCCACCCTTCTTCGCGTCGCGCGAGGATGAAACTTACATCTGGGGACGCGGCGCCTGCGATACCAAAGGAATCATTGCGTCCATGATTTTCGCCGTACAAGAATTACTAACGGAAGGCCAGCGCAATATGGCGCTGCTGTTCGTGGTGGGCGAAGAACGCAACAGCACGGGAGCTGTCGTGGCGGCGCAGCATCCGCGAGGATCGAAATTTCTGATCAACGGCGAGCCGACGGAAAACAAATTGGCGCTGGGATCGAAAGGCGCGCTTCGGCTGGAAGTGGTGGCGAGCGGACGCATGGCCCATTCGGCTTACCCGGAACTGGGTGATTCGGCCATCCTGAAATTACTGGACGCGTTGAGCGCGCTGCGTCAGCTCCCGCTCCCCACGCACCCGATCCTAGGAGCCAGCACGCTGAACATCGGGACCATCGGCGGAGGCCGCGCCCCGAACGTAATTCCGGATCAGGCAAGCGCCGAGGTGTTCATCCGGCTGATCGATGATGGCAGCGCGACACGCGCGGCAGCCAAGAAAGCCGTCAATGGCAAGGTGGATTTGAACGAAGTTCTGTTGGTGCCGGCCGTTCACCTGGGCTCGCTGCCGGGTTTCGAAACAACCGTGGTTGCGTACACCACCGACATTCCGTCGTTCGGCGGGAACTGGGGGCAGCCGTATCTGCTGGGTCCGGGCACCATTCACGTGGCCCATACGTCGGAAGAACGCATTCCAAAGCGCGAGATACTGGAAGCAATCCAAATCTACAAGAGGATGGTCAAGCAGTTAATACAGTGAACCCGAGAATTGAAGTTGGGATTTTAGGCGCCACCGGAATGGTTGGTCAGGAATTCATTAGATTCTTGCAAGGCCATCCGTGGTTCGACATCGCATGGCTGGGTGCGAGCGATCGCTCGGCCGGGAAGCCTTATCGCGAAGCCACTACCTGGCGGCTGAACGGCGCCATGCCGGCGGGTGTCGAAGGCATGCAGGTGGAAGAGTGCAAGCCCGGCAATGCGCCGCGTCTGATTTTTTCCTCGATGGATGCGTCGGTGGCAACCCAGATCGAGCAGGCTTTTGCGCAGGCCGGCCACGTGGTGGTGTCGAACTCGCGCAATCATCGCATGGATGCGGATGTTCCACTGCTGATTCCGGAGGTGAATCCGGGTCACTTGAAGATCATTCCGCTGCAGCAGCGCTTGCGCGGATGGAAGGGGCAGATTGCCACAAATCCTAATTGTTCGACAATAGTGCTGGCCATGGCGCTGGCGCCGCTGAAGCAGTTCGGGATTAAGCGCGTGATGGCCACCACCATGCAAGCTCTCTCGGGCGCGGGCTACCCGGGAGTTGCGTCCCTGGATATCAACGGCAATGTAGTCCCCTTCATCAGCGGCGAAGAAGAGAAGATGCAGCGCGAGACGCAGAAGATTCTGGGCGATTTCACCGGCGACAGCATCCGTCCGCTGGCCGCGAAAGTGAGCGCGCAGTGCAATCGAGTGGCTGTGGTGGACGGCCACATGGTGGCGACCAGCGTGGAGTTGGAGCAGAAGCCTGGGACAGCCGACCTCATCCACGCGATCGAAAGTTTCAGCAGCCTGCCGCAGGAACGCAAGCTGCCCAGCGCACCCCCGCGCCCTCTAATTTATCTGACGGAGCAAGACCGCCCTCAGCCGCGCCGCGATGTGGACCGCGAACGCGGAATGACTGTGTTCGTCGGCCGCCTGCGCGAATGCCCGGTGCTGGATTATAAATTCGTGGCTCTGGGTCACAATACCGTGCGGGGCGCGGCCGGCGCGGCTGTCCTGAATGCCGAGCTGATGTATTCCGAGGGCCTGCTGGACTGATGATCGTCATGAAATTCGGCGGCACGTCCGTCGAATCCCGAGCGGCTCTTGAACGCGTAACAGGCATCGTAAAATCCCGGCTGCACCGCAAGCCAGTTGTTGTGGTTTCCGCCATGGGAAAAACCACCAACCGGCTGCTAAAAATCGCGAATCTGGCGGTGGGCGGACAGCGCGAAGAAGCGCTGCGGGAATTGGTGGCGTTGCGGGATTTTCACCTGCGCGAATCCGCCATGGAACGCACCGTGGACGAGCATTTTCAGGAGCTCACCGAGCTGGTGAAGGGGCTGGCAGTGCTGGGCGAACTCACTCCGCGCTCCATCGACGCGATTTCGAGTTTCGGCGAGCGGCTGTCCAGTTTGATCGTTACCAATTTCTTCAACCACAACGGCCTGAACGCTGTTCACGTGGATTCGCGTAAAGTGATTGTCACTGACCGGCGGCATACGCAAGCGGTCCCATTGCTGGATGCCACGTATGCGAAGCTGGCGGCCGTGATTCCCCCTCTCGCCGAACATCGCGTGGTAGTCATGGGCGGCTTCATTGCCGCAACTGAGGACGGGATTACGACTACACTAGGGCGCGGTGGGTCCGATTTCACTGCATCGCTCGCCGGCGCGGGCATCGGCGCGGAAGAGATCCAGATCTGGACCGATGTGGATGGAATGCTGACGGCGGATCCCACCGTTTGTCCGGACGCGCATCGCGTGAAGGTGATCTCTTTCACCGAAGCCGCGGAGCTGGCTTATTTCGGCGCGAAGGTGCTGCATCCGGCCACCGTGCTGCCGGCCATCGATCGCAACATTCCCGTGCTCATCCTGAACTCGCGCAGGCCGCAGGTGGAGGGGACGCGGATTTTGTCCGATGGCGTGGCCAGCACCAACGCCGTCAAATCCATCGCCTGCAAGAGCAAAGTGATGGTGGTCAACATACGATCCACGCGCATGTTCATGGCGCATGGTTTTATGCGGCGGATTTTCGAAATATTCGATCGCTACGAAACTTCGGTGGATATGGTGGCGACATCCGAGGTCAGCGTGTCGCTCACCATAGATGAAACCGGGCGGCTGGAGGAAATCGTGGGCCAGCTGCGCGAGTTTTCCGAAGTTTCAGTGGATGCGAATCAGGCTATCATCTGCATGGTGGGCGAAAACATCCGGCATACTCCGGGAGTGGCAGCGCGGATTTTCAACGCGCTGGGGAGCATCAACGTGCGCATGGTATCGCAAGGCGCTTCCGCGCTGAATCTGGGCTTCGTGGTCGCGGGCGAGGATTTGTCGGCGGCGGTGCAGGCGCTGCATCGCGAGTTTTTCAGTGAGTTGGACCCGGCGGTGTTCGATGCGTAAGAATCGGCAGGGCGTGGCCCTGCCCCACTTTTATGCCTAAGCTTGCCATTGTCGGCTACGGGAAGATGGGGCGCCTCATCGATCAGCTTGCCCCCGAGTATGGATTCGCCGTTACCGCGCGCGTGGACGTCAATCGCGATGAATCGCTTCAGGGAGCTGACGTCGCCGTGGAATTTTCCGTACCTTCCTCGGTGGTGAGTAATGTTGCCAAGATTGCGGCACTCGGGATTCCGATCGTGGTCGGCACCACCGGCTGGCTGGAGCATCTGGATGAAGTTAAAGCCATCGTCACCAAGCACGATTCCGCGCTGGTCTGGAGCCCGAACTTCTCGGTGGGCATGAACATCTTCTCGCGGCTAGTGGCAGAAGCCGCGCGTCTGTTCCAAAATGAAAAGGAATACGGCGCGTGGGCCTGGGAGATCCATCACAGCACCAAGAAAGACGCGCCTTCGGGCTCGCTGCTGAAACTGGTGGAACGGATGCACGCTTCCGGATTCAAACGCACCATCGATGCTAGTTCCAACCGCGCAGGCGCTCATCCTGGAACGCATGAGATTGGTTTCGATTCCACCGCTGACACGGTCACGCTGCGGCATACAGCGAGGAGCCGCGAGGGATTCGCCCGAGGCGCTCTGAAAGCGGCACAATGGATTATCGGGCGTAAAGGCTGCCACGAATTCAGCGACGTCCTGTTTGGAGGTTGACATGTTATTTCAAGGCTGCGGCACCGCGCTGGTTACTCCCTTCCGCAAAGACGGCTCTCTCGACGAATCCACAATGCGATCGCTGGTGAAGCGCCAGGTCGATCAAGGCATCAACTTTCTGGTACCGTGCGGTACTTCGGGAGAAAGCCCCACGCTCACGCGCAAGGAACATCTCCGCGTGGTAGAGATTACGCTCGAAGAAGCCAAGGGCCGCGTGCCGGTGCTGGCGGGTGCGGGCGGTTACAACACCGCCGAGGTAATCGACCTAGCGAAAGAGCTGAAGGCCATGGGAGCGGACGGCATTCTCTCCGTGACGCCTTACTACAACAAGCCGACGCAGGAGGGATTGTACCAACACTATAAGGCGATCGCCGGCGCGGTGAAATTACCGGTCATCGTCTACAGCGTGCAAGGGCGCACCGGCGTAAACGTGGAACCCGGCACGTTGAAGCGGCTATCTGAAATAGATTACATCGCGGGTGTGAAGGAAGCGTCCGGTAACATCGGCCAAATGGCTGCGGTGCTGCACTTGGTTCCCCCAAGTTTCACTGTGCTCTCAGGGGACGACGCTATTACTATTCCTCTGATTGCGCTGGGCGGGCGCGGCATTGTTTCCGTGGTGTCGAACGAAATTCCGGCAGAGATGACCGCACTAGCGCAATACGCATTGGCCAACAACTTCGCGGCCGCGCGCGATCTGCAGCGAAAATATCTGGCACTGATGGATGTGAACTTCGTAGAGTCGAACCCGATTCCGGTGAAGGCGGCTCTAGCGCTGATGGGATTGCTCGAACCGGTGTGGCGGCTGCCGATGTGTGCTCCCAGCGAAGCCAATCTGGCGAAGATCGAAAAGGTGCTGGAGACTCTCGGATTGCTGGCCGGCCGGAGCGTGCATGCAGGCTGAGATCGAGAAGCTTTTTGACGATCGCCCACAAATTTACAGCGAAGAACATTTTGAGCTCTTTCAGAAATTCAAACAGGCACTGAACGCAGGCCGGATTCGCGCGGCCGAGCCCGACGCAGCCGCCAGCACGGGATGGCGCGTGAACGCTTGGGTAAAAAAAGGTATATTGATCGGCTTCCGCATGGGCGTCACGGTGGACATGTCCATCGACGCTGTGCGTCAACCCTGGTTCGACAAAGCTACGTTTCCAGTGAAGCGGATCGGGCTAGGCGATAGCGTTCGGATCGTTCCTGGCGGATCCAGCATTCGTGACGGCTGTTACATCGGTCAAGGCGTTACCTGTATGCCGCCCATGTTCATCAATACTGGAACCTGGGTGGGTGACGGCACCATGATCGATTCGCACGCGTTGGTGGGAAGCTGCGCGCAGGTAGGCTCAAATTGCCACATCTCGGCCGCTGCGCAGATCGGCGGCGTGCTGGAGCCGGTGGGAGCGATGCCGGTAATCATTGAGGACGAAGTGCTGGTGGGCGGAAACTGCGGCGTGTATGAGGGGACCGTAGTGAAGCGCGGCGCGGTGTTGGGAAGTGGGACAGTTTTGAATCGCTCCACCACGGTTTACGATGTTGTGCGCGGCGAGATTTATCGATCCAGCGAGGATGAGCCGCTGGTGATCCCTGAGCGCGCCGTAGTGGTGCCTGGATCACGCGCCATCACCATCGGTCCGGGCAGAGATTGGGGACTCTCGTTGGCCGCGCCAATCATTGTGAAGTATCGCGATTCAAAGACCGACACCAAAGTTCAGCTGGAAGACTTACTGAGATAAAATCAGGTGACAGGATACTCATTCCCCGATTTCCGGCGCAAAATCGGGGAATGAGTATCCTGTCACCGGATTTTGAGATAGTCGAGGGTTTCTCGCGCGGTTTTTTCCCAGGTGAACTCCGAAGCTCGCTCGCGGGCTGCTTCAGTCGGGATGGTGCCCGCGGCCAGCCGTTCCAACGCAACTCGAATTTCATTTTCACTCGCAGGATCGAAATAATGTACCGTTGATCCGGCGATCTCCCGGAGTGGCGGAATATCGGAGCAGGCCACCGGCACTCCCGCGGCCATCGCTTCCAGCACGGGCATCCCGAAGCCCTCGAAAGTAGACGGATAGATAAATCCACGCGCCCCGTGGAACAGTTCGTACAGCTCCTCGCGCGGAATCCAACCGGTAATCTTCACCGAATCCCCAGCCATCCGCTCCACCTCACGCGCCGCAAATCCGCGCACCCCAGTGATGACCAGGTGGGGCATGCCTCCGGCTTGCCCAAACGCTCGCAAGAGCGCAATCAAATTTTTGTGCGGATGCGAAGTAGAGACACAAAGCAAATAATCCCCAGGCGCCCGCTTTTTTGCGACTTCAAAAAACTCCCGCTCCACGCCATGATGAATCACCTGCGCCTCAACTCCGTAATACCGCTCCAAATCATCGCGCGTGGCCGCCGAAACAGCAATCAATCCACGCGACCGCCGAACCGACGCCCATAGAAAGAAATTCCAAAAAGGCAAATCGAACCAGCGGAAATATTCCGGATGGCGCTTGTGCTGCAAATCGTGAAACACGGTAACCATGGGGCAACCACACAGGAGCGGCGCGGTAAAGCCCGGATTGAACAATACATCCAGACGATGCTTGCGCGCGGCAAACGGCAGAACGAACTGCTCCCAGAGAATCCGCGCCGGACGAAATCGCGCGTTAACGGATTGCGGTGCATTCAGGAAATTTGGGCGCTGCGGAACCAAATCAGCGCCCGTCTCGCGATTGGTGAACACTACGTATTGATTTACGGAATCAATTTCCGCCAGAGCCGCCAGCAGATTGCGAAGATAGATTTCAGTGCCGCCTACACCTCCGGGGATCAGATAAAGCGCGTTGACTCCGATGCGGAGCATCTACTGGCCGAGGCGCGCCAGCCCGTCGCGAGCGCCTTGATTAAACTGCTGGTCATTTATCGCCAGTGCATGCCGGTACTCCGCGGCCGCCCGAGCCTTGTCGCCTTCGAGTTCGTAGATGCCTCCGCGGTACACATAGGTCACTTCGAAGTTTGGATTTAGCCGCTCAGCGGTGGCCAAAGCTTCCAAGGCCTCCGGATACTTACGCTGTTGGGCGAGTTCTTTTCCGAGCTGCGAGTACACATGCGCGTTCGGATTCATGAATGCAGCCTGTCTCAGTTTGCTGATAGCCTCGCCGGTGTTGCCCGCACAGTCATAAGCCAGCGCCCAATCAACCAACAATTCGAAATTAGGCGGCTGAAGTTTCGCCGCCTTCGCGAATTCGTTGACGGCCTCGCCGCAGCGCTGCGCGTGATAGTACGCGAATGCCAATTGAAACCGAGGGCGTACTTTCGCGGGCGATTTGTCCGCCGTGTCTTTCCAGAGGTCTACGGCGCTACTCCACAACTGGTTTCGTTGATACGAGAGCCCCGCTTCGGCCAGCACCACCAAGCCGAGCACCGTGACCAGCGTGGTCCGGCCAGTTTTCCAACGCCGCAGGAATTCGACAGTAATGAATAGCAGCCCGATGAATGACAGGTACAAGCGGCGTTCGGCGATGGGATCCAGAATGGGTACAAAAGATGATGTGGGCGCCAACAATATCAGGAATGTAAACCAGCCGTAGGAAGCCAGCGGGAAACGGCGCCGGTAGATCCACGCAAGCACCGATACCGCAAGCAATCCGATCAATCCAATAATCGCGCCGTGATCCAGTACGTTGTGCGATATCGGAACATCGTAATCCAGATTCTGGCCAAACGGAAACAAGAACATCCTTACGTAATCCCAAATGACGCGGCACTGCGTGAAAAAGTATTGATACCAGGTGAATTCCTTCATTCCGAAGCCGGCGCTGGGAGAACGGCTCAAGATCCGCAATACGAATGCGACGGCGAACGCTCCACCAATCACGATGGGAACATAAAGTTTCCAGTTGCGCCGGATGCCCTCGAATGAAAATCCCGGATTCCAATAGTAATCGGTGAGCAACAGAAGCGCGGGCAGCACTGCGCTGTGTTCTTTCGAGAGAACACCGGCACCGAAGAGAATCAGAACGGTTACGGCGATTCCCACGCCCGCGCTCGCGCTTTTGCGATAGAGAAACACTACAAAGGCCGCAAGCACGAAGAACACGCTCAGTGTTTCCGACCGGCTTGCGACATAGCTGACCGATTCGGTTTGCATAGGATGGAACAGAAACAGCCCGGCCGAGAATATCGCGAGAATCTCCCGGTGCGGGCGGTCTGTGTCCAGCCAACTCAGCACCTTGCGGACGGCGAAGTAAATCAGCGCTCCGTTTAAGAAATGGAGCACGACATTCGTCAAATGATAGCCGAAGGTGACTTCGTTTCCGGATTGCTTGAAGTTTAACCAGTAACTGAACATCAGCAGCGGGCGAAAGCCTCTGATCCAATCGCCGATCGGCAGAGTGTCGAAGTTCGGCAGCGCGTAAGGAAGGTAGGAATCGTCCAGCAGGAATGGACCATTCATTGACGGCGAATACACTTGATAGACCGCACAGAACGCGATGAAGAAGCCGAGCCCGTAGTGCCAAAGTTGGACCTCGCGGGCGGGCGCGGCTTGAACCACGGATGCCGCGGGACGTTTGGGCTTGCTCGCCGTTTTACTGCTTTTCATTCAAACTCTGGAGCTGAAATTCAAGAATGGCCAGCCGCTGGGCCATGGCGATGTTGGCGTCCTTCAGATCCGAGATAACCACCGAAAGCCGGTAAATCACCACCAGGAATACGCAGAACACCAGGATGAGCAAGGCCAGTGGAGGATCGGTGAGACCCAGCTCGGTGGCAATCCAATACAGCGCGCCGGGCGAGCGTGAGAGCACCAGCAGGATGAAGGCCGCGCCCAGCCAGCTCACCGAGTATTCCACGCGAATGTGCGAGCGCCTTACGGAAAACAGAACCACAGCCATCAATATCAGGCTGAGAATGGTCATCACGTTCAACAGGCGATCCATACTTACTCTTTCCTCCGGCGGCCTTCAAACTTCAGGATGTTCACAAACACGCCCAGCAGAACGTGAATGATGTAATACAACGATTTTATCGCGGTGATGGAGCTGCGGCCGGCTTTGCGCTTGCGCATCCGTACCGGCACTTCTTCAAAGCGGAAGCGCTTGCGCTGCAAGACTACGAGCGCTTCGATTTCTGGATATTCCAGCGGAAAACTACCGCTGAATACCCGCAGCGTATCTCGATTGACGCCCACGAATCCAGATGTCGGATCATGCACGGGTTTTCCCAGAATGGGCCGCAGCAGCAGGCGAAAAACCCAAATACCGATAGCCCGGACGGTGCTAGTATGCGCTCCGTTGTTTTGATAGAAGCGCGAGCCTATCACCATGTGGCATCTGGTTTTGCGCAGCACGTCCAACAATGCGGGAATATATTTTGGATCGTGCTGGCCGTCGCCGTCCACACGAATCACGTAGTCGTAACCCAGTTCGAAGGCGAGCTTGTATCCAGCCTGCACGCAGCCACCCAGGCCCAGGTGATGCGGCAACCGGAGCACGTCGGCGCCCGCGGATTTTGCTTGCGTGTAAGTGTCGTCGCGCGACGCGTCATCCGCCACCAGCACTGGAACCTGCGGCATTAGCTGATTCACTTCACGGATCACGTCCGCGACGGAGCCTTCTTCGTTGAAGGCCGGAATCAAAATCATTACCTGATCCGGCTGGGTGGCTTTCCTCACAGAGCCACCTTTCTCACAGGGCCGCTCACAGAGCGGCCACCTGGCGCGGGCTGATGGAGTAGCGCCGGATCAATCGTCGGAACTGCTTTGGCGTGAAGCGCCGCTTTATCCTGCGCCGTGCCTTCCATAGCACCGGGAAACGCGCCAGCATCGCAAAATGCGCACGTAACACAATCATGGGCAGTTGTCCGGCACTGTTTCCGGCACTTTGGAAATCGGCTACCTTTCCGCGCCCTTGAATCGCATACACAACATGCCAGAAATAGCGGGTTAGCGTGTAGAATGGCACGCTCAGCAGATCCGTCCAAGGCAGATTCTTCACGGCAAGAAACAGGCGATTCCGCTCCACGTAATATGCTTTCAGGGCCGAGGCTTTCCACGCCGAGTGCGAGTAACGATGCTCCACCACGGCGTCGGGTACATACAAACACTCCCACGCCGCCCAGCGCGCGCGCAAGCCCAAATCCGTATCCTCACAGTATAGAAAGAAACTTTCGTCGAACAAGCCGATCTCTTCCAGCATCTCGCGGCGATAGAATGCCGCCGATCCAGATGGCAGCAAAACCTCCTGACGCCGAGGGTATTTCTCTGGAACCTCTAGATGACCGCGCTGTTTGCTGCTGCCATCCCCGCAGAGCAGCATGCCCGCTGAGTCCAGGCGCCCGTCACCAGCCAGCAGCACTTGCGACGCGCACATCCCCACGTCCGGCCGCGCTTCTACTGCCCGCAGCAGCGATTCTAGCCATTCCGGGTGCGCCGTGGCGTCATCATTCAAGATGGCGAGGAACGGCGCGGTCGACGCATGAAAGGCCTGATTAAAGGCCGCGCCGAATCCGACGTTGTTTTCATTCGAGATGACGCGGATGCCCTCGCGCGGGCCCACTGCATTGCGTCCGCTATTGTCCACCACGATGATCTCGAATTCCCGAAAGGTCTGGCGGTCGAGCGAATCCAGGCATGCAGCTAGAGTTTCGTCGGCGGCAAGTGTCGGAACAACCACTGTCACTGCGGACGTCACTGCGGGCGTCACGGTTGGGTTGGTTTCGCTGGACCCAGGTTCTCGTACCATTTCAGATTGTGAGTCGCGGAGCCGATGCAGGCGATATCCAACTTGCCGTCTCCATTGAGATCCGCCACGGCGCAAGCGGCCGCCGACATTCCACCATCATCCAGCGTCTGACGGTTCCAACGCTTTCCATCAAAGCTGTAGATGTAAACTCGCTGGGGTTGGCCTCGGAATCCGGCGATGATCTGATCCGTCCCGTCATTCGCCAGATCGACCGTTACGATGGTGTGTCCATCCACGAGGCTGGCGTCGATCACTTCCCGCTGCCACGCACCTGCGCTCGAGCGATAAACCGCAACTTCATTGCCGTGCCAAGGCTCGATGGCCGCAAGGTATCGTTCTTTGCCAAGCTGGCCCACTGCAACGTCGCTGGATCCGCTTTTCGGCCAAGGCGCAGGATCGCCCTTCGCGATTTCGGTGCGAATCCAGCGGCCGCCGGCGCTCAATTTATATAGCTGGATTCCAGTGAATCCGGCGCTCAGGATTTCGTCGCGCCCGTCATGATCCCAGTCGGTAATTGTGATGCAGTGTACCAGGCCTTCGTTCAAATCATCGATGATCTGCCGCTTCCAATCGCCGGGCCGGTAAAAGACCAGCGGCACTCGATCCCGATAATCCGGCGCTTCGGCATGCGCGCCAGTGAGCGGCGCGTTAACCACAACTTTCTTACCGCCGCCGTCGATATCCGCCCAGCGCAGCCGGTGCGAAGTTGGAAGGCGATCGATTTCCTGGATATTCCAAAGCTGACGCGGATCGCCGTTATGCTTGAGAACCGAGACGATGCCGATACTTTCCTTTGCCCGCATGGAAAACTCATGCGCCAGCACAATCTCGGGAATCCCGTCGCCATCCATATCCCAGGCCGCCAGATTGATCATGCCGTGCAAATCCCGAGCGATGACGTGCCGTTCCCACGTGGGGTTCTCGAACCAGACCAGCTCCGTCATCCCACTGGCCAGCGCGATCAGATCGATCTTGCCATCGTGGTTCACATCGCAAGGCACCACCTGATAGCCGCCTTTCAGGTCAGCAGCGATGGTATGTTCGCGGAATTGAAGCGGCGCAGCGAGTAATGCACCGGCCAGCACCTGAGTTAACATAAAAGTTTGCGCCAACACTTACTCTACATTCTGATGGCAGCGCCGTTGCTAGCGCAAACTCCATCGCATCTCGATAACATCCAGCAGCTCACTTTCGGCGGGCAAAACGCCGAAGCGTACTGGGCGCCGGATGGGAGGCGGCTGATCTTCCAATCCACGCGGGACAAGCTGGAATGCGACCAGATTTTCATCATGAACGCGGATGGATCGGATCAGCACATGGTTTCCACCGGCAAGGGGCGAACCACCTGCGGCTACTTTCTCGCGGACAATAAGCACATTCTCTACGCGTCGACGCATGAGGCGGGGGATGCCTGTCCTCCCGCGGCCGATCGCAGCAAGGGCTACCTTTGGGCAGTTTATCCCGGCTACGATATTTATCTCGCGTCGGACGCTGGCAAGATCGAAAAGAAGCTGGCGGGCGCTCCCCGTTACGATGCCGAAGCGACTGTGAACTGGAAGACCGGCAAAATCGTGTACACGTCCATGCAGGCGGGCGACATCGACCTGTGGACCATGAATTCCGACGGGTCCGGGAGGAAGCAAATCACCAAGACTGAGGGCTATGATGGCGGCGCCGTATTTTCACGCGACGGCAAGCACCTGGTGTGGCGCGCCAATCATCCTGCGACGCCCGATGCCGACAAGAAATACCGCGAATTACTGGATGAAAATCTGACGTCGCCTATGAAGATGGAGCTGTTTCTCGCGGATGGCGACGGCAAGCATGCGCGGCAAATTACCGACTATGGCTGCGCCAGTTTTGCGCCTACGTTTATGCCGGACGGCAGCAAGATTCTGTTCGCATCGAACAAGCACGATTGCGACGGCCGCAAGTTCGAGTTGTACATGATCAACCTGGATGGCACAGGCCTGGAGCAAGTGACGAATTTCGGTGGATTCACGGCGTTTCCTGAAATTTCGCCGGATGGCAAGAAGCTGGTTTTCGCATCGGATAAAGATGCGAAGCAGAGGTACGAGTTCAATATTTTCACGGCTGATTGGAGATAGGTTTTGGCCGCGAATGAACGCGAATAAACGCAAATAAAAACCTTCTTATCCGCGTTCATTTGCGTTCATTCGCGGCTAGGAGCTTTGGTTCGGATCACAGCCGCGGCCAGTAGCAGCGCGCCTAGCACGTAGACGCCGGCAGTCAACATGATCGCCGCGCTTAGACTGGACTTTTGCGCGACGTATCCTACCGCAACTGGCGCGATGCCTCCGCCTAACCAGCCCACCATGTTCATCAGGCCGGCTGCGCGTCCACGGGCGTCGGCGGGAATCACGTCGAAGATGGACGCGAAAATATTAGCGTCGTAAATGCCTTTGAAAAATCCCCAGGCGGTCAAGGCGACGATAAGCAGGGGAACCGAGCGCGTCCAGCCGCATAGCAGCACGAAGGGTGCGCCGGCGACTAATCCAATGGCCTGCACCAGCATCCGGCCGCCCGGCATCTTGCGCCGCAAGACGTCCGCCCACCAGCCTCCTGCGGGCGCCCCGGCCATGCTCGCCAATTGCACGAAGAGCGTCGCGGCTAGGCCCGAGGCCGCGAGTCCGAGATTGAACTTGTCGTGCAGGAATGCGGGCATCCAGGAGAGCAGTACCAGTGCGACGAAGTTGGCGCAGAGAAAGGCGGCCATCAGGAGCAGGGCTGTGGGGTTAAGGAAACCGCTTCCTGACGGTCGCGGTTCGGTTGGCGATCGGTTGGGTTCAATCAGCCATTTGTTTAGCGCCAGGCCAAGCAGAATTCCTAGTCCGCCGAAAACGACGAACGACCAGCGCCAGCCGTAGCGTTGGCCGATCAGGCCGGCGAAGAATCCACCGGCGATGGTCCCGATATAAACGCTGGTTTGATGCAAGCCCAGCCCGCGCGAACGGGTGGGTTGACCGTGATAGTCGCTCAGCAGCGACATGGATGCCGGGAAATAAAATGTTTCGCCCAGCCCCTCCGCGCCTCGGAAGAAAAGCAGCGTTCCGAAGTTTCGCGAGAAACCTGTGGCCATACAAATCAGGCTCCAGGCGTGGAGTCCGCCGAGGATTACAGATTTGCGGCGTAGACGGTCGACCAAGGCGCCGGCGAACGGAGCGCTCAATCCATAGACCCAGGCGAACGAGGAACCCAGCAGGCCAAGCTGCACCGGATCGAGCGAGAATTCTTTTTTGAGCAGCGGGAAGACGGAGAAAATGGCCTGCCGGTCCGCGTAGTTGAAGAACGCGATCCACCACAGCATGGCGACCGCGTACCATTTGTAGTGGCGCGACGTGTTAAACCCCGTCAAATGTCGGCAATCTTCAGCTCTCCCAGCGATTGAAAGAGATTCTTGGCGCCTTGTGCCATCAAACCGATATCGGTGGCCGTTTGAAACAACTGAAAGCCCTGTTCCCGGTATTCCGCGATCTGTTGCGCCGTTCCCGCCGGACGGCCCAGAAATTTTCCGTGCTTCTTACCGGCTTCAACTACGCGCGCAATGGCTTCCTGAAGTTTCGGCTCCTTCTGCTTCCCGCGCAGCCCCAACGAAAACGAAAGATCGCTGGTCCCGATAAACAACACGTCGATGCCAGGTGTAGCGGCAATTTCGTCGATGTTCTCCACCGCGCGCGCCTCTTCGATAATCGCGATCACCACCACGTTCTCATCGGCGCAGTCGTGATAGCTTTCCACTTCGGGCCACGCGAACATCGCGAGACCGGCACCCGATCCGCGACGGCCGAGCGGTGGATAGCGGCAGGCGGCTGCGGCTTGCCGTGCCAGCTCCGGGGTGCTGGTGAACGGAAACATCACCCCGAAAACACCGGCGTCCAGCACGCGCTTGGCTGTCCATATTTCATTTACCGGAACGCGCGCGAATGGTACCGCGGGGAGGCCGCGGGTAGCAAGCACCATGTTGCGCAGCGTTTCGAGCGTAATGGGCGAATGCTCCATCTCGATCCACAGAAAATCGAAACACATGCGCGCGGCGTGGGCCGCGACATCAATGCTGTTCACGGTCATCGTGACTGCCAGCACCGGCTGCCCTGCTTGCAATTTCTTTTTGACGGGATTGCACCATTTCTCTTGATTCATTTTTTGATTAACCATATCTCGGCAACGTCACAGCCGCGGCCATTGCCGCCTTGCCCCGGCTGGCGCGTCCAGGCCAGATTCAACTCGCCGTTTCGCGTGGCCTCGTGCGGCATATCGAACTCCATGGGCCGATAAGGCGCCGGCTTATCGATGAACGGATGAATTTCAATATCGCCATTTGCCACCAGCTGGATCTTCTGCCGCGGACTGTCACCAGCATAGACCACCCGGATCTTATATTGCGCGGACGGATCGAGATCCGTGTAACGCATGCGGAGCGGCTCGTCATTTAATGATCCTGCGTAGGTCCAGAACGATTTGCGGTAGGAACGCGGCGTTCCGAAGCCCACGTAGGCCGAGTGCAGAAACGCCGGATCGGAAGCATAATCGGCGCCGCGAACCAGATGCGGCTGCGCAGCCGGGTCGCCCAGATCATCGTAGAAGCCGCCCGGACCGGGGTTGGTCCAGTTGACGATCTCATCGATCGCCGCCAGACGGTCCGTTTCCAATTCCAGCTTGCTAATCTCCGCGAAGCGCGACTCCAGCCACTTGCGGTTATTGAGCGGAGCATCGATGGTATCCAGCGTCGCGCCCCGATCCACTGAAATGGCCTTGTATTTCTCGACGCTCAGTTGCATGCGAATGCTTTGAAACAGCGCTTCCGCCAGTTCGAACACTCGTGGGCGCCAGGTTTCGGCGGGATGCTCGGTCACCGAACGGTCCAGAATTTCTCGGGCCCGCTCCATGGCCCCGATCGCGCCGGTTGTCTTCGCCAGAAGCAATTGATCCATGGCGGATTCTTCGAGTGCGGTCTCGTTCAACAATCGACGGCGGACGTACGCATCGTAGTACGCACGATAAAGCGCCTGCTGGAAACGCCAGTTCAGCCGGGTCTCGGGCGACGAAGCGCGTTCCATCGTCTGAAATTGCGCGAGCGTAGTGTATACACCGCCGTTCACCGCCAGTGACCCCCGCCAGTTGCGCTCCAGCGCCAGCAATCCTTGCGCGAAAGAATCTTCGTAATCATCGCCGATGAAATACCGGCTGTACTGGCGCAGAATATCCAGAACCTTAGCGTCGGGATTCCAGCCGAGCGCGCTCCAGATGAACTTGTTGACATCGTCGTTGCAACCTTCCGAATAGGTGAGGAACCCGATGGTGTCGGGTTGCAGCCGGTGAAAGATCGCCGCTTCATCCATCGGACGCGGATTGATCACCTCGCGGGCCTCAGTGACCGCATACGCTACATCCCAATCGGGCACTGGATATTGAGATTGCAAGCTGTGGGTGATGTCCGGATAATGCCGGATCGGATAGCGCTTCGGGACTTTCGCGCGCAACTCAGACAAACTGATCCGCACCTGCGGAGCAAATACAACGCCCGTCAGCCAGGCTGGCTGCTCGCGATTCAGGATCTCGAGAAATTCGTCGAGCCATGGCTGATCGAATCCCTGCGGCGAAACCCACATCTGCGCCTTGGGATGATAGCGGCGCAACACTTGCGTTTCTTTTTCGAGCAGCGCCATCAGAACCTTCGGCTGCGTGTGGCCGGGATCTCCGCCCGGGACGAAAACTGCGTCGATGCGCGGCAGCTTCTGGAACACTTCGCCCCATTCGTTGAGTGCGAACTCGACGGTCTTCGGATCGGAGTAATCTTTATCCAGCGCCGGATACCAGATCCAAACATCCAAGCCATACTCTTCCAACAATCGCGACATCTCCACCATCATCTGCATCGGCGGCAGCGGGAACAGCGGGCTATCCCGCGCGTCGTCCGAGCGCGGAGGAATCAGCTCAGCGGCATTGGTTCCGAAAACAGCGAGATCGCGGATGTATTGCTCCCA
>DASYNU010000008.1:0-37024 GCA_036008345.1 Bryobacteraceae bacterium
CCAAAAACAAGGTGCAAGCCGCCGAACCCCGTTGCTAAAAAGGCCGTGCCCCAGGAGAGCGGACAAAACAGCGCCACTGCGCCCAGGAACATGAAGCATAACCCCATCACCGGCACCACGCGGACCGAGAAAGCTCCGCCGGTAACAACTCCCGTGCCGTAAAGCAACAGCCAAGTTCCCGGGATGGCTCCGGTGAGACCAGCGCGATACAGAACCAGCGTAAGCAGCGCACCCACCATCAGTGGAGGCGCGAAGCTGAGCACAAATTTCCGCGCGGGCGCCGACATCAGCGGCACTTGGGCGCGGTGCGCTTTGCGCCACATAGCCAGCGCTCCTAACGCGATTGCAAAAACACCTTCCAGGAGCCATGTCACGAGCCATGCTTCCCGCGTGGATTGGCTCACCGCGATCACGCTAGCCGCGAGCGCGCTGACGCCCATCGCGAACCCTCCCCACCCTGGGACGGCGGTGAACGATCCGGCGCGTTCCATGGTCTCGCGAATAAACTTCAGATTGTCCATCGCGTGGCTCTGCAGCGACACCGGTTCCGGGTGCGCCGCTCGGATAGGCTGAACGGAGGCCATGCAGAGATTATACGAAATCGACTTTACGTTGTAAAGTACTGAGTGAGTCGAGGCTCTGTGGATCTACGGTTGTTACCGAAACAGTACCAGCTGATCATCCACCGGCCATTCCGGCATTTCCCTCGCGATCAGCCCATGCCGCTCCCGGATTTTCCGCACCCGCTCCTGAATCATTTCCGGATAATGCCCACGCAGATATGCGTTTTTCTCGTACCGCTCCCGATAGCGCCGCACCAGATGCGGAAAGTGCTGTTCAAGGAACGGAAAAAACACCTGCTGGGCGCACGGCTTCAGGAACAGCGGAGCGGCGCTGAAAAATGAGGCGCCATTCTGCGCGGCCGCTGCGCAGATTTGGTCCAGGCTCTCCTCGCTGTCATTGATCAGCGGCATCACTGGATGCGCCAGCACTCCCACCGCCACGCCTGCGTCAGTGAGTTTCTTCACCGCTCCCAGCCGCAACGCCGGACGCGGAGCGCGCGGCTCCAACAATCGCGCCAGCCCGTCGTCGAGAGTCGTGATGCTCAGGTTCACCCGCACCGCGTTGCGCCTCGAAATCTGCACCAACAGCTCCGCGTCGCGCGCTACCAGGTCTGATTTCGTGGTGATCCCAAAATCCAAGCCCCGCTGCCCGGCCAAAACTTCCAAAATTCGCCGCGTGATCCCGAACCGCCGCTCGGCCGGCTGATAAGGATCGGTCGCAGTCCCGATCCAGATGCATTCGCCCCGCTTTACTCGCTTTAACTCTGCGCGAAACGCCGGCGCGTTGAATTGCTTGGCATAGATCTTGGTCTCGAATAGCTCCGGCTCCCGCAATTCCATGAATTCGTGCGCATACCGCGCGTAACAGTATTTGCATCCGAACTCGCAGCCACGATAAGGATTGATGGTCCATACGAAGCGCATCCGCGAGTTCGAATTCCGGCCGATGAACCGCCGCGTTTCAAGCTCAAAGTACTGGACTCGCTGCTTGGCCTCCAACACCTCGCTCCCGGCGGCCAGCCGCGCGATCCCCACTAGCTTGCCGGCTGGTTCGTCATCGAAGAGCATAAACGCCCGGCTTTATATTCGCCTTTTATTCGCCTATTGTCAAGCTCGCTCAATTGCCGGATTCGCGATATATCATGGCGCTTTGTAGTCTTTACGACAGCCGGCTTTTATAACAAGCTTAGTTATGAACCTGGCTCATCGCATCATGTGCAGTTCTAAGACGTGGAAAAAGACTGTCGAAACCCATGTTATACCGTGGGTTCTGGAGGGCCTTGAGCTGGGGCCGAACGTTCTTGAAATAGGGCCGGGACCGGGTGTCACAACCGAGCTTCTGCATCCCCGTTTTGAACGACTCACGTGCGTTGAAATCGACCGCGGATTCGCACGTTCGCTCTCTAAGCGGATGGCCGGCAAGAACGTAACGATAGTCCGCCAGGACGCCACTGCCATGTCGTTTCCCTCGGCCAGTTTCGATGCAGCCCTGAGCTTCACCATGCTCCACCACGTACCCTCGAAGGAGTTGCAGGATCGGTTACTGTCGGAAGTAGCCCGTGTTCTGCGCCCGGGGGGAATCTTCGCCGGCGTGGACAGCCTCTCTAGCCGAGGTTTTCGTCTGCTCCACCTGTTCGACACTATGGTGGTAGTAGACCCAGTCCGCTTCCCGGAACGCCTGGAAGCTGCTGGATTCATGGATGTTCACGTGGATCTGAATCCTTACGCGTTCCGTTTCCGCGCGCGGCGGCCTTAGAAATTGTTTGTTGGGAATGTCACAATGTTCCCATCCTGGAGTCTAATGGACGTGAGGTTGGCAATGTTGGGCTGGGCAATTGCATTCATCATGGCGGCGGTGCTAGTGGCTTTGATGGGCCTGGGCGAAAGCGCCAGTACATTAGCGGCCGTCACCAAAGTACTGTTCTGGGTTTTCATTCTGGGATTTCTCGCCAGTTTGGCCATGCACTATAACAGCACCCGAGCCTAGATCCCCTATTCAACCGGCGTCCAAGAACGGTCCGGATCGAAGCGGGTAATCGCTGCAGGGGCCTTGCCCGCTACGGGTGCGATATTCTTTTCATAGACCACTCCCACCTGATTCACGATGAACGTATGAACTCCGGTCACTCCATATTCGGCCGGCCATGCCACCAAGCCGAATCCGCCCATCAGTTTGTCTTTCACCACGTAATTGTGCGCACCGCCCGGCGCATCCGGCCCCTGCGCTTTGAGAATCCGGAAATAATATCCGTGATAGGGTTTAGCTTGTCCCTTTTGGATGCCATCCCACCCGGCGTGCGCGAATCCTTCTGGAACCAGCGCCTCGCCCTCGCCTTCCCAAAACAATCCGTCATGCTGGCCCGGCGTACTTATTAGACGCGAGGCGTATTCCAGCATGCCGTCCTTGTCGCGATCCTCGGAAGCATATTTCATCTGCGCGTCCACGTAGCCGTGGCAAATCTCGATGGCGTCGAGTTCGTCGGTTCCGATGTGCCGCGCGCGCATTTCCGCCGGAGTTTCCGAGGCGTCAAAGCTCCATTTGCCGTCTTTGCGCACCAACGGAACTGGAAACGGCCAATCCTCTTCGCCGATCGCGAGCGCCGCGCGATTCGGGTTCATTTTGGAAACTTCAATCCGGTGCTTCGCCCGCGCCATCCGCGCGAATTCGTCCTGTTCTCTGCGGTCCTGCGCGGCATCGCCGCAGGTAAGGATCCCCTTCGCACCGGGACCCAAAATGGCCGCGAGCCGCGCGGAATCGTGCTGGTCCACCGCGTCAATGAGCGCCTGTGCTGCAGCCTCGGAGGAATCATAATGCTCCTGAGCGAATGCAGGCGCGACGCCAAACATCGTCACCACCGTGAGAATGGTACAGAGTCTCCTAGTCATTGTTATCGCCTCCCTCCGCCACCGTGAAATCCTCCACCGCCGCCACCATGAAATCCACCACCACCGCCGAATCCGCGTCCCCCGCCTATACTCGAAAATCCTCGGTCGCTCTGCATACGCGTCGTCCCACCGTTGTGATAGCCGCCAAAAACGCTGTGATTACCCGTGTAGCCGCGGTCCTCAAAACCTCGACTGCCGAAGCGCTGTTGCGGCCGAGCCTCGCTGCGGCCCAAGCCCTCAGTCCGGCCGCCGACTCTGCCTTCGCCGCCCGCATTGCGGGCAAACCGATTGGCCACCTCTCGATTGCCATACGGCACGCCCAGGCGGTGTCCGGGATCATGCGCCCACACTCCACCACCCCGGCCTATTCCGTAGTAATTTCGAAACCCGAAACGATGGAAGAAAGAACCGTCGATGAAGATTCCCCCTCCCCACCAGTTAGGGGCCCATCCCCAGCCGCCCCATCCCCAGCCTCCCCATCCGCCAAAATAGAGACCCAGATCGATGCCGGGAAAAAATGAAAAACCCACATCGATGCCCGGATAACCCCACGGCGGGTAATATCCCCACACCGGTGGACCCCACACGTACACGGGATTGTAATTCGGCACGTACCAAATATCCGGATTGGCCGGCTCGATTTCGATAGCCGACTGCCCATTCTGGTCCTTTGTAGTGACGTTCACCTGCGGTGTCGAATGCAGCGTTCCTTTCTCCATTGCTCTAGACCGCATCCGTTGCACCGCCTGCATTACGTCGGCTTCATTGGCCAGAAATGCGTTGCCAAGCTGCGTGGTCCAACTTACGTTCTGGCTGAGACGGGCCAGCACATCCGGGAAGGCCACCAAGCCTTGCACGCTGGGATCCCAGCTCTCCTTTTTGGCTTCGTCCATCAGCTTCTTGGGCTTCCACTTGGGATGATCCTTCACCCATTGTTCGGCCTCCACAATTTCCAACGGGTAAGTGGAAGCCGCCAATATTTGTCCCAACAACGGGTCCGGATAAAGAGCGATCGGCGCAACCAGATCGTCTAGCTGTTGCGCGGTCATCGGTGCACCAGGCGGAGCGCTCTCGGGTGGCGTACCCTGCGGAGGATTCTGCGCGGTGCCCACCGCGAGAACTAACACCGCGAGAAAACAAGCGACCGGGATCGCCTTGCTGTAGCTGAGAGATTCACGTGGCATCTACTCACTTAGATGCATTCCAGGGCCTCGAGTTGCGCGCGTTACAGAATGATTCGAGCATCTCCTTCGCGCCGCGTCACCCGCTCCCGGTCCAGAAACTCCAACAGTGGGATAGCATACTTTCGCGAGATCCCGGTCCAGTCCTTAAATTCAGGCACCGCGAACTTTTGACCCTTTTTCGGAGCCAATAATTGTCGAAGAGACTGCAGGGCTGAGGGATGAAACACCAGCTCGTCGCTCACCCGGACCAGCCTTTTATTCCGCAGCAGCAACTGTAAAATGCTGCGCGCGCGGCTGGGTTCCACACCCGACTTCGCCAGAACTTCCTGCACGGACGGGACTGCCAGTCCCGCTGCGCGAAAAGCGGCCTCGATTTTCACGGACGCTTCTTCTTCATCCTGCCTGAGTGAGATCTTGTGCGACGCAAGCCGGACGGTTTCTCCATCTGGCGTGAGAGTCTTCGAGAGCGCGAGTATAGCATCCAGCAATCCCGCGGGAGCGCCCGGAAGCTGCTTGCCGCGCAGTTCCTCTTTCGAGATGCCGGATACCAGCGGATTGCTCCGATGAAATTGCTTCAGCGTCGCATGCATTTCTTCCAGTTGTTTGGCCACCCATCCCGGATCCAGCGCCCGGAACTGCGGCGAATCCAACGTCATTAGCTGCGCGTCGCGAGCCGCCTTTTGTATGTCGGCCTCCAGCATTCCAGTGCGCGCCACCAGCTCCGGCATTCCCATTCCATAGCGCGACTCGCGGACCAACAACCCAATCCGCTCGGCCGCGGATGCTGTTTCGAGAATCCGCAAGCGTTCCAGCGGCGCTCGCCGCGGCGCCGCGATGTCCAGCACCACTCCGCCTCCAATGGTCACAACCGGCGAGAACATGCGCACAATGAAGCGATCCCCAGGCAGCAGCAGCAACGGTTCCTTAAGAATAAAACGCACATATTCGCGCGTTCCTGGTTTCACCGGATCGGTTCCCCGCAGCCGCCGCATTTCGGCCTCCACTTCCGCGGTGCCTGCGTGAAAATGTACCGGCGCGCGATGCTTCAACGGCTTGGCGGAAGCCAACAGCTCAAAGGTGCAATCAATTTGACGCGTCGGCTGGAAGCGCCCAGCCTCCGCTAACAGCATGCCGCGCCCCAATTCAGAAGTTTCCACGCCTGCCAGATTCAATGCTGTTCTTTGTCCGGCTTTAGCCTGGCCTGCGCTCGATCCATGCACTTGGATTCCGCGCACCCGGATGCGACGGCCCACCGGCTGCAGATCCACTTCCTGCTCCACTCGCACGGTTCCTGAAACCAGCGTCCCTGTTACCACAGTCCCAAAACCGCGCATGGAGAAAGCGCGATCGATGGGCAAGCGAAAATGTTGGGAGGAGTCCTTTTCGCGAATTGACGTGGCTACTTTTTCGATTTCCAAGCGAAGTTCGTCCAGGCCAGCGCCCGTAGTAGAACTGACCGCCACCACGGGAGCGCCTTCTAAGAATGATCCGCGGACGAATTCATCCGCTTCCAGGCGCACCAGTTCGATAAAGTCTTGGTCGGCAAGGTCCGATTTAGTTAGTACGATGATGCCATTCCGGATTCCCAGCAGCCGGCAGATGTCGAAATGCTCGCGGGTTTGCGGCTTGATGGATTCATCCGCAGCTATAACAAAGAGAACGAGATCGATGCCTCCCACCCCAGCCAGCATATTTTTGATGAACCTTTCGTGGCCGGGGACGTCTACAAAAGCGAGGCGCATGTTTTCTGAGATCTTCAGGTGCGCGAATCCCAGATCAATGGAAATCCCACGCTGCTTCTCTTCCTTAAGCCGGTCCGTGTCGATGCCCGTGAGCGCCCGTACCAAAGCAGTCTTGCCGTGGTCAATGTGGCCGGCCGTGCCGATAATGATGTTCTTCATCTCGACGCTCTTCATCCTAGCGCCTCTTTGCGCGCAGAGTGAGGACGTTCCCCTCTTCAAGGCGGGCGTATCGGATGTTCGCGTGGACGTTCTGGTGACCGAGAACAAAAATTTGGTCAAGGGATTGCTCAAGGATGACTTTGTTGTAACGGATGAAGGCCAGCCTCAGTCCCTAGTCTCCTTCAGCAACGGTGACGAGCCGCTTAATCTAATCCTGCTGCTGGATATCAGCGGCAGCATGCAGCCGCACATCGAATTGATAGCGCGAACGGCCCGCGAGGCTCTGGCACATCTGCGGCCCGGCGATCGCGTGGCCATCATGGTATTCGCCAAACGCAGCGAAGTGCATCAGGAGTTCAGCGACAATCTGGCGGAAACAGCGCGCCAGATTTCGAAAGCCGTCCAGGATCACGACGTCGGCAACACCACGCAAATCAACGCAGCCGTTGTCGACGCTGCGCATTATATGCAGGCCAACGCCGGCCCCGGCGGCAGCCGCGCGATTCTAATCCTCACCGACAACCTCAGCACGAGCTTTCAACTTACCGACGGTCAGGTGATCCGCGAGCTCAACAAAGCCGACACGGTATTCAACGCCATCGTGACCGGGCACGCCATCGAACCCCGCCCCCCCACGCCCAGTATGTTTCCCAATCCGAATTTCACTCCTGCCAACGTGATGCATCTGTCGGATGAAACCGGCGGCGAATGGGTGAAGGCGGAGCATGCCGATCAATCCTTCAACGAAATGATCGAGCGCATTCGCAGCCGCTACATGCTGGCCTACCACGAACCCCAGTCGTCGCCCGGAACCTTCCGGCACGTAGGCGTAGCCTTAACCGAGACCGCCCGGAAAAAATATCCATTGGCCGAATTACGGGCGCGTACCGGGTACTACGCCGAATAACGGTTCTTCGGTTCTTCAGTTCTACGATTCCTCAGTTCGCGGATGAGCTGCTTTCTGCCGCCTGCCGCCTGCCGCCCGCCTCCTGTATCCTGAAATTCATGTCCATCGACAGATTCGCCGAAGTCCGCCGCCGTCACTCCAATGCCGACGCGGGTGGAGGCGAAGAGCGCACCCAGCGGCAGCATCAGGAAGGCAAGCTTCTGGCGCGCGAGCGCATTCATCTGTTGCTAGATGAAGGCACTTTCGAGGAAATGGACAAGCTGGTCCGCCATCGTTCGCGCGAGTTCGGCATGGACGAACAAGTGATCGATGGCGACGGTTTCATCACCGGCTACGGCCGCATCCACGGGCGCCCGGCCTACGTCTTCGCGCAGGATTTTACTGTTTTTGGCGGCTCTCTATCTGAAGCCAACGCGCAAAAAATCTGCAAAATCATGGACCTCGCGCTCAAAACCGGAGCCCCCGTGATCGGCTTGAACGATTCCGGCGGCGCGCGCATCCAGGAAGGCGTGCTCTCGCTCGCCGGCTACGCCGATATCTTCCTGCGCAACACGCTCTCGAGCGGCGTGATACCCCAAATCTCCGCCATCATGGGACCTTGCGCCGGCGGCGCCGTATACTCGCCCGCCCTCACCGACTTTGTATTCATGGTGGGACACACCAGCCACATGTTCGTCACCGGTCCGGATGTAATCAAGACCGTGACCCATGAAGATGTCACCAAAGAAAAGCTCGGAGGCGCCGAAACCCACAACTCCATCAGCGGCGTCGCGCACTTCATCGCCCCCGACGATGCCGAGTGCCTGCGAATGATCCGCGAACTGGTTTCCTATTTGCCTCAGAACAATCGCGACGATGCGCCAGTACAAATTTCGAGCGATCCCATTGACCGAGTAGACGCGTCGCTCGATACCGTGGTGCCCGCCGAATCCAATCTCCCCTACGACATCAAGGACATCATTCATCGCGTGGTGGATGACGGCAAGTTTTTCGAAATCCACGAGCATTGGGCGCGCAACATCGTGGTCGGCTTCGCGCGCATGGATGGGCGCAGCATCGGCATCGTCGCCAATCAACCGGCCTTTCTGGCCGGATGCCTGGATATCAATTCTTCCGTGAAAGGCGCGCGCTTCGTGCGTTTCTGCGACGCCTTTAACATCCCGATCCTCACTTTCGAAGATGTGCCGGGCTTTCTTCCGGGAACTGAGCAAGAGTTCGGCGGCATTATCCGCCACGGCGCGAAATTGCTATACGCTTACGCCGAAGCAACCGTCCCGAAAATCACCGTGATCACGCGCAAAGCCTATGGCGGCGCATATTGCGTTATGGGTTCCAAGCACTTGCGCACGGATGTGAACTTCGCCTATCCCACGGCCGAAATCGCGGTAATGGGAGCCGAAGGCGCGGTGAATATCGTCTACCGCCGCGAACTGGCCGCGGCCGAGGATAAAGCCGCTGCGCGGAAGCAAAAGATCGAAGAATTTCAGGAACGCTTCGCCAATCCCTTCGTAGCAGCCGAGCGCGGATTCATCGACGACGTCATCGAACCACGCGAGACCCGCCCGAAAGTAATCCGTGCACTCCGCATGCTAGCCACGAAAGTCGACACCATGCCGCGCAAAAAGCATGGGAACATTCCGTTATAGCGTCCCGAGCTTGTCCGCAAGCTCCTTGGTGGACCATACAAATATTGTGCCCGTAAACCTAGCCCGTGTCTTTGAAACATTGAAAGAGCACGAGGCCGAACTTCAGCGGCTCGGAATTCTACACGCAGCCGTGTTCGGATCGGTGGCGCGTGGAGAAGCACACCTCAAGAGCGATATGGACGTCTTGATTGATCTCGACCCCGAAAAGGCAATCGGAGTCTTCGAATACACCCGGCTTAAGCTATACATCAATGGGCTGCTTGGCGGCAGTGGCGATGTCGTCAATCGCAGGAACCTCAAGCCAATGCTGCGCGACAATATTGTACGCGAATCGGTCAATGTCTTCTAAGAACAGCGAGCAACGGCTCCGCGACGTCTTGGATAACATTGAAGCGATTCTAATCTTCACAGCGAGAATGGACTTCACCGCATTCAGCGCGGATCGGAAAACGCTCTACGCTGACAGGAATCCCCGCCACCGTGGTGACTGTGCCGTTACTCAGCTCCTGAATGCATTCGGCCAATTTGTCGGCGATAAACAAATCTCCGGCGCCATCTACAGCCAGGCCGGTTGCCGCGACATCCGAATTCGCTACCGGCTGAGGAGTGGCCGCACACGTTCCGAAGAACCCGTGTGCAACCGTGTTAATGGTGCCGGACTTGTCGACCTGGCGGATGTGCTCCTGATCGGCGATGTACACATTTCCGGCGTTATCCACGGCCACATCGGAGAGACTGGTCAATTCCGCCTTGTTAGCCGGTCCTCCATCTCCCGTGTCCGAAGAGGTGACAAATCCGATTCCGGCGAATGTTGTGATCTTTCCGGAAGTGTCCACTTTGCGGATGCGCTGGTTCCCATTGTCGGCGATATAAATGTTTCCGGCGCCATCTAGCGCCACACCGTCGGGCGAATTGAGAGCGGCGTTGGTGGCCAGTCCGCCATCGCCCGAAAACCCGCCTATGCCAAGGCCGGGGCTATTGCCGGCCACCGTCGTGATTGTGCCGGAAGCGGCGTCCACCTTGCGGACCCGCATGTCGCCGGTATCCGCGATGTACAGATTGCCTGCGTTGTCCACCGCCAGGCCCGCATGGACTGCCGGCCCAAAATCGAGTCTGGCTTTGGTGGCGGGTCCTCCATCGCCCAGATCCACCACGTTGCCGCCTGCAAGAGTCGAAATGATGCCCTTGGTGTCCACCTTGCGGATCAAGTTGAAAATCCCATCCGCGATGTAGATGTTTCCAGCCTTGTCCACCACCACTCCCTGCGCCGCACCGATAGACGCGCTGGTGGCCGGGCCTCCGTCGCCGGAATTGCCCAGATTCGCATTGCCGGCTACTGTGGTAATGGTCTGGCAGAATAAGGGCGCGGCCAAGGCGACAAACGCCAACAATAAGTGGATACGCAAGAAGTTTGTAGACATACTGACCCCTACCCTACATGCGATAAGGCGGTCAGTACATGCGAAATTTCTTTTTTAGGATCCGGAAACCGCGATTGTAACGGTATTGCTCTGCTTTCCGCCGATCGTCAGCACCACCGGAATATCGTTCGCCGTGCGCGTGCCCGCCGGAACCTGGACGTTCACTTGATCCAACCCAACGAATCCCGGCGCGATCCCTGAGAATTCGAGCGTAGCGGGAGCGCCGTCAATGGTTACGCTCGGTTTGTCCACCGTGGTGTTGTTCTTGCCAGGCTCTCCGTTAGCCAGCGAGGGCGTCACCGCTCCGAGCCCGGTGCAAAAAATCGTGATGAACTCGCCAGGCTTCGCCGGACGCGACTCGCGGCCTGGAATGCTTCCCGTAGGGGCCACCAGCGTATTGGTGTTGGCTATCAGAACCGCTCCTTGACCATGCCCGCTCTGATCTGTACTGAACAATCCCGGCGCGACCGGAGCAACCGAGAGTGTTTGCGCCGCGCTGGTCAGCCCTGCTATGGTCACCTCGATTGTCGCGCTCGATCCGGTGAGATTCGTCGGAATTTGGATACCTAACTGAGCCGGCGTCGCATAGAAAATTGGAACTGGATTGCCGTTGATGGTCACCTGCGCTCCGGCCAGCGTCGTCACCAGATTACCGTCAGCTCCGAAACTCGAAAACAGCACGCTCGATCCATCGTTCATGTTCGTGCCAAACACCGCCGCGATGGACCCGGGAGCCACCGGGTTCGATCCCGCCGCGAAGCTCGCATTATTGACCACCCCGAGCGCGTTTACCGTGGGTGCGGCATGCGGCTGGCTCACCTTGCGGACGCGATTGTTCTGGTTGTCCGCGATGTACAGATTCCCAGCCGGATCAAAATGAATCCCCTCCGGGGCTTCGAACATCGCGCTGGTGGCTGGACCACCGTCGCCCGAGAATCCGTAAGTTCCATTGCCCGCGACCGTGGTAATGATTCCCTGCTTGTCAACTTTGCGGATGCGATAGCCGAGCCACTCTGTGATGTACAGGTTTCCAGCGGAATCCACCGCCAGAGCCCACGGGCTCACTAGCGGAACACTGGTGGCGGGAACTCCCTCCGGCGCCGGCCCAATAATTGCTGCTTGGCCGGCCATCCCGGCGACGGTGGTGATGATTCCCGATGTATCCACTTTGCGAACCACAAAATTGTTGGTGTCCGCAATATAGAGGTTGCCGGTTTGATCGACGGCGACGCCGTGCGGATTATTGAGCAGGGCGCTGGTGGCCTTGCCCCCGTCGCCTCCGAAACCCATGCCGTTGCTGCCGGCGACCGTGTTGATGATACCGGCGGTGTCTACCTTGCGGATCCGGTTGTTGGCCAAATCCGCAATATAGATGTTGCCCGCACTGTCGATATCAAGGCCCACTGGTGTATTCAGGTTGGCCTTGTCAGCGGGACCGCCGTCCCCTAAGTTCGCCGTGGCTCCGCCGGTACCTGCAAACGCAGTGATGACTCCTCCCGTATCTATCTTCTCGACTGCATCACGGCTGCCGTCGGTAATATACACGTTGCCGGCCTTGTCCACCACAATGCCGTAGGGATTGACGCTGGTTTTTAGCGCGGCCCCCCCCAGAAATGGGCCGGATTCGAGGCACGAAATATCCGGGCCGCAACCAGCGATGGTAGTCATGGTTCCTGTGTTGTCGACCTTACGAACCGCAAAATTGTTCTGGTCGGCGATGTAAAGGTTTCCCGCGGCGTCAACGAATACACCATCCGGACCGTTGAGATGCGCGTCCATGGCCGCAACTTTATCGCCGGAGAATGCCGTAGATCCGTTGCCGGCCACGGTGCTGATCACTCCCTGGGCGAGCCCGAGCGGTGCGATCAGAACCATCAGACAAAGCCATATTTTCATACCTAATCTAAATGCGATCAGGCATCCAAAATATGCGAAATTTTGTGTAGGGCAAGCTGCCAGCCTGCGGCGGGTTGCCAACCCGCCCTGTGCCTATTTATTCCACCGGCAGAAGTACCGAATTACTGGATGCCCCAGCAACCGTTACCACGACAGCTTGATTACCCGCCTTCAGCCCCGCCGGAACCTCGGCATTGATCTGATAGAGACCCACAAAACCAGGCGCCAGCCCACTAAAACTGACAATCGCTTTGGTTCCACCTATAGTGACAGTAGTCGTTGCCATGGTTTCCTGGCCTTTGCCGGCCGCGCCATCCGCCGGAGGCGACGCCACCGCGCCCAGTCCCGTGCAATAAATAAGCACAATCTCCTGCGCTTTAGCCGGGTTCGCTGTATCGGCCAACTGAAAATTGGCATGCAGGATCGCCCCGAAAGTGTCCCCTCCCGCGCTGTAGTTGAAGATTCCGGGTTGCGCCGCAAGTACGGGAACGGTCAGCGATGCGCTGGTGACGTTGTTGTTCTCGATGGTGATGTTGGCCATCGGTCCACTGCCTGCCTCCCACGGGACCTGGAAGTTGATCTGCTGCTGGCCGTTCACGTTGTCCACGGCGAACAGAGCGGCTGCATGCGTGTTCACGGTCAGCGAATCCGTCAGGAACGAATTCGGAAGCGGCAATCCGGAAGTAAGATTGATGCCGGTGCTGGAAGTAAGATTCGTTCCAAACAGAGTCGCGATTTCGCCCGGCACCACGCCGCCTCCCACGAAACTCGCGCCGTTCACCACCGCATTGATGGTGGGCCCAACCTGAAGAGGCGCGCCAGTCCAAATCCACGTGTCACCGAGAGTTGCTAATGGGAAGGAGGTTTCCCCCCCGAACAACACGATTTGGCCGTGAGTGGAATCATAGGCCAGGGCGTAACTATCCCGCACCGATGGGCTGGTCTGCGGTGACACCTGAGTCCAGTTAGATCCGTCCCATATCCAGGTGTCGTTGAGATCGGTGCCGTTTCCGTTTAGTCCGCCAAAAAGGAAAGTTTGTCCATGCGCGGCATCGAAGGCCATGGCGAACGCATTTCGCGGCGGCGGACTAATTTTCGGCAATTCCTGAGTCCAGTTGGTGCCATCCCATAGCCAGGTGTCATTCAAGGCAACAGCCGTGGCTTGAAAGCCGAATCCGCTTGCGCCCTCTCCTCCAAACAGGACCACTTGGCCGTGCACGGAATCGTACGCCAGGCTGTGGCCGGCTCGAGCGGGCGGACTGGTTTGCGGAGTCTTTTGCGTCCATGCCGCGCCGTTCCAGACCCACGTGTCACCGATAAACGATGCTCCCTCTGTAGCCGGGCCAATGCCCCCGAACAATACAATTTGGTTGTGGGCTGAATCGTAGGCCATGGCAGTGCCGTATCGCTCGCTCGGGCCGAACGGAGTTTGCATCGTCCAGTTGGTGCCGTCGAATACCCAAGTGTCCTTCTCAAGCCCCACGCTGCCGTTGATGGCTCCTCCGAACATCAGCACCTGGCCCAGCCCATAAGCCATGGCATGGAGCGCCCGCGGGGTCGGAACGGTTTGCGGAGTCTTCTCAGTCCAGGTTGATCCATCCCACACCCAGGTATCACTCAGGTTGTCGGCCGTGCCCGGCGGTTCTTTAGCGGTGCCGGTTCCTCCGAACATGACCGCCTGGCCGTGCAGAGAATCGAACGCCATGGCCGGACCGGTCCGCGCCGGTGGGCTGGTAGCGGGCGCCGCCAGCGTCCAGTTGGCCGGGGTCTGCGCCATAGCGGTCGCCGCAATCATCGCGACAGCTAGTGCGAAGAAACCGTGGCGCAGACTCTCAGTCTGCCGCGCCGGCACTCTTGCCGGTGCCTGCCGGGCGGAGGACGACCCAGATCGAGAAGAGTCTCGACCCAGCAGGCAAGAGTGCCTGCGCCACAAGGGTAATACCAGCCATTTCGAAATTTCCACGGGATAATCTCCGTCGATTAGTGTAGCGTGCTACAAACTCCGTACACCCATGGCCGTAATATCATCCACGCGCATGGCTTCTTTCATCACGAACGGTTCCCCGTACTTCACTCCAATCAAATTGCCGTAGAACCGCGCGATGGCGCCGAGCCGCTCCCGGATCTCCTGCCGTTGCGGAAAAAGGTCCGCGCTCTCCGGCTGTTCTCCATACTGCGAATCATAGGCGAACAGCGCAGCCATGCGCCGCTCGAATTGAGCGGAAATATCCACCACGAACGACGGCGTTACGTTCGCATAAAGCGACGAATAAAGAATTTTCGCCGGACGGTGCGGCTCACTCTCTTCGTCCAGCTTTTTCAAACCAGCCAAAAAGCACGCTTCGAACCCGATCTCGGACGCGCGGTAATGATCCGGATGCCGCGCCTCCCAGTAAGGCAGAATCACCACCCGCGGCCGCAGCGCGCGGATCTCGGCCGCCAGGCTCATCCGGACGCTCACGGTATTCTCGAGCCGCGCGTCCGGCAAGCGCATGTTACCACGCCATGCCAGCAGCATTTCTCGCGCGGCCGCGTCGGATTCGGTGAGCCGGATCTCGGGCGTCCCCCGGCTGCCCATATCGCCCGCCGTGAGATCCAGCACGCCCGTACGGTAGCCCATCTCCGCCATGCGGATCAGCGTGCCGCCGCAAGTCTGCTCCACGTCATCGGGATGCGCGGCAATCGCCAGAATATCCAGCGGCCTATCGATGCCGGCCGATGCCAGGTTCACCTGCTGAAACATTTCAGGACCATTGCTGATAGCGCGGCTGGCGGGGCGCCATCAGCACAACCAGACCCATGCCGGCCAGGAATCCGCCAATGTGCGCGAACCAGGCCACATCCCCGCTGGATGCCTGCGAATATCCCACCGAGCCAACGCCGCTGAAAAATTGAATGGCGAACCAATACAGCAGCAAAAAAGCAGCCGGGATGTCGAGCGTCGTCAGAAAGAAAAAGATCGGAACCAAAGTCACCACGCGCGCCCTCGGGAACTTGATCAAATAGGCGCCCATCACTCCGGCAATGGCGCCGCTCGCTCCTACCGTTGGAACCGGAGAATTGGCATTCACCAGAATGTGAATCACCCCCGCCGCGATTCCGCACAGGAAATAGAAGATGAGATATTTGGCGTGGCCCAGAATGTCTTCGATGCCTCTTCCGAAGATCCACAGGAACCACATGTTCCCCAGAATGTGCAGGAACCCGCCGTGGATGAACATCGACGTGATGATCGTGGCAGGCCGCAATTGGTCCGGAACAATGCCATAAGTGAGGATGAAGTAGTTCATGGGCCGGCTATTCAGACCCAGGCTGAGCTCGTACAAAAACACCAGCACGTTCGCGGCAATCAGCACCAGGTTCACCGTGGCGGGCGTATAGGTACGCTCGGAGGACCGTAGGGGAATCATGGCCGCATCCTCCTAGCGGTACTGCTCGTACTCGCGATGCGAACGCCGCTCGCCGCGAAACATCAGCGCGCGCGCCTCTTCGATGCTCGCAATGCGGCCGCGGGCGCCCAGCGCCGTGCAATTCAGGGCCGCCATCGCATTTGAGAACTCCAGCGCATCCCGCAGGGGCATGTTCTGCAGAACAGCATAACAAAATGCGCCATGGAAAACGTCACCCGCGCCCGTGGTATCCGCGCAATTCACCACGAATGCCGGCGAATAAATGAACCGGCCGTGCATCCGCGCCAGCGCGCCCAGCGCACCCAGCGTCATGGCCGCAACCGGGATGTGATACTCCTCCTGGATCATTTCGAGCGCGCGGAACGGGTCGCGTTCGTGCGTCCATTGCACCGGGAATTCGGAGCTGGCCACCAGATAATCCACATGCGGCAGCACCCGGTCAAAACCGTGATAGATGGTATCCACGTCGACGGTAACCGGGATGTGATTCTGATGCGCGATCTCGGCCGCGCGCGCCACGGCGGGAGTGTCGTGAGCATCGATGTGCAGCATTCGGGCGCTGGCAATCTTTTCCGGCGTGATGCTCTCCGGCTCCAGCCTCAGGCATTCATCCCGCTGCCATAGAACCGTCCGTTCGCCGGTGGCTTGGTCGATCAGGATATAGGCCGTTTGATTAGCGCAATTCTTCCGGACTTCGAGATCGTCGAGATTGATGCCGCTTTCGCGCAAGCTCGCAAGTTGTATCCGGCCGCGTAGATCGTCCCCCACCGTACCGATATATTTCGTCCTGAGCCCCAACTTCGCGCAGGTCACCATGGCGCTAGCCACCTGCCCGCCGGGGCTCAGGATCTCGCGCTCGAACGCCACCTTGCCCGCGTATGCGGGAAAGTGAGAAAGCAGGATCAGAGTATCGGTGGCGTTCAACCCGACTCCAACCACGTCGAATTCAGTCACAAGCTAATAGCATGGCAAAAACCGAACCGCGGCCGTGAGGGCCCGTAAAAAACCGGCAAAGGCACCGTCTCCCTCAGAGCCCGTGAAAAAATCAAAAGCACCGGTCGCTTACGCTCGCGGCTCGGAAAGAAAGTCTCATGTTCAGAGAGTGTTACCGAACCACGACCGTGAGGGAGTCGGTGCCGTTGCCGATTCTTTCACAGTTTCTCACGGTCGCGGTTCGGTAACGTTCTCTAGCGTAAGCGGCCGGTGCTTTTGATTTCTTCACAGGCTCCTAAGCCCTGTGCGCCAGCAAGGGGTACAACCTCGCACCCCTACTGTCTTCCCAGTACCTTTTACTAAGAGTGCTAAGCTCTTTCCCCGCTGGCGCGAAACACCATCCGCGCTTACGATTCAACTAGGGGGAGAAATCCATGCGTTCGCTTGTTCCTATTGCTTTACTCGGAAGCTTCGTGCTGGTCACCGCTCAGGCGCAAAGCCTCGCCGAACATGCTGCTGCGGCCTCGGGCGCCACCATCGGCACGGCTGCCGGAAAGCCACTGAGCAACGCCATCACCAAGATCTTCGGCCAGACGGACACCGCCGCCAAGAAAGCCGCCACCGCGCCAGCCGTTACGAACACGCCTGCCAAACCGGAGCCAGAGTCCGCGCCTCTGATCCAAGCGGTCCCGCAGAGTGGCGGAGCTGGCGAGTTGCCATCCATCGGCGGCGGCTCAGCGCCTTCGCGACACGGCGGTTTCGCCCCGCGCCGCGCCGACACCGAACTCGCCTCCATCAATCCGCCTGAGCCAGTGCCGGCCTATCAGGAGCCTCCACGTAAGGAACCCACGGACGAGGATTTTGCCACTATCCAGGTGGGCGCATCCGAAGAGCAGGTGGTCGCCGCGCTTGGCCAGCCCGAATCCAAGGTCACTATTCCTGACGATGGACATCTGGTGCAGATCTGCCAATATTGGTCCAACGGCAAGCAGATCGGAACAGTCCGCCTGGACAACGGCCAGGTTGTGACCGTCGAATCCCGCGCACGGAATTAGTGCCGGAATTACGGATTCCTAGAAGTATTCAAGACCGGGATACCGGATCCCGCAGCGTCAATACCACACTCCCCACCACCAGCCCCGCGCCCAGCAAGGTCCGCAGCGTAACTTCCTCGGAAGCCAGAAAATGTCCCAGCGCAACCGCTACAATTGGATTCACGAAAGCATGACTTGCCACACGGCTCGCCGGCATTCGCCCCAGCAGCCACACAAAAGCCGTAAATCCCACCAGCGATCCCGCCACGATCAAGTACACCAGCGCAAACACAGCCTTGGGGGGAATCACAGGAAATGGACGCAGTTCTCCGGAAACCAGCGACAGCATTAGCAGCATCCCCCCGCCCAGCATCATCTCCGTTCCCGCAGTCACTAGGCGCGACTTAGGCAGCGGTAGCGTTCGCGTGAACACTGCGCCCAAAGACCAGCTGGCCGATCCGCCCAGAATCACCAGACACGGAAAAACTCCGAAGCCGCCCAAACTCGATTGCCCACCCTTGAACATGGTCAGGACTACGCCACAAAACCCAACCGTCACCGCGAGAAGCACCCGCCAGCGAAACTTTTGCTGGCGCAGCACAAAAACTTCAAGCAGCACCGTCATCAGCGGCAGCGTACTTTCCAGCACCGACGTGATCCCAGATGGCACATACTGTTCGCCCCAAAACAGCGCCCCATAAGTTAAAGAAAACATCAGCGTGCCGATGATCCCTAAGCTTCGCCACTCCCGCCACGATGGCCAGGCCATCCCTCGCATGAGCGCGAAAGCGAACAAAACCGTACCGGCCACAAAAAATCTCACTCCTGCACAAAACCACGGCGGAGCCACCAGGACTGCCGTCCGTATGGCAAGAAACGTAGATCCCCAAATCACATAAATTGCGAAGAACGCCAGGATCGTCTGGAGATGGAATCGCTTCCAGACCGGCTTTTGGATCGGAGTTTGCGCCGCGACATCACTAACCGCCAAAATGTCCATTAGTGGTTATAACTGTAGCACAACGGCACATAACCTGTAAAATAGATATTGAAGGTTAAGGACCATGTCCAACCCGGAACAACCCATTCCAACGCCCTTCGAACTCGTTGCCGGCCACGTCGCACTCGACCTGGTCAACACTCTGGACAACCGTTTTTCCCAGACCGGCCCCGCAGAACTGTTGGCCGGCTACGCCGATCTACTCAGATTCGCCTCCCAGTCGGGATTACTGACGCAGCAGCAAGCCAAAAAGCTCAAGCATCTTGACGCCTCCGAAGCCGAGCGCGCCAAGGTGCTTCGTGAGGTGAGAGGACTGCGCGAAGCTCTGGCCATAATCGCCTACGCCCAACTCGACGGAAGGCGTCTACCAGCCTCAGCGCTGGTCACGCTCGAACATTACTTTAAGCAAGCCAGTTTTCACCGGCATCTGAGCTCAGGCCAACTTCGACCCGTATGGAGTTGGCGCGGCCTGGACCGCCAGCTGGTGGCTCCCGTGTGGCTGCTCGCGCACGCAACGGAAGATTTCCTGCTCTCGGACCGGTCGTCGCAACTCCGCTGCTGCGCGAGCGAGACTTGCCGCTGGCTCTTCCTCGACGCCAGCAAGAACCAGACCCGCCGCTGGTGCGACATGAAAGTCTGCGGCAACCGCATGAAAGCCAGACGATTCTACGCGCGCAAGGCGGAGTAGTGAACTCGCCGCCGTCCCTAGTCCCTAGCCCCTAATCCCCAACGCCAGTTACAATAAAGTGCAGGCAGCTCTTGATTCGTCCCCTATTACTCGCCACAATCTCGGCGGTCGCCTTCGCTCAGACCGCGCCTCGTGCCCCTGAGAACCAGTTGGACGGCAGCCAGACTCTGTTCACGGTCCTCGCTGCGATCAACGCTGCCGGCTACGACGCCGATCTCGATTCCGCCGCCAACGCCACCCTCCGCAAACAGGTTCGCGATATCCTCGCGGCCAAACACCTGGATTCCGTCGAGGCCCTGAAAAAGTTTTTCGAAGCCCACCGGCAATCCAGCGGCGACGCTGAGTTGAGCCAATACATCTCATTCGCTCTCACCCTCGATGGACCGCCTGATTTTCAATATCGCATGAAGCCCGAGGAGATCCCCCACGATGTCCGCAAGCTGGAGGGTCTCAATCCCCTTATCGCCAACTTCTACCGCGAGGCGAATATCCAAGAGCTCTGGAAACGTTCGCAGGGTGCCTATGAGCGTATGATCGCCGTCAACCACAGTGGCGTGGCGCAGGCGCTGCTCGAAGCCAATGCGTATCTGCGAAACCCCACCAGCGGCTTCTACGGCCGGCGCTTCCAGATCTACGTCGACATGCTGGGCGCTCCCAATCAAATTCAGACCCGCAGTTACAAGGACGACTATTTCGTGGTGGTCACTCCTTCGCCCGAGCCGCAGGTCGATGAAATCCGCCACGCTTATCTGCACTATTTGCTGGACCCGCTTTCCCTGCGCCATTTCGAGCAATTGAGCCGGCTCAAGGCCCTGGCGGATTTCGCCGCACCTGCGCCCGCGCTCGACGATGCTTATAAGGACGATTTTCTGCTGCTCTCCACCGAATGCCTCATCAAGGCGGTCGAGAGCCGGCTCGCCCACGGCGCTGAACAACGGCAGGCCATCGTGCGCCAAGCTCTCAGCGAAGGTTTTGTTCTCACTCCCGCCTTCGCCGAAAGCCTGCAGGCCTACGAAAAGCAGCAGGATTCCATGCGGTTTTACTTTGTCGACCTGCTAGGCCAGATCGACTTGGATCGCGAAGACAAACGGCTCGAGCATGTTCAATTCACAAAAGAGGCCGCTGTAAAAAAGGCCAAACACGCACCGCCGCCCCCGGAACCCGTGCTCACTGGCGCAGCCAAAACGCTGCAGGAAGCCGAAGACCTTTACGGCAAGCGGGACCTCGCGGCCGCGCGCCTCAGATACCTGCGGGTGCTGGAACAGGGCAGTGCTGACGGGCTGCATGCAAAGGCGTATTATGGATTGGCGAGAATCGCGGCCTTGCAAAGGGATCCTGAGCTCGCTGAAAAATTGTTTCAAAAAACGTTGGAGCTTTCGCCCGACAAAGAAACCATGTCGTGGTCCTATCTGTACTTGGGCCGGCTGGCGGATGCCGCGGGCGAGCGTGAACAGGCCGAGAAGAACTATCACTCGGTGCTCGCTATCGATGGCGCACCTGCCTCAGTCAGGAGTGCCGCCGAGAAGGGGCTAGCTCAGCCCTTCCAGAAGGACAAGTAGCCCGCGATTTTCGCGCGGCGAAGATTTTTTTAATATAGGAGTTCGAATGAACAAGAGACTTACATCCCTGCCGCTCTGCGGCCTCCTGATACTGCTAGGGTCCCTCCTTTGGGCGCAGAAACCACCCTCACCCAAGTCGCAAAAGGAATTGGAGGCCCTCAAGGCCTGGCAAGCCGCAACTGACCCGGACGAGCGGATCAAAGCCATCGAGAATGTGCTCACCAACTTCGCCGACACCGAGTTCAAGATCTTTCTTCTTCAGGACGCCCTGCACCTCGAGCAGACCAAAGGCGACTTCGCTCAGGTGGTTTTTTACGGCGAGCGAATACTGGAAGTGGATCCCAAGAACGCTTTCGCCCTGGTAACATTAGCCGGTGAAACGGCTCGCCATACTCGCGAGTTCGATCTCGACAAGGAAGAAAAACTCGCCAAAGCCGACAAGTACGCCAAAGCCGCCTTGGACGCCTCCAAGGATATGCCCAAACCCCGGCCCGATATCACCGACGCGCAGTGGGACGGCGCCAAGAAGGATCTGCAAGCCCAAGCTTACGAGGCTCTGGCCCAATCCGCGGCTCTACGAAAGAAGTACGACGACGCCGTCGCCGACTACAAACAAGCGATAGCGGTGCAATCTACTCCCGATCCGGCCACTTGGGTACGGTTAGGCCAAACCTACGAAGATTCGGGTAAATTCGATGACGCCACGGACGCTTTTGATAAAGCCATCAACACGCCCAACGTCAACCCGAAAGTGAAACAAGTCGCGCAGGCCAAAAAGGATGAAGTCGCCAAGCGAAAGGCCGCCGGATCCAAGCCTCCCGCTGCTCAGTAACCGGTTTGCCTGTCGCCATGAGCGCGCACCTGGAAACACTCGAGGAGGTTCTCGGGCATACTTTCAAGAATCGGGAATTGCTGGAACGCTCCCTCACGCATAAATCACGGGTCTACGAAAAGAATGCCGAGGACCCTGCCACAGATAACGAGCAATTCGAGTTTCTCGGAGACGCCATCCTGGGTTTCCTGGTCAGCGAAACTTTGGTGGCGCAGCACCCCGCTTTTCCCGAAGGCCGCCTGTCCAAGCTCAAAGCTCACCTGGTGAGCGCATTGCATCTTCACCAGGTAGCGTTGCGCCTGGATTTAGGACACCACCTACTGCTCGGACGCGGCGAGGAAATGAGCGGCGGCCGGGAGAAGAAAGCGCTGCTTGCCAACGCGCTTGAGGCATTAATCGCGGCGTTGTATCTGGATGCGGGCATCGAACCCGTGCGCTTGTTTGTTGTTCGGCATATCGTTGGCGAGGCGCATCTGCCCGAGGAGGGAGTGCAGCTCACCGATCATAAAAGCGCGTTGCAAGAGATGGCCCAGTCCTTGAAGCTGCCGCAGCCGCGTTACTCTATCGTGGAAGAACGTGGTCCCGAACACGCCAAAACTTTTCTCGTGGAAGTGCGCTTGGGCCGCGACTGGGTGAGCCGTGCCGAAGGCCTGTCGAAGAAAAGCGCCGGCCAGAAGGCCGCTCAACAAGTCCTGCAGCAGCTAGCGGACTGGGGCCGGTAGTCACGAGGCAGGCGCCAGGTGGCAGGTAGCAGCAGAGGTTTTATTGCTTCCTGCCGCCTGCCTCCTGCGGCCTCCCGCCGCCTGCCTTCTGCGGGCTGCGCTTCTCCGGCTCCCCTCGCACCCCCGTCTCATTCAGAATGATGATGTCCACGCGCCGGTTTCTTGCGCGGCCCTGTTCGGTGTCGTTGTCTTCTAGCGGACTGGTGTCGGCATAGCCCGCGATGGACAGCCGGTCTTTGTCCACGCCTTCGTTGGTGAGCGCTCCTAGCAGCGCGATGCTTCGCGCGGCCGACAGTTCCCAGTTGCTGCGAAAGCGCGAGTTATGGATAGGCATTGAGTCGGTGTGGCCCTCCATGCGCGCCGGATTCGGGATCTTATGCATGGCGTCGGCAATCTTTTTGATGCTGGGATAAGTGTCCCTGGCAATTTCATCCTCGCCTGACGGAAACAGCGCCGCTTGCGTGAAGCTGATCGCTAGTCCGCGCGGAACCATGTTAATTTGCAACGTGCCGCTCTTGATTTCCGCCGCTAGCTGTTTAGTCAAAATATCGAGCGAGGGCATCAGTTCCACCACCGCGGGCGGCGGCTTCGGGTCGGTGGCCTTCGGCGGTTTTTTGTCTCCGCCCGGCCCGTGCTTTTGCAGGTTTCCCGGGCCGGTATCGTCGACGGTTCCGCCCAAAATCACCTTAACCATGCTGCTGAACGATTGTCCCTCGATCGCTTTCTTCACCGAATCCGATACCGCCTGCGCTTTGCTCTTGTCGGTCTGCGAGGTGGCAAACATCACCACGAAAAAGGCAAACAACAGTGTGATGAAATCGGCATAGGAAACCAGCCAGCGTTCGTGGTTGACGTGCTCTTCATGTTTTTTCTTGCGCGCCATGGGTTCTTTGCTGGATGAGTTCAGCTCTTAGCGGCAGCCGGCGCGGCCACCGGCTTTTTCTCCTTGCCCTCTTTGCCTTGGGCCGGAGCTTTGGCCGCGTACCTGTAAGCATCCAACTTGCTCCGAATCAATTTCGGATTTAATCCTTCCACGATGGCGATTACTCCTTCCAGCTTCAGTTCCTTTAATTCAGTGTCCCCCTCGATGCGGGCTTTGATTTTGGCGGCTGCCGGCAGCAGCAGGATGTTGGCAAGTGCCACCCCGTATACGGTGGCTACGAAGGCCACCGCGATTCCATGCCCTACTTCTTCAATGTTGGCCAGGTTCTTCATCACTTGGATCAGCCCCATCACCGCGCCAATGATGCCGATGGTGGGCGAGTAGCCGCCGCCGCATTCAAAAACCTTGGCTTCAGCTTGTGCCCGGCTGTCCGAGATGTCCATGTCGAGCTGCATCATGTTGCGTATCTCTTGCAGATCGGTGCCGTCCACGGCCAGAGTCAACGCTTTTTTTAGAAACGGATCCTGGATCTCCATGGCTTCCGATTCGAGCGAGACCAAACCGTTCTTGCGGGCCTTGGTGGCAAGTCCGATTAATTCTTCGATGGCCGCATCGGGAGGCTGTGTTTTGTCCAGGACTATATGGACCATGCGCAGCATGGCGCCCTTGAGCACAGACATGGGCGTGCTTACCATCACCGCGCCCAGAGTTCCTCCCAGCACGATAATCGCGGCTGTGATCTGCGAGATGTCTTTGATCTTGCCGCCCTCCATCAGCAGACCTCCGACGATTCCTCCGACCGCCAGTACGATTCCGCCGATGCTGGCAATGTCCGGGCGCGATCCGCCTTTCTTGCCTTGCGCCGGCTTGGCCTTGTCCGGCTTGCCTGCGGTTTTGGGTTGCTCGGGCTTAGCTTTGTCCGCCATGTTGGGCCTAGGCTACTTCGTCCTCAGTGCATAATTCATCCGTGCTCACCACCGCCGGTTGATTGCGATTCATAATCAACCGGCGAAATTCGATCACCCGTTCGATCACCTCGTCGGCCGACTCCAGAACCATGAATTTCTGACCGCTCGTCATCGCGATCACAGTATCCGGCGTAATCTCAATGTGTTCAATCAAATCCGCATTTAGAACCAACGGAACATGGTTAATGCGTGTGAGCCGGATCATGGAGATGCCCACTTTTCTTATCGACTCATGGAGGGCGAGTGTGAGGAACGGCGAACGGCTTTCGGCGAACGCCGGCTAATGCAGAAGTTCGAGAATTTCGGTCAGCTCTTTGCGAACCTGTTGTAACGCCAGCGCTGGATCCCGGAACAAGTCCCCTTGCGACCGGCCGGCTTTCTTCGCAGTGCCCTCGGCCACACGCGGAGCCGCTTCTCGCGTGCGTGAATCCAGAAATTTCCGCGCGCCTTCAATGGTATACCGCTTATCGTAGAGCAGCCGCTTGATCTCCAGCACCAGTTCCACATCTTTGCGGCGGTAGAGCCGATGACCTTTACCCGATTTCTTCGGGCCCAGGGTGGAAAACTCCGTTTCCCAGAACCGCAGAACATACGGTTTGATTCCGGCCAGGCGGCTCACTTCGCCGATGCGAAAATAGAGTTTGTCCGGGATCTCGGGGCGGCGTTCTTCTAGCGCGGCTTCGAGCATACTGGGATTCTAACAGAATCCAGAAGCCAGAATTCAGGAGCCAGAAGGCGGAAAGCGGAACGCGAAATGCAGAATGCGGGCGGCAGGCGGCAGAAAGTGGAGGGCAGCCAGCAGGAGGCCAGAGGCAGCCAGAGGAAACACGAACAGCGGGCCAGTGCGGTGTTGGCGGGAATCCATCCGGTGCGCGAAGCATTGCAGGCGGGGCGAGGTCTCGATCGCGTTCTGATCGCTCGCGGCGCCGGTGGTCCCAGGCTGCAGGAGATCATCGATCTGGCGCGCCAACGCTCCGTGCCCGTGCGCTTCGAGCCGCGAGAGGCGCTGGACCGCGCCTCCAACAGCGCCGCGCATCAGGGAGTGCTGGCGTTCGGCGCCGCGCAGCGCTACGCCGAACTGGATCAAATTTCGACCGGCGCACAATTGCTGGTGGTGCTGGATGGCGTCGAAGATCCGCACAATCTGGGCGCCATCATCCGGACAGCGCATGCCGCGGGCGCTGCGGCAGTTCTGGTTCCGGATCGCCGCGCCGCTGGCCTCACCGAGACAGTCGCGAAAGCGGCTGCCGGAGCACTGGAACATTTGCCTGTGGTTCGCGTTGGAAACGTCAGCCAGACGCTGGAGGCGCTCAAGGCTCGAGGTTTCTGGATTTATGGCCTGGATGAACGCGCCACGGATCTTTATAGCGAGACCGATTACGCAAGACCCACTGTGCTGGTGTTAGGGGGCGAAGGGCAGGGCCTGCACCAACTGGTGAAAAAACATTGCGATGTCCTGGTTCGCATTCCGATGGCGGGCGCCATCTCATCACTCAACGTGTCGGTAGCCGCCGGCATCGTCCTCTTCGAATGGAACCGCCGCGGCCATAAATAAAAAAGGCCCGCCCCGAAGGGCGGGCACTCCACATTCTGACTTCTGAATCCTGGATTCCTGAATTCTTCTGGAGGAATGGATTCTGCTTAGTAATCCATATCCGGACCATGCGGTCCGCCGCCCGGCGCCGCTGCCGGCTTTTTCTCCGGGATTTCCGCAATCATGGCTTCGGTGGTCAGCATGAGTGCCGCGATGGACGAAGCATTCTGCAGAGCCGAACGAGTGACCTTGGTGGGATCGATCACGCCCGACTTCACCAGATCTTCGTACTGCGCGGTGGCAGCGTTGAACCCATAGTTGGCGTCGCTGTTGGCGCGGATCTTCTCGATCACGATGGCGCCCTCGAAGCCGGCGTTGCCCACAATCTGGCGAACCGGTTCTTCACAAGCCCGCTTCACGATGTTCACGCCGATTTGCTCGTCTTCGAGAACCTTGAAGCCGTCCAAGGCTCTGACCGCGCGCAATAATGCCACGCCGCCGCCCGGAACGATGCCTTCTTCAACGGCTGCGCGCGTAGCATGCAGCGCGTCTTCCACGCGAGCTTTCTTCTCTTTCATTTCGGTCTCGGTGGCCGCACCGACTTTGATCACCGCGACGCCGCCGGCCAGCTTGGCCAACCGCTCTTGCAGTTTCTCGCGATCATAGTCGCTGGTGGTTTCATCGATCTGCGCGCGCAGTTGCTTGATCCGCGCTTCGATGGCTTTCTGGCTGCCGCCGCCATCCACGATGGTGGTGTTGTCCTTGTCCACGGTGACGCGCTTGGCGCGGCCGAGGTCCTTCAACTGCACGCCTTCCAGCTTGATTCCGGTTTCTTCGAAGATGGCCTGGCCGCCGGTCAGGACGCCGATGTCCTCCAGCATAGCCTTGCGGCGGTCGCCGAATCCGGGTGCTTTCACCGCGCATGCATTCAACGTGCCGCGCAGCTTGTTTACTACCAGTGTTGCCAGCGCTTCGCCTTCCACTTCCTCGGCGATTACCAGCAGCGGCTTTCCGGCGCGTGCGATCTGCTCGAGCAGCGGCAGAAGGTCCTTCATGTTGCTGATCTTCTTTTCATGGATCAGGATGTAGGGATCTTCCAGCACGCACTCCATGCGGTCGGGATCGGAAATGAAGTAGGGCGAGAGATAACCGCGATCGAACTGCATGCCGTCCACGGTCTGGAGCTCGGTGACCATGGTGCGCGACTCTTCTACCGTGATGACGCCGTCTTTGCCGACTTTCTTCATCGCCTCGGCGATGATGTTGCCGATAGTGGTGTCGCCGTTCGCCGAAATGGTGCCGACCTGGGCGATCATTTCACCCGAAACCGGCTTGGACAGCTTCTTCACGTCTTCCACAATTACTTCCACGGCCTTCTCAACGCCGCGCTTCAGAGCCATCGGGTTGGCACCGGCGGCCACAGCCTTCACGCCTTCGCGGAAGATCGCCTGCGCCAAAATGGTTGCGGTAGTGGTTCCGTCGCCGGCGGTGTCGGAGGTCTTCGAAGCTACCTCGCGCACCATCTGCGCGCCCATGTTTTCGAGCGGATCTCGCAGTTCAATCTCTTTGGCAACTGTGACGCCGTCCTTGGTGATGGTGGGGCCGCCGAACTTTTTCTCAAGAACTACGTTGCGGCCGCGGGGACCAAGCGTGACTTTCACTGCGTCAGCCAACTGGTTGACGCCGCGCAGAATCGCCTGGCGGGAATTTTCGCTATATACAATCTGTTTTGCTGGCATTCCTATTTCTCCTTAAAAGTCAAAAGTACTCTTACGCTACCTTGGCGGTCTTGGTGGCGCCTTCCAAAATTCCGAGGATCTCATCCTCGCGCATGATCATGTACTCTTCGCCGTCCAGACGGATCTCACTGCCGGAATATTTTCCGAACAGGATGCGGTCGCCTTTCTGTACATCGAGGGCCACCAGTTTTCCATCTTCCAGACGCTTGCCTTTTCCAACGGCTACCACTTCACCTTCCTGCGGCTTCTCTTTAGCCGAATCGGGAATGAATAGCCCGCCGATTTTGTTCTCTTTCTCCTCGATCCGTTTGACCACCACGCGGTCATAGAGCGGTCGAATATTCATACTTGGAACCTCCTGGCTTGAATGTTGATTAGTTGTTGCGAACTGGCGCACGGTATCACGTTCGCCTCAGCCATATTAGCAGACTCGCTTGAGGAGTGACAATATTTGGTCGTAAACTATTGATACTAATGCAAATATTTATGTAGCTTGACGCGCGCTGGCTCGTCAGGGCTCTCTTTTGAGCGTCACGCGCCGGAATTCCGTGCCATCTTGAAGCGTCAGCTTTCCCTCCATCCCCTCGCCATTCAGCTTGAATCGCCAGACGCCCTGGGAATATTCGCAGACCAACATCTGCTGACTCTGGTCGTACCGGAATTCCAGAGTTCCCATATTGATCGCGTTGCCATTCACAATCTTGTCGGCACTCACCGAGACGTGGCCGGGTTTGCTGGGGAGGTTGGACAGACGGTAAACCACAGTTTCGTCGTGACAGGCTGTGTTTCTCGCGACACAGGACGAATCGCCGCGCCACTTGCCCAAGAATCGGCTCAATTCGTCTCCTTCAAGTGCGGCTGGCGCTAACAATGCGATCAAGACGATTGCGAATACCATTTCGAGATTCCCTCCCAAACTTTGACGGTCAAGCGGCAAAAGGGACAGCTTCCAGATATGCTGGAAGTATCGATGCGACACGCGCGGCCTTTGTTCCTGTTGGCCTTTCTGGCGATTCTAGCGGGACTGGGCGCAACCTACTACGCGCGGTTGAAACAACAAGCGCTCAACACCCCGGCTAAACCCGTTCCACTGCCCCCTGGCACGCTAGGGCAAATGCACGCCTGGACCTACACCCATACATCCAATCAGAAGACCGTCGTGACGGTTCACGCCGATGATTTGCGCGAGGTGGAAGGCAAGCAGTATTTATCCGGAGTTGTGCTGGATATCCAAAACAAAGACGGCAAGGAGTATAACCACGTCACCAGCGCCAAGGCCGAAGCCGACTTGAATTCCGGAATGCTCTATTCGGAAGGCGAAGTGGAGATCACGATGAAGGTGCCGCTCGACCAGCCGCCGCCAGCCCCCGGAAAATTGATGGCCATCAAATCCTCCGGAGTTCACGTGGAGATCAAAACCGGCAAAGCCTCCACCGATCGGCTGGCCACTTTTAAATTCGACCGTGGTGAAGGACAAGCCGTGGGTGCGAATTACGATCCTTCCACGGGGGAGTTGGATATGCGTAGCCAGGTGGAAATGATCTGGCGCGGCACCAATCCAAAATCAGTCCCAATGAAGATCGAAGCCGGCCAAGTGAGCTACAACGAGAAGGAGTCCAAGGTAATGCTCTCGCCCTGGTCCCGGCTGACCCGCGACACCTTGACGTTGAACGCCGGGCCGGCCGTGGTCACGCTCGACCACGGCCAGATCAAGAAGGTGGATACAGAACAAGCTCACGGCACCGACCAGCGCCCCAACCGCAATCTGGAATACGCCGCGCGCTATCTCACCATCGACTTCAACGACGACAATCAGATCCAGAAGATCACGGGCGTGGAGCAGGCCAAGCTGGTTTCCACCGCCGATACCGCCGTTACAACCATGACAGGGGATCGTGTCGAGTTAACCTTTGATACCTCGACAGTGGATAGCATTCTCCAAATCGCGGTGGCGAGGGGCCATAGCACAGTGGAATCCAAGCCGGTAAATAAGCCGGGCGCCGATCCGGCGGACACGCGGATTTTGCAGAGCGATGTGATTATGACGAAAATGCGGGAAGGCGGTCAGGAGATTGAGTCAGTGACCACGCAATCGGCAGGGGCCCTCGAGTTCATTCCCAATAGCCCGGATAAGCCGCATCGCTGGATGAACGGCGAGAATATTGCGATCGCTTACGGGCCCAAGAACCAGATCCAGTCTTTTCGCGCCACCGCAGCTTCGACGCGAACCGTAAAGCCCAAGCCGAAAGACGCCAAGGAGACTCCCGCCCCGGCGTTAACGTGGAGCAAGGACCTGTTCGCTACATTTTTGCCGAACTCTTCGCAGCTCGATAAGTTGGAACAATCCAACGATTTTCGCTATGAAGCCGGCGACCGCAAGGCTCGCGCCGACCGCGCTTTTCTGGATCAACCCAACAACCGCATCGATCTCATCGGCAAAGCGCGCATTTGGGACAACACCGGCTCGGCCGATGCCGACAAGATCCTGATGAATCAAAACTCCGGCGACTTTACGGCCGAGGGCAACGTAACTTCCACGCGCATGCCGGACAAGAGCAAGGACAAGGATCCGGACACCGACAAGGCCAAAGGCAAGAAGGCCGATAAAGGCGCGGACAAGACCAAGGACAAGGACGCGGACAAAAAGGATTCCGGGGGCGGGATGTTGGCCGAAGATGAGCCGCTCCACGCACGGGCCAAGAAGATGGTTTCCACCGACAACAATCTTCAGATCCGCTATGAAGGTAACGCCGTGCTGTGGCAGGGCGCCAACCGGTTGGAGGGCGACGTGGTGGAGATCGATCGGGATAACGGCCTGCTCAAAGGGCATGGACACGTGGTCAGCCAGTTGCTTGACAAAGCCAAGGACGAAGATAATTCCCAAGAGAAAGATCCCAAGAAACCTGCAACCACGCCAGCCCCTCGCGTGTTTACTATTGTGAAGGCGCCCGAGTTGTCTTATGACGACAATGAGCGGATAGCGGAGTACACTGGCGGCGCCATCCTGCAGCGTTCGAATATGGATGTAAAGGCCAAGGAGATCCGCGCGTTCCTGCGGAACGACAGTAACGATTCGTCTCTTGACCACGCCGTCGCCAATGGCCAGGTGCACATTCATTCGCCATCGCCCGGACGCGTCCGCGATGGAACATCCGAGCATGTCGAATACTTTGTGGACGACGACAAAGTGGTACTGACCGAGGGGCGTCCTAAGTTTGTAGACAGCCTGCGAGGAACTACCGAGGGCGAAAAATTGACCTGGTTCTCCAAGGATGATAGGCTGCTGGTGAACGGAGTTGAAGCTCAACCCGCCAAGAGTGTTCTGCACCGCAAGGTGAAGTAATCTCCCGATGCGTACCCTCCAGACTGCAGAAATTTCGAAGAGTTACCGCGGCCGCAAGGTGGTGGACAACGTTTCTCTGTGGGTGAAGCAGGGCGAGGTGGTGGGGTTGCTGGGTCCGAACGGGGCCGGCAAGACTACATCGTTTTACATCATCGTGGGGTTGATCAGCCCGGATTCGGGGCGCGTACTGGTATCCAACGGCGAGGGCTCCGAAGAGATCACTTCCATGCCGATGTACCAGCGGGCGCGCCGCGGCATCAGCTATCTGCCGCAGGAAGCTTCGGTGTTCCGCAAGCTCACCGTGGAAGACAACCTGATGGCGATTCTCGAGACGCTGCGCATGAGTGGGCGGGAGCGCCGCGAGCGGATGAACCGGCTGATTGAGCAGTTGGGGCTTGAGACCGTGCGGCATAACAAGGGCTACGCACTTTCGGGCGGCGAGCGCCGTCGCGTGGAGATCGCGCGCTCGCTGGTGATCGAGCCGAGTTTTCTCTTGTTGGACGAGCCGTTTTCCGGGATCGATCCGATTCAGGTGCTGGAACTGCAGAGGATCATCTTCGACTTGAAGAACATGGGCATCGGCATTCTCGTGACCGACCACAACGTCCGCGAGACCCTGGCGGTAACAGATCGGGCATACATCATCAACAACGGAAAGATTTTCCGCGCTGGGACGCCGGAAGCGCTAGGAGCGGATGCGGAAGTGCGGCGCGTGTACCTGGGCGAGAATTTCAATCTGGAGTTCGAAACCGGACGCTGGAAGATTCCGGCGGAAAAGTAAAATCCCGTTTCTCGTTTCTCGTTGGGTGCGTGCGGGCCGCAAACCGAACCGCGACCGGGAGGGAGCGCTACCACGAGCGCCGCTAGCTGTGGCTCGTGCTATCGCTTCTTTCCGGCCGCCGGCTCAGTTGGGTTGTTCAGGCCACGCTCCATCTACTTGGTTTGGAGAACGATGTTTTGATCATCGTCGGGAGCGCTGCCGCGGCGGGCCAGTTCCTTCTCGTACGAGCTTTTCGGTACCCCGCACGCGTTGGCATAGCCGGGTGTCCATATTTTGGCGAGGAAATAGCTGTCACCGTAACGGTGGAACAGCAATCCGGGTGCGCTCGAATCCTTGGGAAGTTCGGTTGCGATCGCCAGACTAAACACTGCCTTGCCCCCGTCCGGCTGCACGAGAAGCAATCCATTCGAATGATGGACGGTGTAGTCTCCGGCTGCCATCACCGTCTGTCCCATTCGGAACTCGAATGGAATTGTCGCGTGGAAGTCTATGGTCTGGGCCTCGATGCGCGAAAATGCGAGAGTCATCAGCAACCCGGCCGCTAATTGTAATCGTTTCATTTTGTGCTCCTTTTCTTTTTTTTGAATCAGGCTCCTCAGCCTCACCGCAGATAGCGTTATATGCGGAAAAAGTCCGCCAAGCGGCTACAACTCGCTAGAAACAAGAGCTTTCCTGCAGATGCCGAACCCTTGTGCTAAACTGAGCACCTATTCCAACAGCCCCATCCAAAAAAATGGGCGACATTACGCAGCTCCTGCATCGATGGCGCGACGGCGACCGCGAGGCCGAGAATGAGCTTTTCGGGCTGGTTGTGCCCGATTTGCGACGCCTGGCCCAATACATGATGAAGGGCGAGCGTCCCGGCCACTCCCTGCAAGCGACCGAGCTGGTAGACCAGATCTACCTCAAGCTGGTAGCGGCCAAAAATCAAGATTGGCAGAATAGACGGCATTTTTTCGCTATTGCTGGTAGAGCTATGCGAAGGTACCTCATCGACCATGCACGCGGGCTGCCCGACGCTGAGTTCGTCGCGTTGGAGGGACTGGAGAACCTGCTGCCCTCCGACAGCGCCAAAGTAGATCAGGCTTTAACGGTGGACAGGCTCTTGAATGAGCTCGCGGAAATCCAGCCCGATTGGTGCACTCTGGTGGAGGTGAAGTACTTTCTTGGCCTCACCGACGATGAGGCTGCCGACGCACTCGGCATCAAACTCCGCAGCATGCAACGAATGTGGCGCGATGCCCGCCAGTGGTTGTTTGAACACAGCGAGTCCGGACATGGAAAACAAAGCACGGCCGGATGACGAGGTGCTGATGAGCCTGGTAGAACAGGCCCTGGCTCAACCCGTAGACCAGCGCCGCGCCTATCTTGAGCGCGCGTGTGCTGGAAATTCGGAATTGTTCGAACAAGCCTGGAAGTACGTGCGCTGGGATGAGCGCATGCAGGGTTTCTTGATCGAGCCGCTTTTCCGGCCGCCCAACCCGGATACACACCAAAGCCTGGGTACGCTACTGATGACTCCCGCTCAAAGCACGTCCGGCGCCGAGCAACCCTTTGAATCCGGACAGCGCCTGGATAACCGTTTCCGGATTGTGCGCGAGCTGGCCCGGGGCGGAATGGGCATCGTCTACGAAGCCATGGACGAAAAGCTGGACCGGCGCATCGCGATCAAATGCGCCCGCAAGGGATTCCGAAAGCGTCTGCCTCCGGAGGTCCGCAATGCCCGTGAAATCAGCCACCCCAACGTTTGCAAGATATTTGAGTTCCACACGGCTGACACTCACCAGGGGCCGATCGACTTTATAACGATGGAGTTTCTCGAAGGCGAGACGCTGGCCGAGAGCCTGCGCCGCGGCCGCCTTCCCGAGGCCGAAGCGCGTGCCATCGCCCTGCAGCTTTGTGCGGGACTGGGTGAAGCGCATCGCAATCGCGTGGTGCATGGCGATCTAAAAAGCAACAACATCATCCTGACGCCCACAGCGGACGGAACCGTTCGGGCTGTCATCACCGATTTTGGTCTGGCGCGTGGGCTGGGGAGTGCGAGTAAGACTACGCAGTCCGGTGAAGCGGGCGGTACACCGGACTACATGGCCCCGGAGCTGTGGAGAGGGGAGAAAGCGTCCCCAGCTTCCGATGTATACGCGTTGGGAGTGATTCTATATGAGCTGGCTGCGGGGCGGCGGCCGTACGCGCCGGCGGTGCCGTGGCAGGATCGGCTCATTCGAAATCTGGCGCCCGTAGATCGCAAATGGGATCGGATTCTCACGCGGTGCCTGGATCCCGAGCCGGCGCGCAGATGCCAGACCGGCAACGAAGTCATGCAGGCTTTCGCCCCGTCGCGCTCGCGGCTCTGGTTCATGGCGGCAGCGGCAGCCATTTTGCTGGTGATGGTCTCCACTCTTGTAACCCTTCAGCGCGCCAAGCCTCCCCGGCAAATGGTCCGTCTGGCAGTGCTGCCGTTTGAATCCAGCCAGGACATCGCACCGCTGGCGGCCCACTTGACCCAGGATGCGGCGGTGCAAATAGCCCGCTTGAAAAGTAGTTCCCAAACCAGTCTGGCGGTCATTCCCCGGAGCGAAATCTCGAACCGGAAAGTGGACACCCTGGAGAAAGCCAGGACGCTCGGCGCCACTCACGCTTTGCACGGAACGCTGGAGAAGCAAAACCAGGATTTCACTCTGCACGCTTATTTCACCGATGCGCGCTCCGGTGGAAATGCCAAGGAGTGGCAGATACGCTACAAAGCGTCAGAGTTGCGCTACGCCCCGGTGGCGCTAGCGGGCATGGTGACCAACGCATTGAGACTGCCGTCCAGCATGGCCAACGCAACAGTGAACGCCGCGGCGCGCCAGGATTACTTGACCGGCCTGTCCTATGTGCATGGTGATACGCACGTCGATGACGCCATTCACCTGTTGGAACGAGCCGTTGCGGCCAACCCCGATTCGCCCCTCACCTACGCCGGCTTAGCCGAGGCCCAATGGTTGAAATATTTTTTTACGCGCGAGACCGTCTGGAGAGAGCGAGCGCAGGAGTCGGTGAGGCAAGCCGAACTTCGAAACCCGGACCTTCCCGAGGTGCACCTTGTATCAGGCTTGATAAAGGCAGATTCCAGCTTTTTAGAATTGGCCGAGGCGGATTACCAGCGAGCCATTGAGCTTCAGCCCAACAATGGAGACGCGTACCGGCGGCTGAGCGGGATCTATAACAGAAACCACCAACCGAATGAGGCGTTGGCTGCGATTCAAAAAGCTGTGCAACTTCAACCGGGTTATTTCAAGAATCATCAGCAGCTGGGCACTCTATACATTCTCCGCGGCGACTATCGCGACGCAGTTCCGGAGTTCCAGAAAATGGTGGATCTTGCGCCCCATCTGGCACAATCCCACTCCGCTCTCGGAGCGGCCTTGGGGTACTTGGGGCGATTGCCGGAGGCTGAGAACGAACTTCGCGCCGCGGTTCATCTGGAGGACTCTTCTCATAACGAGGAAACTTTGGGCGCCATCCTTATGGACTTGGGCAAGCCCGGTGAGGCGATTTCGTGTTTCTTGCAGGCGCTCGCTGTGGGGCCCGGGTCAGCGGACCTCTGGTTGGATCTCGGACTTTCCTACGGGCGCGAAAGTCGCGAGAGCGATGCAAAAGCTGCTTTTCGGAGCGGACTGGCCGCAACTGAAAAAGACTTGATCGAGGATCCGCGGGATCAGGGCGCACGCGCCCGGCTGGCCTATTTTGCGGCGAGGCTCGGCGAGTTACAGCGCGCGGAGTTCGAGATCGCGCAGACGTTACAAGTGTCGGGGGACGACTCCGATGTCTGCCTTATGGCGGTGCTGACCTACGAGCAGCTTGGCCGCCGGGAACAAACCCTGGCCCTTCTTACGAGGTTGCCCGCGGTGCTCGGCCAGCTGAACCGGTATCCGGAATTGGCGGACCTGCGCCGCGATCCTCGCTTTCTACAATTGTTAAGTTCCAACCACGTTCAACAGTAAACAAAAAAGGAGAAAGGCAATGGCAGTTGTTAGGTGCAAACTGGAGCAGGACGGGAAACTGAAAGTAGTGGAAGTGATTGCGTTCGAAGACGGCGACAGGATTGAGCTTGAGGAACACGTTGAAGTGTTTTGGCAGATTCCCGGCAGCCCAACACACGTGACCTCCAAATCCAAGTGCCTGGCAGTAGTGACTACTTTTTCTCCGAATGGCCGCGCCACCGAAAATGTGATTCCCGTTCCATGCCCAGGTAACTAGCCGCAAGGAACCGGTCCATCTCCGACAGCGATTCGAGGCGCAAGCCGGAGGCTTCCCTACAGCTACGCTACAATCAAATCGGTCCTCCCCCGCTGGTTTCGAGATGTCATTCGTACACCTGCATTGCCATACTGATTATTCGCTGCTGGATGGGGCCTGTGAAATCGGACAGTTGATGGACGTGGTAGTCCATCAGAAAATGCCCGCCGTGGCCATGACCGATCACGGGAATCTTTTCGGCGCAGTTGAGTTCTACAACAAGGCCAAGGAGAAGGGCGTGCATCCGGTGATCGGATGCGAAGTCTATGTCTCGCAGCAGGGCCACACCTCGCGCAGCGATACGGATCGTTATAACCACCTGGTACTGCTGTGCGAAAACCAGGAGGGCTATCGCAATCTGCTGCGCCTGGTCTCCACCAGTTTCCTGGAAGGCTTTTACTACAAGCCGCGCATCGATAAAGATCTTCTCGCGCAGCATTCCAAGGGGCTGATCGCGATGTCTGCGTGCTTGCGCGGCGACATCAATGAAACGATCATGGCCAATCGCTACGAGGAAGCCAAGCGTCTGGCGTACGGCTATGCCGACATGTTCGGCAAGGATAATTTCTTTCTCGAGATCCAGGATCACGGCCTGGATCAAGACAAGATCGTGACGCCGGAAGTGCTGCGGCTATCGCAGGAGACGCGCATCCCGCTGGTGGCCACCAACGATTCGCATTACATGCGCAAGGGCGACGCGCGGGCTCACGAGATTTTGCTGTGCATCCAAACCGGCAAGACCATGAGCGACCCGCAGCGCATGCGTTTCACGCAGCCGGAGTTTTATCTCAAGACGCGCGACGAAATGCTGGCGATGTTTGGCGAGGTGGAAGAGGCGCTGGACCGTACGTGGGATATCGCCCAGCGGTGCCAGGTGAGCCTGGAGAAGGTCAAGGAGCCGTTTCCAAAGTTC
>DASYNU010000009.1:0-33181 GCA_036008345.1 Bryobacteraceae bacterium
TCTTATTCCGGCCGGTCTCGGGAATCGTCCGCTCGTCTTTGAACCGAATCGCGGACAAGCCGCGGGGCCGGTTCGATTTGTGGCGCGCGGGAACTCGCGGGATTATCTGTTGACCGCGTCCGGCGTGACGGCATTGGGCGCGTCGCTGAATTTTTCCGGCGCGAATCCTGAACCACACACCTCGGCGCTTGATCCGCTGGCGGAGCGACACAATTATTTCCACGGCCGCGTGAGTCAGACGGATATTCCAACCTACCGGCGTATTCGTTATTCCCGCCTGTACCCGGGCATCGACTGCGTCTTCTACGGCGATCAAAAGGGGCTCGAGTTCGACTTCGAAGTGTCGCCCGGATCTGACCCGGCGAAGATCCGTCTCCGATGGAGCGGCGCCAAAAGAGTGCGTATTGATGACAACGGCGAACTTGTGATTGAGACGGCTTCTGACTGCCTACGGCAGCGGAAGCCCACCGTATATCAGGAACGGAACGGGCAGCGCATTCCAATTGCCGGCGGCTATCGGGTGGCCGCGGACGGTGAGATTCGGTTTTCGCTGGGCCGTTATGATCGAGCCCTCCCGCTCATCATTGATCCGGTGCTATTCGCCCTGGATCAGAATCTCATCTTCGTGGCCGCGATGGCAGCCGATTCGGCCGGGAACTTGTACCTCACAGGCTTTACGTCGTCGTCGGTTCTTCCCACCACAGTAGGAGCCGTGCAGCCGGCCTATGCCGGCGGCAATTGCCTGGCTCTGGGTATTGGCCCCGGTGGCTCGAGCATCTTCCCCTGCCCGGATGCCTTCGTCATCAAGCTCGACTCGAAGGGGCAAATTGCTTACGCCACTTATTTGGGCGGCAGCGGCTTTGACAGTGGAAACGCCATTGCCGTGGATTCGGCAGGCAATGCTTACGTGGGTGGCTCAACCGACGCAGGCTTAACAATTCCGAACAACTTCCCGACAACGCCGAACGCTGTGTTCCCAAAGCCGGCCGGGAACGGCGGTTTCGTCACGAAGCTCAACCCGGCCGGTAGTCAGCTCGTATACTCGACTTATTTCCCGATACCCGTATCGGGGATTGCGATCGATGGGCAAGGAAATGCCTACTTGGTGGGCTCCATATACAGTCCCGCGTCTTCTCCTTTTCCGGTCACTCCCGGCGCGCTTCAGAACTCAACCGCGAATGCGATGTCCACCGGTGTTGTCGCGAAACTGAACGCGGCCGGCTCAGCGTTGGAATACGGTACCTATCTTGGTGGAAGCGGGGCTCAAGATATCGGGGATTTAGCGAATTCCATAGCTGTCGATGCGTCTGGAAACGCTTACGTGACCGGCTTTACTGGTTCGCCGGATTTTCCCACGACGCAAGGAGCCTTCCAGGCGAAATTGCCGGCTCCGATAGGGATTTTCGTTTCCAAGATCGCGCCTTCTGGCGGGAGCCTGGTCTACTCCACCTTCCTTGGCTCAAGCGGGAGCGAGGAAATTTCCGGCGGAAACGGCGGCCTAGCAATCAGGGTGGACTCCCAAGGGAATGCTTTTGTACTTGGCGCGACCTTATCCAGCAATTTCCCGGTGACCCCGGGCGCCTTTCAGCCGTCTGGGCCGTCCGCCCCTTGGACTGCGGCCGATATCGGCAGCTTGAACGTACTATCGAAGCTGAATCCAACCGGCTCGGCATTGGTCTATTCGACCTATATTAGTGGCGCCCAATCCCTGGACATCGACAGCGCCGGAAATGCATATGTGGTGGGGGCGGCTTCGGCTGGATTCCCCACTACGCCGGGCGCATACCAGTCATGTAGTCACGGAGGATCGAGCGATATTTTCGCGGCCGAGTTCGCTCCCGATGGAACTCTGACCGGGGCGACTTACCTGGGAGGGTCCGGCGCAGATACCGCATCCGCTGTCATTGCGCTGGGCAGTGGATCTATCGATTTAGCGGGCACGACGAATTCGACGGATTTTCCCGGGGTCGTCGATTTCGGTGATTCCAGCCTGACATTTGTGTCCAGTCTCCTTATCAACGATCCAAATCATACCAGCGGTCCATGCCTCGCTTACTTGATTCAGAACGCCGCCAGCTTCGCGGAGGGCGCTGTCGCACCGGGAGAAGTTGTCACGTTGCGGGGCAAAGGCATCGGCCCTCAGACAGGCGTCAACGCGAACGTGGGGCCCGGCGGAAAAGTCCCCACTGAGCTCGCTGGCGTGCAGGTATTTTTCGGCAATGAAGCAGCCCCGTTGCTCTATGTGCAGTCCGAGCAGATCAATGCGGTGGCCCCTTGGGATACGGGCCGCGGCTCGCCCGATCCAGGTATACCGGTTCAAGTGAACTATAACGGCGCTTCCGTCAGTGGTTCCGTGCTTCTGAATCAGGCCGCGCCTGGAATCTTTCTCGCGAACGACACCACGCAGCTAGCCGCCATCACGAACGCCGACGGTACTCCCAACTCGCCAACGAATCCCGCAAAAATGGGAAGCGTGGTGACCTTTTACGGCACGGGCGGGGGACCAATGAGTCCTCCTGGCGTGGATGGCGCTATTTGGCCGGTCAGCCCACTCGCCCAGTTAATGCTGCCCGTCAGCGTGCAAATAAATTACGTCAACGCCGATGTCACTTACGCCGGTTCCGCGCCAGGGTCGGTTTCGGGTATTTTCCAAGTCAATGTCCGGATACCTAATCTCTTCTCGCCTCCGCCTACGGTTCCCATGGTGATTACGATCGGAGGAATATCCAGTGCGCCCGCGATTATCGCAGTGCAATAGCCGAACGATCATGAGCGTTCCAGTTCTGATATACTCGTCCGAGATCCCTCATTATCTATTTCTATGTCGGAGTTTCGCTTAGGGGATGTAATCGACGATCACTGCATCAAGTGCCGCCGGATTACCAACCATTCCATCGTTTCCATTGTGACCGCGTTGCCCGCCAAGGTTCGGTGCCGTACGTGTTATCACGATCACGACTATCGCAATGAACAGGCGCCGCCCTCCAAGAAGGACCTCAAGAAGGCCGAGCTGTTCAAGGAGGTTCTGGCTGCCGCCGGGCCCGCCGCTGTTCCCGCGGAAGTTCCAGAAGCCGTGACGGAAGCGGAGCCTGAAGCGGAGACGCAAGCGGCCGAGAAGCCCAAGAAGGGGAAAGCGCGCGGCAAGAAAGCTTGAGTCCCTGGAACGCGGAGCGATACGAGGGCGGGCATGCCTACGTTTGGCAGTTCGGGGGCAGCCTCCTGGAGCTGCTTCAGCCCCGATCCGGTGAACGGATTCTGGATCTCGGTTGCGGCACGGGACAATTGACCGCTGAGATAGCCGCGACCGGCGCCGAGGTGGTGGGCCTGGACAGTTCGCCTGAGATGCTGGGACAGGCGCGCCAGAACTACCCGCATCTCAAGTTCGTCCTGGCGGATGCCACCAGCTTCCATTTCGAGGAATTATTTGACGCCGTATTCTCTAACGCCGCGCTGCATTGGGTCAAAAATGCGGAAGCAGCGGTGCAATGTATAACTGCAGCGTTACGACCCGGCGGGCGCTTCGTTGCTGAATTCGGCGGCCAAGGCAACATCGCGATCATCCTGGAGGCACTGAGTGCCGTTTTCGGCGCGGCAGCCGAAGAACGCTGTCCCTGGTGGTTTCCAAGTGTCGGCCAATACGCATCCGTGCTGGAGCGGCACGGCCTGGAGGTGCGCCAAGCCAGCTTGTTCGACCGGCCGACACCCATCGAGGGCGAGCGCGGCATGGAGGACTGGCTCGAGATGTTCTGTGGCAGCTATCTGCGAGGTCTGGACGCTAAAAGTGCCAAGGAAAAGATCCGTCAAGTGGCCGCTCATCTGCGCCCGGAACTCTATAGGGAGGGTATTTGGACCTTGGACTATCGACGCCTACGGATAGTAGCAATCGCCTCCCCACGAGAAACGAGAAACGAGAAACGTTCTTAACTCTTCCGCAGCTCGTCGCTCAAATCCTTCAGCACCTGATCACGTTCGCCCTCCGTCAAATCCCGTTCCAGCCGGCGTAGCGCGACTCCTACGATATCGCGATGATGCAGCTTCGAACCCACTCCTTCGGCCTCGCACATTCTGCGCCACAGCTCGTGTAAGCGATCGACATCTTCCGGCCACAGACGCGGCGGGTGGGGACCCAGGTTGACATACATGGACGGCCGGTCGGGGCTGATCACCTCGAGCGAAAACGCATGCCGCGGTTCCGGCAAACTTTCCCACGCCAGGCCAATGCGATGCGCCAATTCCTCGGACGTCATGTGCGCCGAGACGCCAGTCACCAATCGCGATACCTTCAGCTTCGCTGCCGATTGCACCATCGCGTCGAAGGGATTTACCGCTGGAACCACCAGCAGCTCCACTGGCTTTCCCTCCTTCTCGGCGATCTCGACAACATGGCTGAATAGCTCCCGCTCGTAATCGCTGAAAATCTGGTCGTCCGAAAGGTCGTATTCGCCCGCGCCTGTGGAGATAGTACGAACCGTCATCACCACAATATCGTGCCGCCGCAAATTCGTCTTCTGTAGCACGATGCGGAGATGCTCCATGTTGTGGTAATCGCGCACGGCCACCAGAATGCATCCGGGCCGGGCGTGCAACGAAGTGGTGACTTGGGGTTGATGCTCCAGGTTGAATTCTTCGAGGGGCTTCTTCTCCAGATGATGCAGGGCGCGTTTCCTTGCGTTGATGTGCTCGGAGATGGTGAAGACGACGAACACCACCAGCGTAAATCCCACGCCATACTTGGTGGCGTACTCCTTCGAAAACAGATTCGCAACTGCCACGAAGCCCAGGATCAACGTAGTTACGCCCAATCCAATGGGGATTTCGATCCTGCCTAGCCGGATGTTGAATGGGAATTTGTACTCCTGGTCGTGCCGTTGGTAGCGCAGCACCAGCACGCCCAGCGATTTCAGGAAAAAACTCCACACCACGCCGAACGCATACGCCTCGCCCAGCAGATAGACATCGCCGCGGCTGGCGATGATGGTGGCGAGTTGGAGAATCACGATGGTGTTGACCATGCGGTGCGTGGTTCCAAAGCGCTTGTGAGGCTTGCGGAACCAGTCCAGTAATACGCCATCTTCCGCCACGCGATTCAGGACGCCGTTCGCGCCGATAATGGATGTGTTCACGGCGCCCGAAAGAATTAATACGCCCACGATCACCACAAAGATGTGAAACACCAGCCTCAGCAACTCCGGGCCGGCCAACTGCATCGCGAGTCCGCCCAGCAGGTTGTCGGCATACAGATTGCGGATATCCTCGGGGCTGATGATCATGCCGGCGAATACCGTGATCACTCCCGTGCAGATCACCGCGTACCAGCAAACGATATTCGCGGTGATGCGCAGATTCTTCAATTTGGGATAGGCGATCTCGCGGTAGACCTGCGCCAGCGTTTCGAATCCGCTCATGGAGAGCAGTGAGTGGCCAAAAGCGATGGTCAGCGCGACGATCGGAATGGAAGGCCAGATTGTGCCTTTGAACCAGCCGAGCGCCGTGGGGCCAAACCTCAGATTGCGCGGCAACGGCGGAGGCGGCAAGTGCACGTGACCGCGCAGTAAAATAGTTAGCGGACACCAGATCACCAGTGCCACCACCATGATGGTAGTGATTTGCATGATCCGCAGCGCCTTGCCGCTGGATTCATGGATGCCCTTCAGGTTCTGCCACCAGAAGTACAACGTCACCAGGGCGGCGAAAAACGCGGCAAAGTAGTTTACGTTGAACGGGAACGATTGCCCGAGCATCTTCGCGATTTCGTCTAACAGATGTCCCAGATAGGCGCCGGCGCTGACCACGCTGATGGGTCCGGTAAGAATGTAATCGAATATGAGGGATGAGACCGACAGGCGCGCGATGAAGGGGCCCATGCTGTCTTTCACCACGATGTACACGCCGCCGCGAACGAACATGCTGCAGCTTTCCATGTACACCGATCGCACGGCAAAGCTGAAAAGCATCACCGCCAGCACGAACCAGGGTGCCGCGGGGCCAACCGCTGTTACCGCAATGCCGCCGGCGTAAAAGGCGGATGAGGCGAGATCGGAAAGAACGATGGATGCACCGCGCCAGAAGCTGATGAAGGACAACGCTACCGTAGTGGCTACCACCACTCTGGCTGTGTTGGTGGTGGGTTTGCTAACTTCCGATGCCATCAGCGGGACGAATTCCGATACTGCGAGTCTACTTGGGCCACGTTTCTATCCTACGATGATCACATGGGTCTCAGCACGGCCATCCAGATTGCAGCCCGGCTTCGGGAGCGCGGGTTTCAGGCTTGGCTGGTAGGCGGCTCAGTGCGCGACTTGGTGTTGGGGCGTGAACCGAAAGACTACGATATTTCGACCGATGCACGGCCCGATCAGTTACTGGAGACTTTTCCACGCGCTCAGTTAGTTGGCGCGCAATTCGGCGTAGTGCTGGTGGACGGCGTAGAGGTAGCTACGTTCCGCAGCGATCATTCCTATCAGGATGGCAGGCATCCCTCAGATGTAACGTTCGAAACCGATCCGAAGCAGGATGTCCTGCGGCGTGATTTCACCATCAACGCGTTACTGCTGGACCCAGCTTCGTTGACTTCTCCGGTCGTCGACTATGTCGGTGGTTTAGCCGACCTGCGCGGTGGAATCATCCGCGCCATTGGCGACCCCGAGCAGCGCTTCGAGGAAGATCACCTGCGCATGCTGCGCGCCGTCCGGTTCGCCGCCCGATTCGGTTTCGAGATAGAACCCGGCACGCTAGCCGCCATCCAAAAACTGCATAAGCGGATCACGCGCGTCTCGCCGGAGCGCGTTCGCGATGAGCTGGTCCGGATTCTCACCGAAGGCGCGCCACGCCGCGGTTTTGAATTGTTGGACACATCCGGATTGCTGGCCGATATTCTTCCAGAAATAGCCGCCATGAAGGGTGTGGAGCAGCCACCCGAGTTTCATCCCGAAGGCGACGTGTGGACACACACGCTGATAATGCTGGAGGGTCTGCATGAACCCACGCCGACGCTGGCGCTGGGCGTATTGCTGCATGATGTCGGCAAGCCCGGCACTTTTCGCGTGGCCGATCGTATTCGCTTTGACGGCCATGTGGAATTAGGTGAGCGCATCGCGCGTGATATCCTGACGCGCCTGCGGTTTTCGAATGCCGATATCGATCAAGTGATCGCCCTGATCGCGAATCACATGCGCTTCAAGCATGTCACCGAAATGCGCGATAGCAAGCTAAAACGGATGTTGCGCATGGACCGGTTTGAGGAGCACCTGGAGCTGCACCGCCTGGATTGTACATCCAGCCACGGCCACCTGGAGAACTACGAGTTCTCAAAAAGGAGATTTGAGGAATCGCCGCCGGAGGTGTTGCGCCCGCCCCGGTTGCTTTCAGGTGACGATCTGAAGGAAGCCGGCTACCGGCCGGGCCCGGCTTTCACCCGCATGCTGGAGGCAGTGGAAGACGCGCAGCTCGAGTCGAGGATTCATACGAAAGAGGAGGCGCTAAAACTTGTCCAGTCAACATTTGGATTACCCTAGAAGTATGCAAGCCACTCTGGTCCCTGTCGAGGAGTACCTGAGAACCAACTACGACCCCGACTGCGAATACGTAGATGGGCAAATCGTGGAGAGGAACTTGGGAGAAAAACCGCACAGCAGAATCCAGCGAAAGGTCATCACCTATCTTGACAACCGTTCCAGGGAATTCGGGATTGAGGTGCTTCCTGAGCAACGCGTCCAGGTTAGTCGGACGCGCTTCCGAATACCAGATGTCACAGTAGTGCGGTTACCAGAGTCCGAAGAAAGGATAGTCACCTCGCCACCCTTCATCTGCATCGAAGTTCTATCCAAAGACGACACGATGTATTACATGCAGGAAAAAATCGATGATTACTTGCGCTTCGGCGTGCCCTACGTCTGGATCATCAATCCGCTCATAAAGAAAGCCTACGTGGTAACGCGAGCCGGAATGGTGGAAGCAACTTCAGGCAGCCTGGAAACAAAAGATCCTGCCATCAGCCTGCCGCTTACCGCACTTTTCGAATCTGAGCTCTAATCCAATTGTCGGTAGAAGAAAACCGTGGTGTGCAACCGCCCATCTCCGCTGCGTGCGTAGCCAGGCACTTCGCCATACCGCACGTAACCCAGCGATTCGCACATCTTCTCCGCTTCGCCACCCTGGCGCGTGTCCATCACGAGTAGCGTTCGCCCCAGCTTGCGCGCAGTGGATTCCAGTTCCAGCATCAAACTCCTGGCCAATCCACGCCGGCGGGCGCGGCGATGCACGAACAGTTTCATGGCTTCGGCGCGGTGGTTTCCATTCGCGCGTGTTTCAAGATCAATCTGCACCGACCCTTGAACCATGTCTCCTTCAACGGCCACCAACAACACACGGTGTCCCTCTTGCATCGCAGCCATGACACCGTCCCAATAAGTCCGTGCTTGGCGTTCCGTAAGCGGCGGCATGAAACCCACGGATGCCCCACTATCCACTGCGTCCATCAATAAATCCACAAGTTGGTCGATGCGATTTTCCGCCTGCTCTGGGGTAAATGAAACTAGCATCTAGAGATTCTCCCGCACGCGAGCCACTAGCCACCAGCCACCACCCACTGCTAAACTTTGTCCGTGCCCGCTACAGCAACTAAGCAGGCCTACTCGCGCGAAGAAGTGCGCCGGTTGCTGGACATATCGGCCAGTCAACTGCGCAGTTGGGAGAAGCAGAAGTTCGTTTCGTCCAGCGGGTCGTTCACGTTTTCCGATCTGCTTGCACTGCGCACGCTGGTGGAGCTGCGAGCGAGCAAAATTCCGCCGGCCCAGATCCGCCGGGCTTTGGAAGCGCTGCGGAAGAGGTTGAGCGACGTCAATCCTCTGACGGAGCTCAAAATCTATTCCCACGGCAAGAGAATCCAGGTTCTGTTCGAAGGGCAGCGCATGGAACCGATCTCAGGGCAACTGCTGCTGGATTTCGATGCGGCCGAGATCAAGAAGTTATTGTCCTTCCCGCAGTCCACCAAGGAAATGGGCGCCGGCGAGAAACATAAGACGCGGCGCGAGGCGGAGCATTGGTTCGAAAAGGGCCTGGAGCTGGAGCAGACCGGCGCGCCGATGCAGCAGATTATTGAGGCTTATCAAAAAGCCGCCGAGATCGATCGAACGTCCGCAGGAGCATTGGTGAATCTCGGCACGGTGTATTTCAACGCGCGCAATTGGCGGGAAGCTGAGCGTCACTATCGCCAAGCACTGGAAGTGGATCCCCAATACGCGCTGGCGCATTTCAACCTGGGCAATCTTTTCGATGAACGAGGCAATCGAAACGAGGCGTTGTCCCACTACCTGGCGGCCCTTCAGATTCATCCAAGCTATGCGGATGCTCACTATAATGTTGCGCTGCTTTACCAGTCTATCGGTCAGCCCTTAAAGGCTGTGCGCCACTGGAAGTTGTATTTGAAGCTGGATCCAAGCAGCTCGTGGGCCACCATTGCGCGCCGCGAGTTGAGCAAGTTGAAGGAATCTACGATCGTTCGCGGTCCGCACGACAGCTAGGTTCCTCTCCTTAATATAATGAATACAACTCTGCGTCGCCACAGGAGCACTATCGTCCATGACTCAGCGGTTGGTTCTTTCGTTGATTATTGTTTCTCAGACTTATCTCAACGCAGCCTCTTCCAGCGCGCCCGCATTGCAATGGGTTAAAACGCTTAACGGATCAGGCACGAGCGCCGTCGCTACGGCAGCCAGCGATGGGCACGGCAACTTTTATATTGCAGGCAGCACCACTTCCTTGGACCTTCCGGCCATGGCGGCTGCCCAGCCTAACCCCGGTGGGTCACCTCTCACCAGGATTAATACCAGTTCTGGCGCTTTACAGAGAATCTATTCGCCCCCCTTGGCCGCGGCGACCAGCGTTACCGTAGATCCCGGCAATTCCCAGGTTCTCTACGCAACTTCGCCTTCTGGATTGTCGCGTAGCACGGATGGCGGAAACACATGGAAGGCGATACCTGGTTTTCCTGCGGTCACGAATCTCGATTCCGTGGCCGTGGATCCCACGAACAACAACGTTCTCTACGCGGCCACCACTCCTCTCGGCGTACTGAAGAGCACGGACGGCGGCGCCACTTGGACCGGCGTCAATAACGGCATCCCGACCATCTCCAACGAAACTGTGACTGTCTACGGTTTCTTAGGAAGCGCCAAATCGATGGACGCTTACCGAATCTGGGCGGATACACAATCTCCCGGCGTATTGTTTGTTTTCGCAGACCCGCAGAGCCTGATGCGAAGCGCCGATGGCGGCGCGAGCTGGAGCGTCTCGACCCTTCCGGCGGAATTAAACGGTGCGCTTGTTGCTGATCCGTTCGCCAAGGGGACGATCTACGCGCCTGCGCAGGATTCCTTCTACAAGAGCACGGATGACGGCCAGACCTGGACCTCGTTGGCTCCTCTGCCGGACAATTCCCAGCCGTACGTGATCGCCGCGGATCCGTTCCACCAGGCCACGTTATACGGCGGTACCACTACCAGCCTCTTTGAAAGCACGGATTCCGGCCAAACCTGGGAACAGAAAATCATGGGGATAACAACGCAAATCGCATCCGATCCGCACAAGCCGGTGATGTATGCAAGTGTGATGGGGCTCGGGATTGTTGCCAGCACCGACGGGTTCACCACGTACAAGTCCATCTCGCCTGCGAACACATCTACCGAGCTCGAAATTGCGGGAGCGTACCTTTTTGCAGTAGCGCCTCCGACTACGGACGTTTTCGTTACCAAGCTTGATCCAAACGGCAACATAGTTTACTCGACATACTTCGGTGGCTCGGGCTCTGACTACGCGGCCGGCATGGCGCTTGGAAACGACGGCAGCGTCTACGTAACCGGCTCGACGAACTCCACCGATTTTCCAGTCACCAAAGGCGCGTACGCAACCAGCGGAGCCAGTTTTGTCTTCAAATTGAACCCTGATGGATCGCTGGCGTGGTCCACATACTTCGCCGATGGTGAGTCCGCGCCCTACGCCATCACGGTGGACAGCACGGGAAATCCATACCTCGGCGGTCAAACATCGGGCGACCTGCCAGTCACTCCAGGCGCTTACGAAACTCAATTCACACCTACCGGTTGCTCGCCGGGAAACATTGGTCCTTGTTTCGTGAATGCTTCGGCGTTTCTGACGAAGTTCAACGCGCAAGGTTCCTCGCTCGTGTTCTCTACTTACATCTTCCAAAATCGGCAACAGCAATTGATTCAGGCCGTAAACGCGCTAGCATTAGCTCCCAACGGAAACATCTACTTCGCCTACAACGGATTCAACAGCCCCATTCCCAGCGCTAGCGGTGTTTATCTGATGAATGCCACGGGCAGCGCCTTGATCGGCTCGAATATCAGCGAACCAGTAGCAATCACTTCGATTACGCTGGGTAAGGATGGCAATCTCTACGCCACCGGGAGCACTGCCACCGGCAGCACTGGCCCCACATTCCGCGCAACTCCGGGAGCGTTCCAATCCGTTCCGGTGCCGAATGGAGTGGATTCCAATGCTTTCGTGCTGAAATTCGACGGGACACTTTCGAAGATTCTGGCCGCGACCCTGCTCGGAGGCGAGGGAGTGGATTCGGGCGCCAGCGTGGCGCTGGATGCTTCCCTCAACGTCATCGTCGGCGGCTATACGGATTCCAAGGGTTTCCCAGCACGCGCGCCATTCCAGGGATCATTCTCGGCCCGCTCCGGATTTGTCACGGGATTAGATTCCAGCTTGTCCGACTTGTTGTTTTCCACCTACCTGGGCGACACCCGGCCCTTCATCGTTCAGGGGGCGGTCCCCGATGGAAATGGGAATGTGCTGGTGGCGGGAGCAACGCAATCGTCCAACAGCAGCTACTACAGCGTCGATCCCGGATATCCCTTCGCAGTTCCATCCACGGTAATTATGAACAAGATCGCGCTGCCCCTGGCTCCGCTTGTACGGTTGGACTCCGCCGTGAATTATGCCAGCCGGTTGGGCGTGCCACTGTCTCCGGGCGAAGCTATTGAGGTCCTCGGTTCGGGCTTCGGATCCGATGCCAAGTTGATGCTGGACGGTAACCCACTGCCGGTTGTATTCGCGAATGAGAACAGCATCGTGGCCGTCGTACCGAATGACGCGAAGACATCCGGCAGCGTGCAGTTAACGGTTTCCAACAATGGCGTCAGCTCGAATCCAGTCAACCTGCTGGCGGGCGCGGCGGCGCCTGGAATTTACACCTCCGGCAACAGCGGATTCGGCCAAGCATACATCTTGAATGCCGACGGCACACGGAACTCGCAATCGAATCCCACCGTGCCAGGTGCGCCGATGACAATCTTGGCAACCGGTGTCGGTCAGGTTTCCAGTGTCGGGCCGTATGTTGTAACAGATCAGCCCGTGGCCGTTTTTGCGGATGGATTCTACGTCAGCGGGATTGCCGCGGTGATGAAACCAGTCCCAGGTTTGCCGGGCGACGTCTACGAAATCAGCGTCTACGCTCCGGATCTGGCCAAGCTGTTTGGCGCAAATCCGGATAACCACATTCCAGTGATTCCGCCGGAAGTTCCCATCAAACTATTCATCGGATCGGCCCAGAGCCAGCAGGGCGTAATGCTGTGGGTGAAGCCGGATTGATTATCGGCTGAGCTTTTCCACAAACCAATCCCGCGCCAGCTCCGCCACTTTTTTGAGCGCCCCCGGCTCTTCGAACAGATGCGTGGCGCCCGGGACCACACGCAGCGATTTCTCACAGTGCATCAACCCTAGTGCCTGCTGATTTAAATCCAGCACCTCTGGATCGGCCCCACCAACGATCAGCAAAGTTGGGGCTTTGACATGACCGAGCGCCTGACCTGCCAAGTCCGGCCGCCCGCCGCGCGAGACCACCGCGTGCACCGCATGAGGAAATTGAGCTGCCGCTACTAAAGCCCCGCCCGCGCCAGTGCTGGCGCCGAAATGGCCGATTCTTAGGCCGGCTACTTCCGGATGCTCCGACAGCCAGTGCGTAATCGCTACCAGCCGGTTTGCCAACAGCGGAAGATTGAAGCGAAGATGCGCGGTCTGCAGATCCACCTGCTGCTCGTCCTCGGTTAACAAGTCCATCAACAGCGTGGCCAGCCCGCTCTCGTTGAGCAAATCGGCCACATACCGATTCCGTGGACTACGCCGCGAACTGCCGCTGCCATGCGCGAACAGCACCGCGCCGCTGGCTGAGGTAGGTATGCTGAGATCCCCTTCCAGAAGAATTGATTCCACCGGTATCGTTACGGCCAAGTGTTCGATGGCAATCCCAGTCCGATTGGTCATACAATGGCTCCTCCTGCATGCATCGAAGATTCCAACAATAACCGGACTTCTTCGTCGCTGGTCTGAGAAAAGTCCTGGTACCACATACTCACGGCATAAAACGATTCGGGCGTACTGACGCACACCACTTCGTCGGCTTCCTGAGCCAGACTCCGGCAAGTTTCAGCGGCGGCGACCGGCGCAGCTACCACAATCCGCGCAGGCTGCATCTGGCGCAATGCCCTGACGGCGGCCCGCATGGTGGATCCCGTAGCCAGGCCGTCATCCACCACAATCACGACCCGGCCAGCCAGGTCGGGGAAGGGAAGCTCCCCGCGATAGGCGCGCCGTTGCCGTTCCAATTCCTGCTGTTCCTGGGCTGCTACGGCGGCGATCATCGGCTCGCTGATCCGGAGCCCAGTAACCACTTCAGGATTCAGTACGCGAATGCCTCCAGTTGCGATCGCTCCCATTGCCAGTTCGCGATGTCCGGGGACGCCGAGCTTTCGCACCACAAAAATATCCAGCGGCGCCTGTAGCCTGCGAGCCACCTGGTAAGCTACCGGCACTCCTCCTCGGGGCAATCCGAGCACCACAACATTTGGATTAGCACCGCAGCGCGGATCGCCAGCGTAACGCAAAAGCTGCGCGGCCAGCTGGATTCCGGCGTCCTGGCGATCTCGAAAAGTCCGGTCCATCGTTAGATTTCCTGCAAACGAATATCCACTCCTGGCGCGGCACCGTTCACCGCCAGTGTATCCTAGAGCTTAGAGGCGCATTTTGAATAGGATCGCACTTGCTTTTCGTAGTTTTTTCTCAATTCTCTTCAGCGGGAAGCTTCCCGTGGAAGTCGCACAAGCCCTTGGATTTACGCTAACCAGGACCCAACCGGTTGCGCCAAAGCCCACTGCCCAGGCGCGTCCCCAGGATGGCGCGGTTCAAATCCTGGGTATCCTCCAGAGAGACTCGCGTCTGATCGACTTTCTGATGGAGGACATTTCGGCATATTCGGACGAGCAGGTGGGCGTGGCAGTTCGCAGCCTGCACGGCCAGTCGCGCGACTCGTTGAATCGATACCTGCGCTTGGCTCCCGTGATAGATGGCGTGGAGGGCAGTTTCACCAAGATCGAATCCAGCGACCCGGCGTCCGTGAAATTGCTTGGAAATGTACCGGTCAGCGGGAAGGCCCCGGGGGGTTTGCTGCGCCACAAAGGTTGGCGCGCGGAAAAGATCGACCTTCCACCCATTGTCTCGCTCGCCAGCGCGTCCATCATCGCTCCGGCTGAAATAGAAGTCGAGTAGCAGCGGGATGAACATTGGCATCGACCTGGGCACCACCAATTCGGCTTTAGCATACGTAGCCGAAGCGGTTGGCTTGCCGGATTATTCAGCCATCAAGGTTCTCGAGATCCCGCAATATGTCGCTCCAGCGCAAATAGAGCCACGGCGTACACTGCCATCGTTCCTGTTTCTGGGCGATCAGACCTACGTGGGCGCCTACGCGCGCGAGCAAGGCGCGCTGGTGCCGACCAAATCGGTCCACTCCGCGAAATCGTGGCTGTCGAATCCCGACGTGGATCGCACCGCGAAGATTCTTCCGTGGGACGCGCAGGAAGGCGGCCGGGTACTCTCGCCCGTGGAAGTTTCGAATGCCATCATTTCGCATATTCGCGATGCATGGAATCAGGCGCATCCCAATGCACCACTGGCTGGTCAGGATGTAGTGTTGACCGTCCCCGCTTCGTTTGACGAGGAAGCGCGCGAACTTACGGTGCAAGCCGCACGGGATGCAGGCATCGAAAAGCTGACGCTGGTGGAAGAACCCGCGGCCGCGTTTTATTCCTGGATCGCGAACCATCTGACGCAATCGCAGAAAAGTTTGTTCGATGGCCAGTTGGTGCTGGTGTGCGACGTCGGCGGCGGCACCAGCGATTTCACGCTGATCCGCGTGCATCGCGATGGCGACCGCGTGGAGTTCACGCGCACCGCAGTCGGCAAGCACTTACTGCTGGGCGGCGACAATCTGGATCTCACGTTGGCATGGCTGGTGGAAGCCAAGCTGGGTACGCAGCTTTCTATCCGCCAGCGCAGTGGACTCCGGCGGCAATGCGCCGCGGCCAAGGAGAAACTCCTGGCTGATCCGAATCTCAAAAGCGTAGAGATCACGGTGCTGGGCGCAGGATCGTCGCTGGTAGGCGGAACGCTGAAGACCGAGATCCTGCGTGAAGAGGCGCTCGAGTTGACATTGGAGGGCTTTCTGCCCTTCTGCGCCATCGACGACAAGCCCCAGGAAGAAAAGCGCAGCTTGTTTCGCGAACTTGGCCTGCCTTATGTTTCCGATCCGGCAGTGACGCGGCATCTGGCGGCTTTTTTGAGCGCCAACGAAAATGCGAAACCGGACGCCATCCTTTTCAATGGCGGGTTTTTCATTCCGGAGATTTGCCAGCAACGTGTCGCGGATGTGATGGAGCGCTGGTATGGCCGGCGTCCTCTAGTGCTGGAGAATCGCGATTTGGATCTCGCCGTCGCGGTGGGTGCGGCCTACTACAGCTATGTGAAGGCCACCGGCGCCGGGTTGCTGGTTCGTGGCGGGCTGCCGCGCGCGTACTACGTCGGCGTGGGCGAAGAAAATGCAGTGTGCCTGGTTCCCCGCGGCGCCGAAGAAGGCCAGACGCTGGAGTTGGACAGCCAGGATCTGCATTTGGTTGCCAATAAGCCAGTCTCTTTCCGTCTGTATAGTTCGCTCGCGCGCGTGGACGACCAAGTGGGCGATACCATCGCGGCATCCAGTGACCTGCATCTGCACGCGCCGCTCGATGCTGTAATCCGATTCGGAAAATCGGGTGAGCGCTTGGTTCCCGTAAAACTGCGCGCGCATTTGACGGAAGTGGGAACCCTTGAAGTATGGGCCGATTCTAAAATCAGTGATCACCATTGGCGCTTGCAGTTCGAATTGCGCAAGACCGCCAAGGCCGCATCCGGAAAACCTGGCGCAGTGGTGAGTGACGACGCGCTGGCACAAGCGGAAGCCCTACTGGACGCCACTTTCAAAGCCGGCACGCTCGCGCCCGAGGAGCTTCCTGGGAAACTGGAACAAACCCTTGCCCTGGGCCGAAATTCCTGGCCGCTGAGCGCCATTCGCCGCTTGGCGGACCGGATGCTGGAACTCGCCGAGGGTCGCCGCAAATCGCCCGCGCTCGAGATGCGTTGGCTCAATTTGTGCGGCTTCTGCCTACGCCCCGGCTTCGGTTTCCCAGCCGACGATTACCGCGTCGAAAAGGCCCGCCGCATTTACGCCGCCGGTCTCCAGTTTGCGAATCAGGTCCAAAATGAAATCGATTGGTGGATTTTCTGGGGCCGCATCGCTGGCGGATCGAACAAGAATCAGCAAGTGGACATTTTTCAGCGCCTGTCCCCGGCGTTGTTGCCGCGCCCGGGAAAGCGTCCCCGATTGAACAATAGCTTGCTGCGCGAAATGTGGCGCACCGGTGCCAGCCTGGAATTGCTGCCTCTACAGACCAAGAATCAGCTCGGCGACGCGCTGCTGGCTTTAATGAAAAAGGGTGAGCTGGTGGAAACGGGATTGTGGTGTCTAGGCCGCCTGGGCGCGCGCAAGCTGTTCTACGGACCGATCAACCAAGTTCTGCAACCGGCTGTTGCCACGCGCTGGGTGGAAGCGCTCTCGAAAATTCCTAACTCCCAGGACGCACTGGTTGCCATAGCGCGCCGCACCGGCGACTCCACGCGCGACCTCGCACCCGCCACGCTCGACTTGGTTCGCCGTAAAATCCCCGAGGTGCTCATTCCCATGCTCGAAGGAGAAGTGGAAGAGGATCTCGGCAAAGTCTTCGGCGAGGAGTTGCCCTCGGGCCTGGTGGCCGCTACTGCCTCGTGAACGAAGACGCCATAATCCGCAATCTGAAGCGACACGCGCCACTCATCGGCGACGATTGCGCGATAGTCCAGGCGCCACCGAATCAAGACCTACTTTTCACCACCGACTTCAGCATCGAAGGTGTGCATTTCACGCGTGAATCCACGGCCGAGCAAATTGGCCGCCGGGCCGTTGCGCGAAGCCTCAGCGATATCGCTGCCATGGGGGGCTCTCCATCGTATTGCCTGGTGTCCCTCGCGCTCGCCGCTTGGACCGATCAGCGCTGGATCGATGGTTTCTATCGCGGAGTGAATAAACTGCTGCGCCAGACTAAGACACAACTCGCGGGCGGCGACATCTCGCATGCCAGGCAGCTAATCTGCGATGTCATGCTTTGTGGATCCGTTGCCAATGGGAAAGCTCTGCGCCGGAGCGGTGCGAAGCTGGGCGATTTTATTTACGTTTCCGGCCCGCTGGGAGGCTGGCGGCACAAGCGGGACATTATTCCTCGTCTAGATATCGGACGCAAGCTGATCGGAAAAGCAACCGCGTGCATGGATATCAGCGATGGACTGGCGCTCGATTTGCATCGGCTATGTCTTGCTTCAGGCGTCGCGGCTGAGATGGATTCAGTTCCGCTGCTGGACGGCGCAACTGTGGCACAGGCGCTCCACGACGGAGAAGACTACGAACTGCTATATACAGCGCATGCGACGCGTCGCGTGCCAGGAATTCGCATCGGTACCATAACAAAAGGAACTCCGGGCGCGCTGCGTCATCTGGGCAAAATGCTAGCGCCAATCGGCTATGACCACATCCAACATCGTTCTTGATTTGATCGACGCGTTTCGCCGCTCTAAGACCATGTTCGCTGCAGTCGAACTTGGAATCTTCGACGGCCGTCGGCCGGCGGACTGCAAAGAGCTTCCTCGCTTGCTGGATGCCTGCGTTGCACTGGGACTGCTTGAAAAGCGGGGCGGAGAATACGTAAATACTCCGGAGGCGGAAAGATTCTTGCGTTCCGACACCCCGGACACGCTCAGTGGATACATCCGCTATTCGAATAACGCGCTGTACCCGATGTGGGGACATCTGGAAGATGCAGTCCGCGAGGGCGGTCCGCGATGGAAGCAAACCTTCGGCTGGGACGGCCCCATTTTTTCGCATTTCTTCCGCACCGAAGGCGCCATGCGTGAATTTCAGAAAGGCATGCACGGTTTCGGCCGGCTGAGTTCTCCCGCGGTAGTCGCCGCGTTCGATTTGAGCCGATTTCGCCATCTGGTGGATCTCGGGGGAGGAACCGGCCACCTGGCCGAGGCGGCGCACGACCGCTATGCAAATCTGGAAACGGCCGTTTTCGATTTGCCTCGAGTGGCCGAAATGTTTCCCGGAACAATCGCTGGCGATTTTTTCACCGATCCGTTGCCCGTTGCTGATCTCTACAGCCTGGGGCGAATCCTGCACGACTGGTCCGAGGAAAAAATCGTGAAACTGCTTGCCAAGATCCACGCGGCGCTTCCCGCGGGAGGCGGTTTGCTCATCGCCGAGAAGCTACTCGAACCCGATTACGTATCCGGACACATGCAATCGCTGAATATGTTGATCGTCACCGAAGGCCGTGAGCGATCCGCATCCGAATATGAAGCGCTGCTGCGCGCCGCCGGATTCTCAAAAGTTGATAGCCGCCGCACTGGTGCACCAGTAGATGCAATCCTCGCCATCAAATGATCCTAGGCCTGCTTTTTGCGAGTATCACTGGAGCTGCCATTCACGGCGACACGGTCTTCACCTGGGGCGATCGACTCCTTCAATGGACGTTGCCCAAGCTGACCAGCCATTCGCTTGTAAAGCTCGAAAAAGCTGCCAGCGCAGGCTGTCTCAATGAAGATGGCACTGGGGTTTTTCTCCTGGAAGGCGATCGGCTGGTGTATCGCAAGGCGCCGGATTGGAAGCCGAGAGAAATAGATCACGGCATGGACCTGCACGATTGTCTGGCGGTGACTTTGCTGGGACATCGCGGCGTGCTGGTAGTGCATCGCGGCATGCAGCTCCGTTTTTACGAATTCCCGGATTTCCATTACAAGGAAATCTATTCGTTTTACAGCCGATCGCGGCAAGGCGGATTGCTGGTCACCGATGTGGATGGCGATGGATATCCGGATATCATCTGCGGCAACTATTGGATCAAGAGCCCCACCGATTTTGATCTGCCTTGGCATGATTTCGCGATCGAGCTTTATAACGATCAACCTCTAGCGGCCACGCTTCGGCTAGCTCTACTAGACGGTGATCTGTTAGTCGCGCAAGGCGAGCTGCCCAACGGCCGAGTGGCGCGGCTTCGTAAGCCGCGAGATCCAAAACAGCTCTGGACCGCAGAGTCGCTAGGCGAGTTTCACTACCCACGCGCCTTCACCGCGAGCCTGATCGGCGAAGATAACGGCCCCAACTCCCGGCTTTTTCTGAACGGCAGGCCGGCGGGCGAGACAAACGGTATCCATACCGCGTTGCCCTATCGTGAAGGATTCGTCCTGGTAGGCCGGGACCGCGTGTTCTACTGGTCGCCACCACCCACCGCTCCGTAACGGAGCCGAACCGCGACCATAAGGGAGTCGGTGCTTTTGCCAACCCTCAAACCGAATACCTCGGCGGCGTGATCCCCTTCTCCCTCAAATAAACTTCCGCATACCCACGATGATGCGCGGTGTGGATGAACGCGTGCAGCACCCAATCCCAACCCGTTTGCGGTGGTTGATTCGGCCGGCCAGGATACTGCTGGTCCAGATCCTTCTCAGTAATTCCTTTCAAGACGCCCGCGCAGTAGTCAAAACTCGCGGCCATGTACTTCATTGTGGTTTCTTTGTCGGATTGCTCCGGTGGCTTCATCGAGTCTGGAAGTCCGCCTTTGAATCGCGAGATGTAGAAAGCGTTATTCGCGGCAATGTGCTGCATCAGCTTCCCGTACTCCCGCAGTTCCGACTTGGGATTGAACGCGTAGCCATCCGACGGCATCGCATCCGCAACCTGCAGCGTGAATGCCTTGGCCTTCTCCCATCGATTCAAAAATACCTCGAGTTCCTTACCGTCGGCGCGAGCTTCAATAGCTACGCCCACAGCGCTTCCCGCCACCAGCGATCGAATTGCCGTGCGTCTATTCATGGTTTTTGCCCCTCTGTAAGATTAGCGCTGGCGACGGTTACTCGTATCTCAAAGAGCTCATCGGATCGGCCTTCGCCGCTCGTTGTGCTGGGATAAGGCTAGCCACCAACGCCACCACGGCCAACGATACCGAAACAATCGCCAGCGTAGCTGGATCGAAGGGCGCCACCTCGAAAAGCAGGCTTGTGATCAGCCGCGCAAGCAGCGCCGCTCCAACCCAACCAACGCAAATTCCGATGCCCACCAGTTTCGCCGCATGTACCAGTACCATTCGAAGAACCGCGCCACGGCTTGCTCCAACCGCCATGCGGATGCCGAACTCTCGTATACGTTGACTGACTAAGTAACTCATTACACCGTACAGACCGATGGAGGCCACAAACAGAGCGAGCACCGCAAACATCGCGAGCACTGCTGTTCTGAAACGCGATTGTCCCACCGAACCGGAAACAATTTGCTGCATGGTCTCGATGTGATCCATCGGCACGTTCGAATCCACTTCGGAGACAGCCCCGCGCAGAGCACTGGTCACTCTAGCCGGCTCCACAGAAGTGCGCAAGACAACGGTCGGGCGGGCTTCCACATTGGGAACCTGGCTATAGGGCACGTACATCTCAGGCGTGGGTTTGGATCCGAGCGCTTCATGATGTACATCACCTACGACGCCTACGATGGTTCGCAGCTTGGAGTCGCCAAACCGCAATCGCTGCCCGATCGGATTCTGTTGTCCCCAAAACGAACGCGCCATGGACTGATTGACGATCACAACGAGTGGGTGGTCCTCATCGTCGGTGGAGTTGAAGCTGCGCCCGCGCTCCACCGGAATTCCAATGGTCTCAAAATAACCCGCAGTCACCGGCCGATAGTTGGTCATGTCGAACACTCCAGCAGGTTTCGCCGGACGGCCTTCGATATAAAACGACCAGGAATTGTCCGCACCGCTGAGAGGCAGATACGCTGTAAAGGCGGCCGACTGCACTCCAGGAATACTGCTCACACGTTCCAGGAGCTGCTGCTGGAAAGCGGAAATCCGGCGATGTATGCCCGTCCCAGATATGTAGCCGTCGGTATACTGCGGCGGCAGCGACAGGCGAGCGGTGAGAATGTGCTCGGTTCGGAATCCCGGAGCCACGCGCAACAAGTTCCAGAAGCTTCTCGTCATCAAGCCCGCTCCAGTCAACAGGACTAGCGCGACCGCGACTTGTCCAACGATCAGTGCGCTCCTTAACCGGGACTGTCCAGCAGCCACACCGCGCCCACTCTGTTTGAGCGAGTCATTGGCACTGACCCGGGCACTGACCCGCCGGGACTGAAACAAGGGAACCAGCCCGAACACAATTCCATTGATCAGCGAGAGCAGGCTGGTGAAGGCCAGCACGCGTCCATCCACAAGTATCTCGGATGTGCGAGGCAAATCCGCCGGCAAGTAACGCACCAGCGCCGGCACGCTTAGAAACGCAATTGCGAAGCCCAGAACTCCGCCAATCACGGCCAGAACCATGCTCTCCGTCAATAGTTGCTGGGCTAGCCGCCTGGGGCTCGCGCCCAATGTTACGCGCAGGGCCATCTCTTTCCGGCGCGTCACCGCTCGAGTCAACAAAAGATTGGCGACGTTGGCGCATGCGATGAGCAAAACCATTCCGACGGCCGCCAAAAGAGTAAACAGCGCTGCTCGAACGTTTGCGACCACATGCAGGCTCATCGGAACTGCCGCGATGCCGGCTTCCTTGTCGTCGGCCGGGTAAAGGCGCTGTAGATTGCCGGCGATCCGGTTGAGATCGGCCTGCGCCTGCTCGATCGGAATACCAGGCTTGAGCCGGGCAAATACGCACAATGGATGCGTGCCGCGTTGCCACGCCTCCGGCGGAGCAGGCAGGGCCAGCGGTGTCCACACATCGAATTGATTTCGAGATTGGAAATCGGAAGCGCGGCTCACCAACGAGAAATCGCGCGGCAGCACTCCAACAACGGTGTAACCGGTGTTGTTTAGCGCTAATCGTTGCCCAACAACGTCAGGCCGGCCGCCAAAATTTCTCTGCCATGTCGAGTAGCTGAGGACGACCACTTGATTCTGTTCAGGACGGTCCTCTTCGGCCAAAAAGCCGCGCCCAAGAACCATCCGTACTCCCAACAGAGGAAAGAAATCGGATGAAACCGCGGCGCCCGCCAAACGCTTCGCCTCACCGGCTCCGTTCAGAATGAAATCCGGATACGGATCGATGGCCGCCATTTTGTCGAACGAGTGGCCCTGTTCCCGCCAGTCGAAGAAATTCGCGGGAGCTACCGTCCCGAGCGTTCCGTTCGAAAGCTGCCTTTCGAAAAGCATCAGCAGCCGGTCTGGCTCGGGGTAGGGAAGAGGTTTCAGCAGCACGCCATTCACGACAGTGAAGATGGTAGTGTTGGCGCCGATGCCCAGCCCTAGCGTTAGGATCGCCACTGTGGAGAATGCGCGATTCCGCGCGAGGGCTCGGAGGGCGTAGCGAATATCCTGCATCAGGATGTCGAGCGAAACTCCGGTTCTGACGTCGCGAACGCTCTCCTTCACGTGATCCAGGCCATCCAGATCGCGGCGCGCCATCTGTACAGCTTCTTCGCGCGCCATTCCACAGCTCTCCTTCTCAGCCGCCATGAGTTCGAGATAGCTATGGATTTCCTCGTCGAGCTCTCGCTCCACGCGTTTTCTCCTGAAAATGTTTCGACAGAACTCGAAGAACCGCCACACCACCACCATCCTCCTTAGGTCGCCCGTAAGGCGCTGGCCATTGCGAGCGAAATTCGTTCCCAGCGTTCCGATTCCGCATCCAGCTGGCTTCGGCCCGTTTTGGTGAGACGATAAAACCGGGCGCGCCGGTTGGTTTCCGATTCGCCCCAGGAAGACGTGAGCCAGCCCGCCTGCTGCATGCGATGCAAAGCCGGAAACAGAGAGCCTGCCTTCACCTCGAAGGTCCCATGGGTGATCTGCCCGATGCGGCGCGATATACCCATCCCGTGCATCTGTTCCAGCGCCAGAGCTTTCAGAATCAATAGATCGAGGGTTCCTTGCAGCAGGTCGGATTGCGGTCTTATAGACAAACTACAAGAACGTAACACATCTCTTATAGACAGTCAATAGGAATCACCTGCCGCCTTGTAGCCGAACCGCGACCGGAAGGAAGCGCTACCACGAACCCCAAGCCAGTGGCACTTGCGGTGGCGCTTCCTTCCAGTCGCGGATCGGCTACGCCCACGCCTATCTGCGGTAAATTGAAAAGAACCCCCGTGGACCCGTTTCGAATCGCACTTGCCAATCTCAGATTCCCGGCCACTTCCGAGGAATCCATCACGCTAGCCGCGCAAGCTATCCAACAAGCGTCACTCCAAGGAGCACGGATCATCTGCTTCCCGGAATGCTACATCCCCGGCTATCGGGCTCCCGGCAAATCCGTGGCGCCTCCCGACCCTGCCTTCCTGGAACGCGCCTGGTCCGTCGTCGCCGATGCAGCCGCGCAGGCTCAGATCGCCGTAGTTCTCGGAACGGAACGTCTGCTTGAGGGCAAACTGGTAATCACCGCCCTGGTAATAAATTCGAACGGATCCATCGCCGGGTTTCACGACAAGGTGCAAATCGATATCTCGGAAGAGAGCACCTACACGCCAGGTTCCGGCCGCCGCGTATTCGAAGCCGGGCCTGTGACTTTCGGCATTGCGATCTGCCACGAAGCCTGGCGGTATCCGGAGACCGTACGCTGGGCGGCGCGGCGTGGAGCGCACATCGTGTTTCATCCGCACTTCCACGAAGCGGAGCCCGGTTCTTACCGGCCAACGGCCTACGCCGATCCCGCCAATACATTCCACGAGAAGGCAGTTCTGTGCCGCGCTGCAGAGAACACCTGCTATTTCGCAACCGTGAATTGCGCGAGCCCCGGCTCTCCCACCACATCGGCGATCGTCCGTCCGGACGGTACCCTGCTCAGCTACCAGCCCTACGGCGTAGAAGGTTTGCTGATTGCAGATATCGACATCAGCGTCGCCACCGGCTTCCTCGCGGCACGCTGCAAGTATGCCGTCTAGGCGCGCGTCTACATGCTGTAGAAGAATTCTTCGTAGACGATCTTTCCATCCACCACTTTGTAGACGGCAACTTCTTCCATTTGAAACCGTCTGCTTTGCGGCTTGAAGGTGACGTCCAGCTTGAAGATCACCGAGAAAAACGGACCTGCGACCAGCGGACCTTCCACCGTAGACGAGTGGACTTCGTGATTAGCCACCCACCATTCGCCCTTGGCTTTCACGGCCGCCAAGCCCTTGGACTCGCGCGATTGTCCGGGAGGCGCGCCGGCTTCCATGCTGACAATGTCCTGGCCATAGAGGGCCTTCATTGCCTCCTCAAACTTGCCTTCCGAACAATGTTTGACGAGTGTATCCGCAACTTCTTGGGTGGTCATGATCAATCTCCTCAGCGAACATTGTCTCAGATTTCTGTGACGGCATCGTTACGATGAAGGAGATCGTTCCTCTTTCAGAGCAGCCGGAAATTCACCTCGATCCTGGCTTGGACCGTTACGGCGGCGCCGTCCTTGGTGGCGGGTTGAAATCGCCACTGCTGGACGGCCATCACCGCATTCTCGTCCAGCCCGAAGCCCAGGCCTTTGACGATCCTGATATTCTGGGCAACACCGTTCGGATCGATCTCAACGGCCAGCACCACCGTCCCTTGATATTTAGCCACGCGCCCCTCTTCGGTGTATTCGGGTTCCATTTTGTGGAGCACCTTCGGCGCGGTAACGCCGCCGCCGATATGCAGCGCGTTGGACTTTGCTTGGCGCTCACCCAGCGACTTCCGGATTTCGGAAGCTCGATCGGACATGGACTTGGCTTCGTCCCCGCGTCCCTGGTCCTTGAGAAGCCGACCGTAAAGTTCCATCGTGGTCGCTGCAATCTCAGAACTCGGGCCCTCAACGCCAATCGCCCTTTGATAGAAAGTCTCGGCTTCTGCGGGATTTTGTTCGCGCTCGCGAAGCAGTGCCATCCACATCTGGGCGCGGCCAGCTTCGGCTGCGTCCAAATTCTGAGCCTTTTGAAAATAGTCGGCGGCTTGTTGGTAGTTCTTGTTCCCCAGATTCACCACGCCCAGGCGAATCAACGCCGGCGCGGCTTCAGGCCGGTCGCCCAACAACTGAACGGCCCGGGCGTACAACTCTTCCGCTTGCTTGCGCTGGCCGCGCTTTTCCTCCAGTTCGGCCAGCTTCACCATTAGGGCGCCTTGCTCGCCGAGCGGGATGGCCGCCTCCAGAAGCTTCTTCGCATTGTCGTATTGCCGCAGCGCTTCAAACGCTTCGGCAGACTTTACGAGCATCTCGGCATTCTTTTGAGCCTGCGCCGCTCGAATGGTGGCGTCGATATCGGCCGCCACGGACGCAGCTGCCTGATCCTGAGCGCGCAGAGCTGCGAACGGAGCGGCCATTACTATGGCCAGCAGCCCGGCTCCGAACACCGCTGCGCGGCCGGGCGCTTTACGGTTCACGCGGGAATCCAAAATGCTAACTACCCGCCCTTCCAATTGGGACCGGCGAGCCATGGCCACTGCACCCCATGCCAGCGCAGGTTCCGAGCGCATCGAGCGCGCCACTTCCAACAGATGACCGGCGTAGTCGGAAGCTCGGGCGCCGTAGCGAAGAACCAGATCGTCAGCGGCCCGCTCGCGCTCCTTCAGGAATTCTCGCCACGCCACCCAAGCCAGCGGATTCCACCAGTTCAGAATCAGCGCAAGGCGCGCGCCCAGATGCGTCCGAACATCGCCGCGGTGCACGTGTGCCAGTTCATGCAGCAACACCATGTGGCGCCGCTCATCCGTCCAGCCTCGAGCATCCGCCGGCATAAAGATCGCCGGGCGCAGGATACCCCAAGTCATCGGCATGCATCCAGCTGGTGTTTCAAGCACGTCCACGGCGTGCGGAATTCCCAGGTTGAGCGCCAACTCCGCGGCCAGATCGCTATCGGCCGATGGCCCAGCGGCGCGACGCATCCGCGACATGGCCGCGAAAGAGATCAACATTTGAACCACCGACGCGGCAACGCCGGCGGCCCACAGCAACAGCAGCAGCAGACGCCAGTCCAGCCGTTTCTGTATCGGGCCATTCGGGGACACTACTCCGGATCGCCTCGGCAATCGGCCCGTGGCGCTGTCTGAGTTCACTGTGGCTGTAGCCTCGAAGAATGCTGCGACAGCGGGTGCAATTGTCGTGGCTGAGGGAACTCGTAAAGCCGGCAACCAAAGCGAGAAGAACGGCACCGTTAGCACGGCCGCGGCTGCAGCCGTCCAGACCAGATGACGCATTGCCGCCGACCGCCGGCGCAACGCGAAAGCGATTAGCCAAGCTACGCCTAGCACCAACGTGCTCTTTACCGACACACCCGCCCAAAACGCAAACCACATCGATTCGTTCCACATTCTATTTGCCCTCCCGCTTTGCCTTCTCGATCATTTCCGCCATACGGTCCAGCTCCTCGCGCGTCAATTCGGTGGAAGAGACGTCCAGAAGCGCCGCGACAATCTGTTCCGGCGAACCATTGAAATAAGTTTTCAGCAGGTGCTTCACCGCGGTGCGCTTGGCCTTTTCGCGCCCGATAGTGGGTAGGTAGACGTAGCGCAGCCCTTCGGCGCGGTGCCGCACATGGCCCTTGTCCTCCAAGACGCGCAGCAGCGTGCGAACCGCGGAATAGCTGGGTGCATCCGGCATGGATGCCCGTACCTCCGTGGCCGAAGCTTTGCCGCGCTCGATGATGATTTCGAGAATCTGCCGTTCGCGCCGGCTCAGCGAGCCGAGACCGCTCACCCGGCCTGGCTCCTGCTTACTGTTTAGCAACATGCCAAAATATTAGCACCTGTTGCCGGCAGCTGTCAAGAGCGTAGCGCGTAGCCGCTTCGGAGCGCGTGGGCCCAATCCGGACGCTCGGCGGTAGCCGCATCCTTGGATGCTTCCTCCCAATCGTATTCCACCGCCATGAAATCGACTTTCAGGATCCCAGCCTCTTGGTCAACTACGGCGTAGCGAGCATGCGGGCTGCCTGTCTCCATGTAATGGACGGAAGGGCGCGTGTCGTCAAACGCCGGTAGCCCCACGCTTCCTGGATTCACAATGGTTCCGCCGCCCGCGGTCTGCACTATGCGCGGAATATGCGAATGCGCGCAGAGCACCAGCGGCACATTTAAGCCGCCGAGCCGTACCCGGATTTTCTCCTGAGACGCTAGCCGCGCCTCTGTGCCCTGGATTTCCTCAAGCAGATATTCGAGATCGTCCGTGGGTGTCCCATGGCACAGCAGAATCTGTTCGCCTAACATTTTGGTCGCGGGCAGTTTGCTTAGCCACTCTTTGTGACGGCTGCTCAACTGTCCGAATGCGGCCCGGTCAGAAGGCCCCATCTGCTCAGCCGGACGGTCCAAGAGCTGACGGTCATGGTTTCCGCGGATATGTAGGTAATCGGTTTCGATCAGGAGATCCGCTGTGTCGGCGGCCTGTAGCGGTCCCGATAAATGATCGCCGAGGTTGACCACCATGTCCGGGGCATGACGGCGCAGGTCTGCCTGTACGGCTTCGAGCGCCCGAATGTTTCCATGAATATCGGCGATAACCGCGATTCGCACATTATCATTATCGACCGGCTTCCCAAAAAATTACCGAATAAAGCACCGGTCGCTTACGCTCGCGGTTCGGAAAGAATGTCTCGTGTTGAAGAAGGGTTACCGAACCGCGACCGTAAGGGAGTCGGAGCCTTTGCCGGTACTACTCACCACCCATCACATCTTCACCCAGATCGTTGGTGCGGTTTTCGAACTTGGTGAACTCCCGCAAAAACACGAGATTCACCTTGCCGGTGGGGCCGTTGCGCTGTTTTGCGACGATCAATTCCGCCAGCCCGCGCAGATCCTCTCGCTCCGGTTTGTAAACCTCTTCGCGGAAGATGAAGGCCACCAGATCGGCATCCTGTTCAATCGATCCGGACTCGCGCAAGTCACTCAACTGAGGCCGATGATCGCCGGGCCGCGTTTCCGGCGCGCGGTTCAATTGCGAAAGCACCAGCATGGGCACCTTCAGCTCCTTAGCCAGCAGCTTCAAGCCGCGCGAGATGGTACTGATTTCCTGGTTGCGATTCTCGTAGCGTCCGCGGCCGCTCATCAACTGTAGATAGTCGATCACTACCAGCGCCAGGCCATGCTCGTTCTTGAGCCGGCGCAGTTTCGCGTGAATGTCCATCAGGTGCGTTCCTGCCGTATCGTCAATAAACAACGGCGATTGCACCAGATCGGCAGTGCCCTTGGCCAATCGGCGCCGCTCGTCCTGATTGAGATAGCTCGCACGAAACTTCTGCTGATCCACGCGAGCCGCCGCGCAAACCATGCGGGTGAGCAGCGATTCCGACGACATTTCGAGCGAGAATACTGCGACCGTTTGCTTCTGCGTGGGATGCATGGCCACATGTTGTGCGATGTTCAGCGCCAGCGCCGTTTTTCCCATTGAAGGCCTCGCGGCCAATATGACGAGTTCACCTTCGTGCAGCCCGCCCGTCATATCGTCCAGCTTCAGGAATCCGGTGCTGAGCCCTTTAATTCGCTTGCTCGGATCGAGGAACGCATTGATACCGCCTTCAAACTGTTCCAAAATCCGCTGTGGACTGGCGAGGGCATCCTGCGTCCGGGAATCTCCCAGCTTCAGCAGGCTCTCTTCAGCGCTCGCGAGAATCTCGTCGGGCTCTTCTTCGCCCATGATGCAGCGGTCAATCAGCTTCTGCGAAGTGAAGATGATCCGCCGCAGCGTGGCTTTGTCCTTGACGATCCGAACGTAGCTGTCGAGATTCGCGAGTGTCGGCAGGCCTTCGTCCAGCGACACCAGGTAACTGACGCCATCCACTGATTCGAGCTGATTTTGCTTCATCAGTTCGTTGGCGACGGTCACGCGGTCGATACGTTCGGCCCGTTCATACAGCTCGCCCATGCGCAGGAAGATGCGGCGATGCTTTTCCAGGCTGAAGTCGTCGGCTTCCAGCGTCCCGGCCACCTGGATGTACAGCGCGTCATCCATCAAGATGGCGCCCAGGACGAACCGCTCCGCATCCTGATTAGCGGGAAGTCCTTTTTCAAGCGCGATGTCAGCGTGCGCAGCCATACCCCAGTCGTTCTACGTTACGCGGCACGCTCGCGGGTAGCAATGAAAATCTATCCGTTGCAGTGTGACCCACTTAGCCTGTGAATAAGACGTGTGGAAAACGCGAACGAGGAGTGCCTTGCCAAGTGTTGGCAAACAACGGCCCTGCGATTCTTTTCCGACGATTTCCACAGACATCAATGCAACAATCCTAGCAACAAATGTGCCTGTGATTGTTTTATAACACAACCCGCTCCCTTACGGTCGGGTTCGGTAAGCGGTGCGCGCCGGCGCAGCTCGTCGAAGAAATTGAATAGGAACGTCACCTCATGCTCCGGCTTGGGCGCTCCCGCTGCAGCCACCGGCATTTCCACGGCGATGCGTTTGCCGTCCGGCGCCAGATCGTACCAGACCACTGCCTCGCCCTCCGTCGCGCCTCCGAGACTCGCCGCCCAGACCCGAGGCTTCTCGGGCGCGAACACGTTGCCCTTCGCCGTGTACTTCACGGCCATAATCCGGTCGCCGGATTGGTAGAGCAATTGGTGGCCATTCCGCGACCAGAAGTGTATTCCTCCGCCGCTGTTCGAGATCTGCCACTTGCCGCCTTGTCCGTCCGCCGGCGGCGGATACGCACGCACGTATACCTCCCTCTTCCCCGACTCGTTCGAATCATAGGCCAGCCATTGGCCATCGGGTGAGAACACGGGGTCTTCGTCGTTGAACGGCGTCTTGAGAAACTGCTCGGGCTTTCCCGCCTTCAACTGGCTTCCGCTGTCCTCCACCGGCACAGTCCAGATCTGACAGCCGTCGTCGCAATCCATATATGCCAGCCGCTTGCCATCCGGCGAGAAAGACACCGCAATCTGCTCATGCTTGCTCTGCGTTAACGGCTGCGGCTGGCCAGCACCATCGGGGCGGGTCCAGAACATTCCGGTTCCCGTGAGGGAACCGAAGACGATATAGCGACCGTCCGGGCTCCAAATTGGATCAGAATAGTAGATTCCTCCGCCGAACGTCAGGCGCGTCATCGCATCCCGTTGCGGGTCGTAGATCGAGATGTCCTGGCCGGATCCCTCGACACGCAGCACCGCCAGCCGCTTGCCATCCGGTGACAGCCTTAGGGCCTCATAGGTACCGGGCGTGGCCAGCAGCGGCGTCTTCTTGCCCTCGGCATCGAGCCATTGAATCGTCGTCACTCGATCTCCGCCACGAATCGCCGTCGATCGGCCTCCGCCGCCACCGGTCTTCCGGTAAACCAGTGTGCCGGTGCGCGAGATGTCGAAGAGAGCGGCGCCGGTAAACTTCTCGTATGCCACCCCGTCCACAACCGGAACGGCCGGCCCGCGTGTCTCCAGCCGGTTCAAGTCGAATGGGATTGCGAACACCGTTCCCCTGTGGCTGTATAACAAATGGCCGGCCGCATTCGACGTAGCTACATAGCGGGCGAGAGCGCCTCCCGTCACCAGGGTTTTCCGGCGGCGATCCGCCAAAGACACCACCTCGATACTGGCTCTATCGACGCTGGCGTCCGCACCTCTGTACGCCGTGAACAACACGGCTTTGCCACCAGGCAGGACTTGCGGCAAGAAATGGTACGCCTCTCCGCTCGCCAGGTCCGTCAGAGGCCTGGCCGCGCCTCCGTTGGATGGTATCAGCGTCAGGCCACGGCCGCCATAGCTTCCGTAGTCGCCAATCGCTATGCTGCCAGACTCCCCCCAGATACTGGCAAGGTCGCGATCACCCAGCGGGACCACCGCGCCGCCTTCCACCGAGATCTTGTTCAGCTTGTCGAGGTTGAACCCCACCCACTGCCCGTCAGGCGAGAAAAATGGCAGGATCGCTCCCTCCGTGCCCGGAAGTTCGGTGGCATTGGGCCGATCCAGCTTTCTGATGAAAAGCTTTTGCGGGCCGCCCCCCAAACTTGCTACGTAGGCCAGACGCGTGCCATCGGGAGAGATGATGACACTGTTCACCGCTTGAGCTTGACCGATAGGATGCAAGGAGATTTCCGGACCCAGATCGACATCCAGCCGCACTAGCGGCTGCTCGACGGGTCGCGCGACGTGCCAAGGCGCCCACAGGACCATCGTGATTGCCAGCGCCGCTGCCAGAACTCCCGCGACAACCCACGGCACAATTCTTGGCCAGGCGGGCAGGGACTCGGCGGTTTCCGGGGGCGCACCGCTCAACGAATCGTCGATGGCGATGCGCGCTTCGCCGATCGCTTGCAGCCGCTGCTTGCGATCCTTCGTCAGGCACCGTTGAATCAGTCTTCGAATCGCTGCGGGCGTTTCCTTGGGCAGCGCGCTCCAATCCGGCTCGACCTTCAGTACAGACGCTAACGTATCCGAAACCGATTCGCCCGCGAACGCCCGCTTGCCGCTCAACATCTCATACAGCACCACACCGAACCCCCAGATGTCCGCACGGCGATCCGCAGTCTTGCCGCTGGCCTGCTCCGGCGACATATAGGCAGCCGTGCCCAGGATCACGCCGATGCGAGTGACACCCAGTGTGAGCGTGGGCGAGTGTTCAGGATCATCGCGCGGCGCGGCCGGGTCCTCGATTGCTTTCGCTAATCCGAAATCCAGTAGCTTGACAGTGCCGTCCGAAGTGACCTTGATGTTGGCGGGCTTCAAATCGCGATGAATGACACCGCGCTCTTGCGCGTATTCCAGTGCTTCCGCGATTTGCTGGGCGTAATTCAGCGCTGTTTCAATCGGTAGAGGACTCGAAAGCGTTCCGCCCTCCACCAATTCCATCACGATCGCGCGATCCTCCACGCCGTATATCTGAGCGATGTTCCGATGATTCAGCGATGCCAGCATCTCAGCCTCGCGCTGGAAGCGAGCCAGTCGCGCCGGGTCATCGGCAAAGGAATCCGGCAAGACTTTCAGGGCGACTTCGCGCTTCAGCTTGGTATCCTTGGCTCGGTAAACCTCGCCCATGCCTCCCGCGCCAATCGGTGCAAGGATCTCGAAGGGTCCCAATCGAGTTCCGGGAGCCAGCGGCATAGAGTGTTAGCTGATTTTATCTCACGGGCGACATATACAGCGGATTGGAAATGAAGAACACGCTTTCCAGAAAATATGCGTCTGCGATCTGCAAAAAGTAACTGCCGAGTTGCCGAAGATCGATTCCCTACCGATGGCAAACCCTTAAGACGTGGATTCACGGCCACGGCTTGCCATTGGCAGAGAGAGCGACGGCATTTTCTAAGGATTCTATCCCAACCGAGGGTTCAACTGACGGTGGTGTTCGCGCTCCACTTCGGTGCAGTCTTACTGTCTTGGGCGCGCTGCCCAATTCAGCATCACGATGATCGGCGGAACTGCGGAGCTTTCAGTCGTGTCTGCGGCAAGAGTCAGCAAGAATCGTTTCCCGTCCCCCGCAACATCCCAGCCACCGGTTCCCAGCGGTAACTTAAACAGTGGTCGCGGAATCCCGGAACGAAACACCGGATTGGTGCTCACGTCGACCGACATCACGGAGTCTTGCCGGTCCTGAAAAAACAGCTCCTTCCCATCCGCTCTCCAGCGGAGCCGGTAGGAGCCGAGGCCATCCTTGGATACCTGCTGTTTCAATCCACCGGGCCGATTCGGGGTAGAAGCAGCCGCCGGATCTGGTGAGGTGAAGGGCCGCACATAAACCTCATTTCGGCCGGACTCGTTCGATATGTACGCGATCCAAAGCGAGTCGGGAGAAAAACTCCCGAACCCCTCGTTGAATTCGGTGCGAAGCCACGGAACCGGCTGGCGCT
>DASYNU010000010.1:0-57646 GCA_036008345.1 Bryobacteraceae bacterium
TCATGCCATCGGTGCGGATTGTATTCTTGGTAGCTACGATATCCCTGACCGCCGCGATGCCGCCCTCCCCAAATACCTTCGTAAAAGCCGTCAACGATCAATTAATGTTGAATGGATCCCTGTTCCGCTTCGGCGGCGCCAACTGCTACGTGCTGATGTTCTCGCCCCACGCCACTGTTGATCAGCTTCTCGGAACAGCCTCCAACAACCACTTCAACGTCGTCCGCATGTGGGCCTTCGACGATATCGGAGTCCCATCCTCAAACAACAGCTTTTACCTGCAATACTGGAACGGCAGCGCCCCAGCCTATAACGACAGCGCCACCACCGGCCTCGCCAACGTCGACTACGCCATCTACCGCGCCGGCCAGCTCGGCATCAAACTAATCATCCCCTTCGTCAATAATTGGCCCGACTACGGCGGCATGGATCAATATGTGAATTGGCTCGGCGAAAAATATCACGATCAGTTCTACACCGACCCAACCATTCGCCAGTGGTACAAAAATTGGATCAGCCACGTCCTAAATCACGTCAACACCCTGAACGGTCTCGCCTATAAAGACGACCCCACCATCATGCTCTGGGAACTCGCCAATGAGCCTCGCTGCCAGGGCGAGGGACTGCCAACTTCCGGAACCTGCACGACTTCGACAATTCAATCCTGGATTCAGGATGTCGCCGCGTACATCAAAAGCGTGGATTCGAATCATCTCGTCTCAGTTGGCGACGAAGGCTTTTTCTGCATTCCCACCGCTCCGCCCAGCGATTACCTGGAAAACTGCTCCAGCGGTGTCGACACCCTGGCCTTCGCTCAAACAGCGAACATCGATGTCTTCGGATTTCACCTCTATCCCGAAGGCGTGGGCCAGACCGTCGCCTGGGCCGACACTTTCCTCGATCAGCACTTCGCGGATTCCATGAAGCCCGTAAACAAGCCCGCCTACATGGGTGAATTCGGCTTGATGGCCGGCAACAGCCGCAACGCCGTATATAAGGATTGGACGGATCGCGTCTTCAAGGATGGAGGCAGCGGCGCCCTCTTTTGGGATCTCCTGCCCGGCTCTTCGATTTCAACCGCCGAGTCGCCCGACGGATTCGATCTCGAGTCCGCCAGCCCCATCCTCCAGACTATGGGCAACTTCGAGCAAGAAATGGCCGCGAATTCGATGCTTCCGCTCGCGCCGGTCGCGGGCGATCAATGGGCCACAGCGCCCGCGAACATGGCCGTGACATTGAATCCGCTCGCGAACGACATCGCCTATGAGGGCGGTACAATCAACCCCACCAGCATCAATCTCAAAACCTCAGGGACAGCCTACGGCGGCACCTTCAACGTGGTAAGTCAAGGCGTCCAATTCACGCCATCCTTGAACTTCAACGGCAACACGCAAGTCGCCTACACGGTGGAGGACAGCAATCACAAGCTATCGAACGCCGCGTACCTGTTCGTGAGCGTAAGCCCCAGCCCAACCGGTCCCTGGACCCTCGAATCCTTCGAGTTCGGTACCGACGGTTGGGGCCCGGTGAGTCCGGCCGCCGGAACCGTTTCCCAAACCTCCACGTTTCACAGCGACGGGAATTTTGGACTGCAGGCAAACGTGACCGCAGGTGGCTGGTTTGGCGTGTTGTTTCCATCCGCCGTGAATCTCACGGGCCGCACAACATTTGCTATCGATGTCCAGATTCCGGTTGCGCCAGGCACCTCCGCCATCGCGTTCCAATCCGGCTCCAGCTACGTTTGGTGTCAGAACGCGAACTTTGAGCCGCTGCCTTCGAACGAATCCAGCACCATCACCGTCGCTCTCGATCCCAAACAGCTCACCTGCTTCGGCGGCACACCCGACTTCACCAACGTAAAATCCGCGATGGTGTACCTGGGCAGCGCAGGGACATACTACGTCGACAACCTTCGCGCCCTTCCACTGGCGAACGCGAATTCGCCCACCGTCACAGGAGCGTTGAATGGAGCCGGCTTCGTAGTAGGCGCTCCGCTACCCGAAGGCGCCATCGCGTCCCTATTTGGTTCGAATCTCGCCACGGCTATTACCTACGCTTCTGAAATCCCGCTGCCAAATTCACTCGACAATGTCTCAGTCACCGTCAACGGCATTCCAGCACCGCTTTTTTACGTCTCGCCCCTCCAAATCAATTTGCAAATCCCCTGGAACGCGCTGAGCGCAGCCACAGGAACAGGGAGCATCGTCGTGACCAACGGCGCAGGCGTGTCGCAGTCATTCTCCGTACCGGTAGCCGCAACAGCCCCGGCGTTATTCACCACCAACTCAGGCACAGGCCAAGCCATCGCCATCAACCCAGACGGTTCTATAGCCGACGCAACTCATCCGGCCAAGCCTGGCGAAATACTGGTTCTACTAGCGAACGGCCTAGGCCCAGTAACTCCGGCCATTACGGACGGCACGGCCCCCGGCGCCGCCACGCGTAACACCGTCACCAAACCGACAGTACTAATCGGCGGCATCGCCGCCAACGTCCAATTCTCAGGCCTCTCGCCTCAATTCGTCGGTCTCAACCAAATCAACGTCCAAGTGCCCACCGGCGTAAGCCCAAGCGACACCGTACCAATCCAGATCAAAATCGGCAGCGTGACCACATCCAACAAAGTGACCATCGCCGTAGCCCAACCGTAGACTCAGATGTGGGGCAGCGCCGTGCGCTGCCATTCCACCACGCTTTTGGTAATGACAACGTCATTACGCTGCGATATACTGATGTATATGCCAGTTTCCACCCGGCGCGAAGCGCTCAACATCCGCATCCAACCACAAGTCCGCGAACTGATCGATCGAGCCGCGCGGCTAGCCGGCAAGAACCGAACCGACTTCGTGTTGGACGCCGCCCGCCGCGCCGCCGAAGACACGTTGCTGGATCGCACTGTTCTTACCGTGAGTCCGAAGGCATATCGCCAATTTCTGGCGCGCCTGGACGCCAGGCCTCGGCCCAACAAGCGTTTGCTGAAGAGCCTGCGAACTCTCGCACCATGGGAGTGAGCAGTGCTTTCATCGCCCGAGCCCCTGACTGCGGAGCATCGGATCGAAGCCTTCGAGTCCGGCCAAGCCGTACTGGACAACTGGCTCCGCCGCCGTGCATTAGTCAACCAGTCGACCGGCGCGTCCCGAACTTACGTCGTCTGTGAAGACAAACGCGTCGTCGCTTTCTACGCGCTCGCCTCAGGCGCGATCGCACAGGCCAACGTTTCTGGAAAGTTCCGGAGAAATATGCCGGAACCGGTCCCTGAGGTGGTCCTGGCAAGGATGGCAGTGGATCGCGCATACCAGGGCCGAGGGCTGGGCCGCAGCATGTTCCGCGATGCCGCACGCCGCGTAGTCCAAGCGGCCGACACCATCGGAATCCGGGGAATCATCGTCCACGCGATTTCCGAAGAGGCCCGAAGATTCTACGTCGCCCTTGGTTTTGATCCCTCCCCAGGCGACGCTATGACGCTGATGGTTACCCTCAGGGATCTCTCCCGCGCAATCGACGCCGGCTGATTCACGAACCTCTCCGCGCTATATGCTGCGAAACTGCCACACCTTGCGGCCCCCCATGCGCTTCCTAAGCCAAAACACCTGCTACCGTAAATCGACCCTGTGCTCACCCCGAAGGTGTTTTAAATCAATACCCTACATACAAAAGCGAAAAAATGCAAAAACGACCCCAATCCCAACTCCGAACACCGCTGGCCCCAGCCGACCGCTGCCTTCTGACGTCTGCCCGGGCTGCCGCCTGCCTCCTGCCGCCCGCCCCTGTCGCCCGCCGTCTGTAATAATGTACCCAAACCCCTGTCCTTACTTACGACACGACAGGAGGTGCCCTCTGCAACTCGCAATTCGGGAGGAACCCGTTACTCCGATACCGGATGATCTCGAGCGGATGTATCAGGCTCATCACGGCCTGGTCTTCCGCACGGCTTATCGCATCACCGGCAACGCCGCCGATGCCGAAGATGTGCTGCAAACGGTGTTCTTGCGGATGCTCCGGCGCGATCAGGCAGCCCGCGCCCTGGAACGCCAGGAAAGCTACTTCCGGCGCGCGGCCATCAACGTCTCACTCGACGTGGTCCGCTCCGGCAAGGACGCCCGTAACGTGCCCTTGGATGACGTCCCACCGGGCGCTCTTCCAACCGAGAAGCAGCAGCCGGAAGCTAAAGAGCTGCGCGAGTGCCTGCGTGTGGCGCTAGCCAGGCTGAATCCGCGCGAGGCCGAGATCTTCGCCATGCGCTTCTTTGAAGATCTCCCTAACCAGGAGATCGCCAAGATATTAGGTATTTCTCAGATTCATGTGGCAGTGATTTTGCATCGCACGCGCACCCGGCTGCAAAAAGACGTTCGAGCTTACTTAGGAGAGAGGTCATGAAAAAAGACAGACTGGATCAAATCATAGACGAAATCCGCAACGAGCCCATCGATGCGTCCGCGCTGGAACAAGCCGCCGCCCGGGTTCGCGCGCGTATTCTGCCGCATGCAGGCTCTGGTGCTTCGCTCGAACTCCTGCGCACCTGCGCCGATTTCCAGAGCCTCATCCCGGCCTATCTGGCAAAGACGCTCTCCGAATCGCGCGCCCTTCTGCTGGAGGATCATACCCACCAGTGCGTCGATTGCCGGCATGCCCTCGAAGCCGCCCGCTCCGGAAAAGTGAGAACGCTGCCACGTCCCAAGGTCGTGGTGCGACCGTTTCCCATGGTCGCGAAATGGGCCATCGCAGCCGCCCTCGCGGTAGGCGTCGGACTCAGCACTTGGGGAGTGATGCGGAACCTGATGCCGGCTCCCGGAATGCGCGCCACTGTTCAAACCGTCCACGGAATCCTTTATCAAGTAGCCGACCGCTCCAACACCCCCATCTTTTCAGGCAAGGAGCTGGGCGAAAAGCAGGCCGTTCGGACCTCCAAAGGTTCAACCGCCGTTCTGCGACTCACCGACGGATCGCTGGTCGAAATGAATGAACGGTCGCAAGTATCTTTCACCCGTACCGCCCGCGGCACCACCATCCACCTGGATCGGGGCAACGTAATCGTACAGGCCGCCAAACAGCATAATGGCAAGCTGTACGTCGCAACGGCCGATTGCTTGGTGTCCGTGAAGGGCACCATCTTCGCCGTCAGCACCGGAACCAAAGGCTCACGCGTCTCGGTGGTGGAAGGTACGGTTACGGTAGAAGAGAAGAACCAAACTGACACTCTGCATCGTGGCGACCAGGTGACCACCGATTCGAGCATCGCCAAGATCCCCGTGGAAGATGATGTGGCCTGGAGCCAGAACGCCGCCCAATATGTCGCGGTCCTGGGCGAGCTTTCCGCCATCCAGAAGCAACTGGAAGCCATGCCGTCGCCCGGCTTGCGTTACAAATCCAACCTGACAAAGTTCGTCCCGCACGACGCTGTCATCTACGCCGCTATCCCGAATATTGGCGCCACCATCACCGAAGCTAATCGCCTGCTGCAGCAGCGCATGCAGCAGAGTGAAGTCCTGAAGCAATGGTGGAGCGAGCATCAACCCGGTCCGAATGAACCCACGCTCGACGACATCGTGCAGAAGATCAAGACCTTTACCGATGGCCTGGGCAATGAGATTGTCTTCGCCATGACGGTGGACGAAAACGGCGTCAAGGAGCCGTTATTCCTGGCCGAAGTTACGCAATCGGGTTTGAAAGAGACGCTGCAAGCCCAATTCCAGGCCTTGAGCGCGAACCAGCACGGAATGTCGCTGACCATCCATGAAAGTGCGGCGACCATGAATACCGCGGCGCCCCCGAAAGGCCTGCAAGCCTACATCAAGAACAACATCATCGCGCTGTCCTCCGCCACGCATCCGCTTCAGGAAGTGGCCGGCATCGTGGAAGGAGCTTCTGGAAGCGAGAGCTTCGAAGACACGCGCCTCTATAACGACGTCATGCAGTCCTATCAATCCGGCGCCGGATGGCTGCTGGCAATTGATACGGAACAAATGTTCTCGGATTCCGTAGATCGAAGAGAACGCCGTCAGGCCATGGGAACCTCCACGCCAGATCAATCCGGAATCAAGGACCTGCGCTACGTGTTGTTCGAGCGCAAGGATGTCGCGGGGCAAGTAGACAACCAGGTGTCACTCACCTTCAATCGCGAGCGTACCGGCGTAGCATCTTGGCTGGCTGCTCCCGGTCCCATCGGATCGCTCAACTTTGTCTCTCCGGATGCAAGCTTGGCGGCCGGCTTTGTGATCAAGAATCCCCACGCTTTGCTGCAGGATCTGATGAATTCCGCCAAGGCCGACGACGCGCAGAGCAATGCAGCGCTGTCCGACATCAGCCGAGAAGGCTATCAGATCATCAACGATGTGGCGAATGCGCTGGGCGGCGATATTGCTTTCGCGATCGACGGCCCCATTCTTCCGATCCCAAGCTGGGAGTTCGCCGTCGAAGTATACAATCCGGGCCAGTTGCAAACAGCAATTGAAGCGGGCGTCAACTACGCCAATCAACAATCCAACAATCCAGTGAAGCTGACGCTGACCAACACTCCGTCGGGCGCGCTCACCATCTACACCGTGAAACCCAGCACGGGCGTATTCGAAGCCGACTACACTTTCGTGAATGGATACCTGGTGGCAGCCGCCAATCAAACCTTGCTGCAGCGCGCCATCCAGAATCAGAGCACCGGCTACACGCTGACCAGCTCCGTGAATTTCCGGAACCAGATGCCTCGCAACTCCAGCACCAATATTTCGGGCGTGATCTATCACAACCTGGGTTCGGTGCTCGGCAGCCTGGCCGACGGATTGAACGCCACCAGCGCGGTTTCGCCGGCCCAACGCGCGGCCATCGCGCAACTACAAGCCAACAGCACTCCAGGTGTTATCTGCGCCTATGGCGAGCCCAACCGGATTCTGGTTTCATCCACCGGTTCATTCTTCGGCCTGAACCTGGATACGCTGGCCGTGCCGCAAATCTTGGGAAATGCCATGCTGGTACAGAAGAGAATTGGATCCGAAGCCAGGAAATGACACCGGTAATCGAGCTCGAAGGATTGGGAGTACGTTTCGGTAAGAGGGAAATCCTCAAAGGCCTCACGTGCTCCCTGTCCGGACGGACCATCGGACTTCTCGGTCCCAACGGCGCCGGGAAGTCCACACTTATTAATACCCTCCTCGGTTTCTATCCACCCTCCGGCGGCACGGCCCGTATTTTTGGTTACGATATCCGCACGCAAACCAAACAAATCCGCAGCGTGGTCGGCTATATGCCGGAAAACGACGCGTTCATTGCGAATATGACCGCGGTTTCGTTTATCCGCTTCATGGGCGAACTGTCGGGACTGCCATCGGAAGCCGCGCTCGAACGCGCTCACGAATCATTGTTTTATGTTGGCCTGGGCGAATCGCGCTACCGCAAAGTCGGGACCTATTCGCTCGGCATGAAGCAGCTCGCGAAGTTAGCGCAAGCCATCGTGCATGGCCCCAAGCTGATCATCCTGGATGAGCCCACCAACGGCCTCGATCCGCCGGCGCGCCAGCGCATGATCCGCATGATCAAGGAAATGCGCCAGGTGCACGACGTGCATATCGTGCTGTGCTCGCACCTGCTGCGCGATGTGGAAGAGATCTGCGAGGAAGTGCTGATCCTGAAAGACGGCCGCATCGTGCATTATTCGAATCTGGAAGAAGAGCGCCGCGCCAATCGCCATTTCGTCGAGATGGAACCAGTGGGTGATAGCGCCGCATTCGCGCTGGCTCTGGAGGGGATGGGATGCGAATGCGCCCTATCGGCCAACCGATTGAAGGCCGTCCTCTCAGACGGCATGGAAATCCGCGACATTTATCGTTTGGCCGCTGAGCGCCAGGTGCAGTTGCGCCGCCTCAACTATCGGCGCGACACGCTGGAAGATATTTTCCTCAAGGCCATGGAGAACCCCACCAATGGCAGTTTATAAACGCAGCTATCGCTCTTACACCGGGCGCCTCACGCCGCCCTGGTCGCGCTTCTTTGTCCTGACGCGCTATGCGTTGCGCGGCATGTTCCGCTCCAAGTTTCTCACGACCATATTTGTACTGAGTTTTTTCAGCCCGCTCATCTGCGCCATTCTGATTTACTTAAATCACAACGCCGCCATCTTGAACATGGTGCACGCCCGCCACAATGAGGCTATCAACGTCAACGGCGATTTTTTCCTGGGATTCTTAGGAGTCCAGGGCGGCATCGCGTTCTTTCTTACCGCGTTCATTGGGCCGAACACCATCGCCCCGGACCTCGCGAATGGCGCGCTGCCTTTGTATTTCTGCCGTCCATTCTCCCGCGCCGAGTATGTGCTCGGAAAACTATGTTCGCTGTTTTACCTGTTGTCTTTCATAACCTGGGTGCCCGCCTTGATCCTGTTTGGCATTGAAGCGAATCTCTCAGGGCCAGGTTGGATGTGGGAAAACCGGTCGCTCGCCTCCGCGATCCTGCTGAGCTCCTGGATTTACATTCTGATGATTTCGCTCCTCGCCATGGCACTCTCGGCCTGGGTGAAATGGCGGATCGCAGCAGGCGCGTTGATTTTGGGCGTAATGTTTTTCCTGTCCGGCTTCGGCGCCGCCATCAACGCCGTGATGCAATCCAACATCGGCTACTACATCGCGCCCGGCGCACTCATCACGCGCGTGTGCGCGCAGCTTTTCGGAGTGGAGGCGCATGTCGACATCCCGGTGGTGGGCGCCTGGATCGCTTTGCTCGCAATGTGCGGCATGTGCCTGGCGCTTTTGGCGAAGAAAGTACGCGCTTATGAGGTGGTACGCTGATGCGCGCGAACGATCGAGTGGTGTTTGAGAACGTCTCCAAATTCTATGGAGACGTGCTGGGCGTCAACCGCGTCAATTTGTCCATCCCACCCGGTATCACCAGCCTCGTCGGCCCCAATGGATCCGGCAAAACCACTCTCATGAACCTGATGACCGGCCTGATCCGGCCATCGCGCGGTCACATCAACGTGCTCGGCATCCGGCCCGATCAGCCGGAGGAGCTGTTCCGCTACCTCGGCTACTGCACCCAGTTCGATTCGTTCCCCAAGGGTTTTACCGGCTACCAATTCGTCTATTCCTATTTGCGTTTATATGGCTGCGGCCACGCCGAGGCCGAAGATCTTACCTGGCAAGCCATCCAGCGAGTGGGCATGCTGGAACCGGCGCGGCGCAAAATCGCCGGTTATAGCAAAGGCATGCGACAGCGCATCAAACTGGCGCAATCCATCTGCCACGGGCCCAGCGTCCTGGTGCTGGATGAACCTCTGAACGGCCTCGATCCGTTGGTCCGCGCTGAAACTATCGCCCTGTTTCGCGCTTTGGCGGAAGATGGCATGCACGTCATCATATCCAGCCACATCCTGCACGAAGTAGATCAGATTTCCGATCAAGTCATCCTGCTGAGCAACGGTTATGTGGTCGCCGAAGGCAAGATTCGTGGCGTCCGCAGCGAGATGCAGGAGCATCCCATGCAGATCCTGGTGCGTTGCAATCGCCCCGGCGTCCTGGCCGCCAAAGTCTTCGAGCAGGATTCGGTAGTGGAAGCCCAGATCCACAAAGACGGTCTCGGCGTGCTGGTGAAGACCCGCGATCCTGACAAATTCTATCTCTTGCTGAATCACATCGCCCAAAACGGCGTGACCATCGAATCGGTCGCGCCGGCCGATGACGACGTGAATTCCGTGTATGAATACCTGATCGGTTCCGAGGAGGCTGGCCGATGAATCCACTCTGGATCACGCAAATAGGGGCGGTGCTTCGGCTGGAAATGCGCAAGACATTTCTCTCAAAGCGCGGATTCTGGATCTATCTGCTGGCCTACCTGCCGGTGGTACTGTTCACTGCGAAATCTATCGTCGAAATTAAAATGGGCCGTAACCGCGATTTCGGCCAGGACACCAACGTCTTCGCTACGCTGTTCCAGCTTTTCTTTCTGCGGCTGGCCGTTTTCTTCGGGTGCCTGGGAATTTTCATGAACCTGTTTCGCGGCGAAGTTCTGGATCGCAGCCTGCACTATTACTTCTTGGCGCCGATTCGCCGCGAGGTGCTGTTGGCCGGAAAATTCCTGGCCGGCGTTATCGCCACCTGCCTGATTTTCACAACCAGCACCGCGCTCCAGATCGCCGGCCTATACTGGTCGCACGGTTGGCGAGTATTCTCGGATTACCTGATGAATGGCAACGGCCTCTCACATATGGCCGCATATCTGGGTGCGACTATTCTCGCGTGCATCGGCTACGGCAGCATTTTTCTCGCTGCCGGCGTAGTGTTCCGCAATCCTCTGATTCCCGCCGCCGTCATTCTGGTATGGGAATCCATCAACAGCTTGCTGCCGTCCTTGTTGCAAAAAATCAGCGTGATTTACTACTTGAAATCCCTGTGCCCCATCCAGATTGTCCCCGAGTCGGGTACCTTTTTCGCGATACTCTCTATCAGTGTGGACCCCATGCCCGCCTACATCGCCATCCCCGGCCTGTTACTGGTCTCAGCCGCCGTCCTGGTTGCCGCCAGCTTCCAAGTCCGCCGCATGGAAATCAACTACGCCACCGAATAGCACCGGCTCCCTAACGGTCGCGGCTCGGCACGGCGGCTCGGTAAAGCGGCTCGGTAAGGCGGCTCGATAAGGCGGCTCGGCACGGCGGCTCGGCACGGCAGCTCGGCAAGGCAGCTCGGTACGCGTTTCCGAACCGCGACCGTAAGGGAGTCGGTGCCTTTTCTCCACGGTGCCTTTTCTCCACTTGACAACCAAGTGAGACTGCGCCAGACTGTGGTCGAGAGGTCACGAGCCTTGAGACGTCTGTTCGCAAAAGTCCGCAATTTCTTCACCCGCAAACGCGCCGAGCAGGAAATGATCCGCGAGATCGCCTCGCACCTAGCGCTGCTCGAAGACGAATTCCTGCGTCAGGGCATGGATCTCCCCGCAGCGCGCCTGGCCGCCCGGAGGGCCTACGGCGGAGTCGAACAATCGAAAGAACTGCACCGCGACGTGCGCTCGTTCGTCTGGCTGGAACAGATGCTCCAAGACTTACGCCACGCTTATCGCAGTCTCCGGAAAAGCCCCGGCTTCGTCACCGTCGCCCTGCTGTCGTTAGCATTCGGAATAGGTGTAAACACGGCTATCTTCACGCTGGTGAATGGCATCCTGCTGAAGACCCTGCCAGTACCGGACCCGCACCGCATCGTGCAGGTGAGTGCGCATCTCGACAAGTTCGAAAGCAACGCCTTCAACTATCCGATCTATCGGGAACTTCGCCGCCAAAATGCAATCTTCGCCGACGCCATCGCGTTCACGAGTCAGTCTTCGCATCTAGACCTCGGGGGCGAACAGAGTAAGATCGACCTCGAAATAGTCAGCGGCTCCTATTTCACATTTTTCCGCACGCGTCCAGCCCTCGGTCGCTTACTCGACGAAGAAGACGATCGCGTAGAGCACGCGCATCGCGTTTGTGTCCTCAGCTATCGAAACTGGCAAAGTCATTTCGGCGGCGATGTCCGTGTCTTAAGTCGCATCGTTCGAATCGGCGGTATCCCTTTGCAAGTGGTCGGTGTGGCGGCTCCTGATTTCATCGGATCCGAACTCCAGCGGCGCTATGACGTTTGGGTACCCATGGCGCTAGCAGTGGATTTCACCGGCCATACACGGGAAACGGCCAACTACATTTGGCTGAAAGTGATGGCGCGGCTCAAGCTGGGTATATCGCCGGCGGAAGCTCAGTCGCGCCTGACGAGCGTTAGCCGCTCCATTGAAGATGCGCTTCCCAAGGATCGGGCGAATGCCGGTTCGGTTTATTATTTTCGGGATGCCAGCAAAGGTTTCGATAGCTGGCGCACCGAACTGCGCGATCCGTTGCTGATTCTGATGGGGGCGGTTACCCTGGTGCTGTTAGTGGCCTGCGCCAATCTGGCAAATCTCTTGCTCGCCCGCGCCAACGAACGCCATCAGGAATTCGCCATCAAGCTCTCGCTCGGGATCAGCCGCTGGAGGCTGCTGCGCCAGTTGCTTCTAGAGACTTTTCTGTTGGCATTTGGTGGTGGCGCGGTAGCCTATTTTCTTTCGATCAGTCTTCTGCGATTTCTGCTGGCTTTGTTCAATTCAGGACAACGCTACACCAGCCTGCAGGTTGCGCCCGACGCCTCCGTTCTGCTTTTCGCCTTCAGCGTTTGTGCCTTTACTGCTGTCATCGCGGGATTGTATCCCGCGTGGCAGGCCTCTCGTACCGATGCCGCGCCAGGGTTCAAAGGAATAACACCTCTGGGCATGCGCCGCAGCCTGGTAAGACGTTCCCTTATCCTCGTGCAGGTTGCGTTGGCAGTAGTTCTGCTTTTTGGCGCCAGCCTGTTCACGCACAGCCTCAGCAAGCTGAAGACGATCGATCTTGGTTTCGACATCGATCATTTACTCACTGCTGAGATTAACGCCCTGACCCTCGACGGTCCGGCGACCCACTCCGGTCTGGTTAACCTCTTGACCCGCATTCGCCAATTTCCCGACGTCGAATCTGCCGCGCTGGCGAGCCCCGGCGTCCTCACAGGCGCCCTGATGTCGGACAACATTACGATTTGCGAGACATCGAGGCGCATCGACGAAGTATCCTTCCAGATCGTGAGTCCCGGTTACTTTCGAACCATGCTCATCCCGCTTTTTCGCGGGCGCGATTTTCAAGCGGCCGATCGCAAGGGGTCTGCGCCCGTCGCCATTGTCAACCAACGCTTGGCGTCCCTGCTCTCGCCCGGTCAGGACCCGATCGGAAGGCATTTCGATGGCTGGAATAAGCAGAACATCCAGGTCATCGGTGTCGCAGGCAACAGCAAATACCAGAATGTGCGGGAGGGCCTGCGCCCGATCGTCTACCTCGCCTTCGATCAGCAACACGGGGAGTGGGCGCCGCTGGAGATTCGTTACCGGGGTTCGGCCGGCCAGGTGGAACACGAGATCCGCGACCTCGTCAAAACCGCCGCGCCAGGCTTCGAGGTCTCTAGCGTTTCCTCCATGGCCTTGATACGCGACACTATCATTGCGCAGGACCGCTTGTTAACGTTTTTGTCCACGTTATTCGGAGTGTTAGGAACAGCTCTTGCTTTGGTTGGTATCTACGGGCTGATCTCGTATTCAGTCACGCGGCGCACGCGCGAAATCGGGATTCGCCTAAGCATCGGTGCTCAACATCGCGACGTGCTTTGGCTCTTCCTCCGTGAATCCACGTTGCTGGTAGCCGGCGGCCTGCTGATTGGATTGCCGCTCGCCTTCCTGCTGGCTCGCTTCCTACGCAGCATGCTGTTTGAAGTGACCACGTCAGACCCGCTGGGGATCTCGGTCACGCTCGCACTGATCGTGCTCGGTGGATTGCTCGCGTCGTTTATCCCAGCAAGCCGCGCCACGCGCGTGAATCCGGTGCAGGCTCTGCGCTACGACTAACGCTGGGCAACCGGCGCCAGGTCGCGGTACGAATAGCCGGTTTCGAGATTGGCGTACGGCTTGCCGTCAATCTCGACGTAAGGATAAACGAAGTAGTTCAGTGGATCGCCTTGTTGCTTCGGCGTCAACACTACATCGCGGCCCTTGGAAAGCTCCACGCGATTCTCATCGTGCGCCCCAAAGAAATACTCGCGCTTGGCAGGATTCTTGGCGGCCTCCGACGCATCCACCGGTATCCATCCGATTCCTTTCGCGTAGAATTCCGCCCAGCAATGGTATCCCGCGATCTTGCCCGCACCCCGCTCGGCCGGCAGCGGGAACCCGATTGCGAATCGCGCTGGTATGCCCATGGCGCGCACATACCCGATGAAGATGGCGTGGAAATCCGTGCAGTTTCCGCGCCGCGCATCGCAGGCATAATAGATGTCGCCGCGTCCCCAGCCCTTGCCGGTCTTGTCGTATTTCACCGTGGACACAACATGGTTGTAAATCGCCCGCGCCATTTTAAGATCGGTTTGGGCGTGGACGGCGTCCACCACCTCCCGCGCCCACGTTCGGATCTGGCCATCGATGGGCACCAACCGGTCCGGCTTCAGCCAGCGGCTGAGATCGTCATCGTGCGCTACAGCGTTCTTCACCAAAACGATCGGCTGAATCCGCTCCAATCGGACAGCATGGAACGTGAGCGTCACTGGAACGCTCGATTCTTTCGGTTGCTCGATCGTGAGATGCAGCAGCCTATTGCCCTGATCGCCGGTCAAAATCTGATGTGGATACGGCGTGTCTACATGAACGTCCAGAATTCGTTGATAGGGATCATCATGCGGGACGGGAATCCAAAGCTCCAGCTTCTGAGTTCCCGCCGGAATGTCCTTTACAGTGGCGTTGTATTCGAAAGTGAAGTCCCGCTGATGAGCGGGTTCGGCGGCTACCAAAAGACACGCGGTAAAGAGCAGAACGGGGCGCATAGGCCCATTCTAGCGTGTCCAAATTTGGCGGAGAATGAGAGGCATGTACTTCGCTGACTTACGCCAGGACACGCGGCACGGGCTGCGCGTACTGGCCGGTTCACCGGGATTTACATTCGTCGCACTGTTTTCGCTTACCCTCGGCATCGCCATCGCAACATCGGCTTATAGCGAGATGAATGGGATGATTCTGCGCGATTTGCCCGCCGTTCCGAATCCGGATCAATTGGTCGCGTTGCAGCTACCGGCATCTTATCCGAGCTACAAACGCTATCGTGAACTGACCGGCGTGTTTTCTTCCACGCTGGCTTACCTCGCGCCAGTCCCATTCAGTGTGTCGATCAACGGCCATACGGAGCGGACCTGGGGACATCTGGTCACGCCCTCCTATTTCTCTACGCTGGGCGTGCGTCCGGCGCTAGGCCGTTTGTTCGATTCGACGCAAGAGCAGTCTCCGGCCGTGGTCGTGAGCTACCGATTCTGGCAGAATCATCTGGCGTCCGATCCGTCCATAGCCGGAGAGACGCTACGTGTCAATGGGTATCCCTGTGTCGTAACCGGCGTGGGTCCGAAGGATTTCCTGGGAGCGTCGCCCGTGCTCTTTGCGGCTGATCTGTGGATGCCGCTTTCCACAGACGCGAATATCGCACCGGAACTAGCCGGAAACGCGCTCGAACGTCACGACCTGAATATGTTCCAAATGGCCGGGCGCCTGAATCCCGGGATCACCGTCGATCACGCGGAGGCTGAGCTGAATGCTGTGGCCGATCAATTGGCGCAGGCTGAGCGATTTCAGGCTGACCGAACAGAACAGCGAAGGCGGGTAACGCTACTCTCCGCGGGAAAAATGCTGCCCATCCGGAAGCAGGATCTGCCATTCTTCAAAGAATTTCTGATGGTGATGGCGGGTTTGGTGATGCTGATCGCCTGTTCCAATGTCGCGAACATGATGCTCGCGAAAGCGGCCGGACGGCGGCGCGAAATTGCTGTGAGGTTGGCATTGGGCGCGAGCCGCGCACGCCTGATTCGCCAGTTGATGACGGAAAGCATGCTGGTTGCGGTGGCCGCCGGCGTGCTGGGTTTTATCCTGAGCGCGTGGCTGATGCGATGGGCTTCGCACATGACTATGCCATTGCCGATTCCGGTCAGCTTCGATATGAACCCCGATGCCCGCGTGCTGATATTCACAGTGGCACTGACTGTTTTCACCGGCTTGGTATTTGGCCTGGCTCCAGCGCTCGAGACTACGCAAACCGATCTTGGCCCCGCACTCAAGCAAGGTGGAAACATCCAACTTCGCAGGCATCGCCGCTGGAGTCTTCGCAACGGGCTGGTGCTGTGCCAAATGGCTGCGTCGCTGATGCTATTGCTGATCACCGGATATATGGGGCTCGGCATCCAAAGCAGCCTGGGATTTCAGCAAGGATTCAATCCCCGGAATCTGTACCTGGTGGCTGTCGATCCGATTCGCGATGGATATACGGGCGCGCAGGCGACGGCGTTCTTTGAGAAGCTTCTAGACCGTGTGAGAAGGCTGCCGGCAGTGACCGCCGCGAGTCTCACCGACACGGTCCCTGTAGCGATGTCCGGCAATGCGGGCGTGACTGTTTCCATGGCCGGCAAAAGTACTGGTGATGCCCTTCGGCATATCGTTGGCGAGGGTTACTTTGAGACCGCTGGCATTCCAATCCTGCTGGGCCGCGAATTTCGAAAGCAGGACACGGCTGACTGCGTGATCGTCAGCCAGGAGTTTGTGCGCCGGTATGGGACCGGCCGCGAGGTGTTGGGGCAGTCCATCGAGATCGGAAACGGCGAAGTGGCGCCATCCCTGGGTGCGCTACCAGGCACGTTCGATCTGCGTCCTGAGATATTGGGAAAAGGACGTCGCAGCTACCAAGTTGTGGGAGTGGTACAGGATTTGGCGGAGGATTTCGTGGCTCAGAAGAAGCATCCCGTGATTTACTTCCCGCTGCGCGTGGCAGATTTCGCGCGGCCATCGTTGCGTGGCGTCACGCTGATGTTGCGTGCGATGCAGGGAGTGGATGCCATCGGCGCGGTGCGGCGCGAGATATCTTCTATCGACCCTGCACTCACACCTTTCGACGCGCGCAGCATGCAGGAACAGATAGATGAATTTATGTCACCGCTCCGCGCGGCCTCCTGGACGTACGGATTGATCGGAGCGTTCGGATTGATTCTGGCCTCGGTTGGCTTGGCAGGTGTCACGGCTTACGCGGTAAGCCAGCGTGGCCGCGAAATCGGCATCCGCGTTGCGTTGGGCGCCCAGAAAAGCGATGTGCTCGCACTGGTGATCACAGAAGGAGTGGTCCTGGTAACTGTTGGTACAGCCGTCGGATTAGCGGCCGCATGGGCAGGAATCCGCGTGCTATCCGGAATTTTCTTCACCGTCGCTAGCATCGAGAGTTCCGATCCGCTATTGTTGGTTGGTGCGCCACTGCTGTTGGCAAGCCTGGCGCTGCTGGCCTGTTATCTGCCCGCGCGAAAATCGCTCGAAATCGATCCGGCGGTTGCGCTGCGCCAGGAATGAACGCTACTTCAGAGCGATTGGCTCACCTTCGGTTGGAAATTCGAACAGCTCTCCGCCGGTGTGCACCAACATGGTGCCCGGCCCGAAGGCTTTTCCGTTGTTTGAGAAGAACACCGCTCCATCGGTGGATTCTCCCGAGTTTAGTTTGGTGGAAACCAGAGCGATGGCTGCGGCTGCTGCTCCAGCCTTCAATCTGAGAGGCATTCCTACCGCTAATGCGTCCTCACGGCGCCGCTCGTAGCCGTTGCTGGATTGCATTTTTATGTTTCCGTAGAGCTGGTTCTCATACGTAGTCACTAGCTTGATGACATCATGACGGCTGGCTTTGGCGATCAACGAATTCACCACCGTGACGGCGGGAGTGGCTTGCAATTCGCCTCCTTCCTGCTTGCGATAGCTGAAATCTTCCGGCTTCACGGTCCAGGAGACCGGTGAACCATTCGAAATGGATACTTGGACGATGGAATAATCTTTCACGTGCGGCGGCAGATAAGCGAACATCACAGTGACGCCGCCCTTGGTCAGGGTCTTGTAGTGTAGCCCGTTCGATTCAAAATCGATTACCTGGGCGTGCAGCAATGTGAAAACCGCCAGCCCCGGAAGCGAGCGCAACCTCATAATTCCATGATAGACGTTTGTGCACGCATTCCAGGAGGGTTAACAACCCGCCGCGGGATGGCATCCTAATACCACTTAGTTTTCCCAAAATCGAAACTTGGAGGGCTTGTGGGGCGGGGCCATGCCCTGCCGGGGTCCTGGGCGGGTCGCTTTCCGGTTCGCAGTAAGCGCCGGGTCCTCCGCAGGTTGCGGCAGCGGGATCAAAAAGCGGCTGGCAGGGCATGGCCCTGCCCTACGAGGCTAGTGAGTGGATGTTTCGGTCTTGTGATAGTTAGGATAGGCCGGGCGCTTGGGCGTTGGCACTGGATGCTGGGCCAGTTCTTCCATCACCACTTGAACGGCTTTCTCCAATTGCGGATCGTGACCGCTGCGGACCAACTCCGGATCCATGTCCACCTCGATATCCGGCGTGATGCCGTGATTCTCTACTTCCCATTCCCCGTTCGGATTCCAAACGCCGGAGCTAGGAGCTGTAGCGAAGCCGCCGTCCATCAATTCGGGGGACAGGGCTCTGCCCACTAATCCCCCCCAGGTGCGCTTGCCGATCAGCTTGCCGACGCCCGCACGATGGAAATACCAGGGCATGGCATCGCCGCCCGAGCCGGCGAATTCATTGATGATCATCACCTTGGGTCCAAAGATCGCGCCCTGCGGCTGCGATTCGTCCGCGCCGTCGCGCGTGGCCACCAGGCTCATCAGTGGACGCTTTAGATATTCGATGATATCGGTGGCCAGCGCACCACCGGCGTTGAAGCGTTCGTCCACGATGGCTGCCTCCTTGCCCACTTGAGCGAAAAAGTAGCGGTTGAAATTGATGTATCCACTGGTGGAGGTGTCGGGCATGTAGATATACGCCACGCGTCCATTCGTCATCTGATCCACCTTGCGCCGGTTGTCCTCGATCCACGCCAGATTGCGCAGCCGGCCTTCGTCTGAAACCGGAACCACAGTGACCTCGCGCGAGTTTGCGCCGGATGGATCCGGACCCACTTTCAAAACCACCGATTTGCCCGAGGTATTTTCGAAGAGGCTGTAGATGTTATCGCTGGCGCGTAGACCCTGCCCGTTCACAGCCAGCAGATATTCACCGGCCGCCACGTTGACGCCCGGTTGCGTGAGTGGAGCTTTCAATTGCGGATTCCAATTCTCGCCGTTGAAGACGCGCGCGAAACGATAGCGGCCGTTTTCGATTTGGTAATCCGCGCCGAGCAATCCGGTGGAAACGTGTTTTACATCCGGAGTGTCGCCGCCTCCCGCGCCGAGATGGCCGATGGTGAGTTCGCCCAGCATTTCCTGGAACAGATAATTCAGTTCGGTGCGTGAGCTGATGAATTCCAGGTACGGCTGGTATTTCTTTTCCGCGGCTTCCAGATTGAGCCCGTGATAGTTGGGATCGTAGAAGAAATCCCGCTCGATGCGCCACACCTCGTGGTACATCTGTTTCCACTCCTGCCGCGGATCCACGCGAACCTGGATGCCTTCCGTCTTCAGCGTGCCGTCACTTGCGGAAGCTGCCGGGGGCGGAGTTGGCGGAGCGCCGGATCCGGTAGCCATGGGCTTGGGCGCAGCAATCACCCAGCGCTCGCCCTGCCGGTATAACATCTTCTCTCCGTTTTGCGAGATTTCGAATCCGCGCACACCGCCGATGGCGACATCCGACTTGCGCGTCTTCAGGTCGAAGCGATGCACAGTGAGATCGAGCGGGCCAGTTTGCGTACCGGGGATCGGCGTGGGAGCTTCGATGGCAAATAACACGCCGGTTTTGCCAATCTGCAAGCCAGTGTAGCGGCGAGGGGGCAAGGGCAGAGCGAGAATTCGCTGGCTGATGTTATCGAAATCTATCTGGACAGCGACTTCGGCGGGTTTCTTATCATCATCCTTCTTGTCGGCTGGTTTGGCGTCCTTCTCCTCATCGCTTTCAGGGGCGAGAGGCGAAGCTTGACTCTTCGAGAGCACGGCCACGTAGACGCTGCGGCTCACGGGTCTGGAAAAGCTATGAATATCGGGCTCGAGCGATGCTCCCGCGTCAGTCGAGGCGCTGAAGTAGAGATATTTTCCATCTTTGTCGAACACTGGATAGCGGCAGTCGCTCATGCCATCGGTTACCTGTGTGGTATTGCCGTCGGCTAGCGAATAAACGTGGATCGCGGCCATATAGTTCTTGAGCCGCCGCGCGTAAGCCAGCCACTTACTGTCGGGCGACCAGACCGGTGTCAGGTCGCCGCCGGCCGCCCAGGTCCAATAAAGATCCTTGTCCACTTTGACCGGCTTCTTCTGCTCCAGGTCGATATACCAAATGGTGAGGTGACTATCGACATAGGCAATCTTCTTGCTATCGGGCGACCAGCGCGGCGTAAAGTAGAAGCCGGGTTTTTCGCCAAGTACGATTTTCTTGACTTCTCCCAGACCGCTTTGTGGCGCGAGATGGAGCGAATATTCGCCGGATTCGTCGGAGAAATAGGCGATGGTTTTGCCATCTGGCGACCAGGCCGGGTCGCGCTCCATGACTGCGGTGGTATTGGTGAGATTACGAACGTCGCCTTTTTCCGCGGGAACGGTCAGGATTTCCCCACGGGCTTCGAATACTGCGCGCGCTCCCGTGGGCGAGATGTGTGGGTTGTGCAAGCGTTTGCTCACGTCGAGCAAGTGTTCGCGAGTTTCCAGCAGATCGCCCGAGATGTGTACATTCACGCGACTGGTCTTGCCGGATTTCAGATCGTAGAGATTCAGTGCACCGAATTGTTCGTAGACAATCGCGCCCGGGCCGTCTGAGGCGGACTTCAGGTCCAGGCCCTGATTCTCCACCACCTGCTTCACTTGCTTGGAGCGCGGTTCGTAGGAAAAGAGCGAGACCGGACCGTTGCGGTCCGAGAGGAAATATATTTTGTCGCCGGCCCACATGGGGTTGTAGTCGTTCGAGCCCTCGCGCGGGATTTTCTCCGTGTGGCCATTGGCGAGCGTCACGATCCAAATGGGCGTGGCTTGGCCGCCGCGATATCGTTTCCAGGCTGTGAATGCCCGCGCGATCGGCACGTAGGCCAGGTGCTGAGCGTCCGGCGAATAAGAGCCTTCAAATCCCATCGGTAGCGGCAGCTTGTCGGGAAGGCCGCCGGCGCCCGGCGCAACGGTGAACAGTTCAAAGAAGCGCGAAAAGCTGGCGCGCGGGGAAGCGAACAGGATGCGCGATCCATCGGGCGTCCAGCCGAGCACGACGTCGGGCGCGGGATGAAATGTAACTCGCTTGGGCACGCCACCCTCGGCGGGGACGGTAAAGACATCCACGTTGCCGTCGTATTCGGCGGTGAAGGCGAGTTGGGAGCCATCTGGAGAGAACTTCGGATTCGTTTTCGAGCCAGGGCCGGCAGTGAGCCGCTTGGCCTCGCCTCCGTTGCGCGGGACACTCCAGAGTTCGTTCGCGTAGACGAATACGATGGAGGTTCGGCTCAAGGTTGGCTTTTCGAGCAACTCCGCGGAGAGAGACGCGGTTGCGAACAGGGCAGCGGCGGCTAGCGTGAAGCGGTACATGGGCGAAGTATAACGCGTTGCTGGGGGGCTGGGGGCTGGTGGTTGGTTGCTGGTGGGTGATTGCTGGTGGCTGGGTGCTGGTGGCTGGTGGCTGGTGTGGGTGCTCGATTACTGGATGGCGATTGTGGATGGTTTGGAGGTTTGGTTGCCGATTGTGATGGTAATTGGATAGGTTCCTGGCGAGAGAGAGGTTGGGACTGTTGCGTTGATCTGATAGAGTCCGGCGTAGCCTGGCGCCAGGCCGCTGAATGAGACCGGGGCGGATGCTTCGCCGATCGTGACTGTGGCTGCAGACGTAGTTTTCGCAAGCGGAATCGCGGTTGCAGGATCGCCGCTGGCTGGTTGGTTGGTCACCAGGCCAAGACCATTGGCATAGAGCGAAATCGTCTCGCCGCGTCGCGCCGGGGCTGGCTGTCCAAAGAATGCCGGCGCGTAAGCTGTCAGGGCAAGCGTGTATACATTGCCGTAGGCGTAGCCGCCATTGGGTGAACTTATGGTCACTTTGACCTGCGCCGCGGTTTGTCCTTCCAGCTCCCAGGGAACCTGGAGGTTCACTTGTCCCGGCGAAACGTAGATTAGATGCCCCGGTACGCTTAGGTTGGCGCTCGGGACGTCGAAGCTCACCAGGACGGAATCGAGGGCGAGTGGCAGCCGCGCGCTCGGAGTTGAATCGGCGCCGGCACTGAGGGCGCTTCCGAAAATGCTGATGTATGATCCGGGTGCGACGGGTTTTCCAGGTTCAAAAGTCGCCGCGTCCACAATTTGAGTGATGAAAGGACGTGGGAGCACCATTCCAATGAAATCCCATGTCAGACCCAGACCTGTGACATTGAAATCGTATTTGCCCGGCAGGTTCCCGAGAACGGCGTCCGCACTGGCGATGCCGTAGGCATTTGTTTTTGAATCGGCATTGCGGAGGGTCCCGCCGGTCGCCGTGAACATCACAGGGACGCCGGCAATGGGCAGGCCGAACTGATCCGTCAGCTCCACGCCGATGAGTCCAATATCCTGGCCCGTGGATCCGTCGCCTCCGCCCTTCACTGCGATGAGATTGGCAGGATAAGCTGCGCTGGCGAGAAAAAGATACGGAACATGAAGCGGAGCGATTCCGCCTTGAATTGTTACCGCGCCGGAGTACATCCCAGGCGCCGGTGCGCCCCCGGAAAGGACGACGGTCAGCGTACCGGACGCGCCGGGAGCGAGCGTCATGCTGGGTTGATCGATGGTGACTCGAGTACTTGCGGCGGAGCTGGCCGCGGTCACCGCCAGCCTGAGATTCAGATTGGATGACCCGGTGTTGGTGAGTTGGAGCGATTTGGTGATGGGTGTTGTGGTCACTGCGCCGTAGGAAATGGTGGGAGGATCGACGGTGATGACAGATGCCACGGCTGCCCCGGCGTCCAACTCGCCGCCTCCGAGCGATGGAACACCGGCGGGATTTCCCACTTCATCGACGGAGACATCTTGTGCCGCGGTATTCACTAAAGCCGATTTGATTTGCATCGCGGTGAAGTGTGGATGCGCTTGCTTCACCAGCGCCGCGGCCCCGGCTACTAGCGGCGTCGCGAAGCTGGTGCCGGAGCCGGCGGCGTATCCGTTCGCGCTGTACAGCTCTCCCAGTGGATCGTAAGATTGTGCGGCCATATACATGTTCGCGAAATTTACGGTACTTCCGCCCACCGCAACCAGATCCGGTTTGAGACCGTTCGAGCCCAGGCTCGGCCCCAATGAAGAGAGCGAGGCGAGCGTGTTGAAGACCGGTTTGTTCTGTTCGAACGTAGCTGGATCTATGAAGACCGTGTGGCCGGGGTTCGAATCGATGAACGATTTGAGCGCCAGGCCGTCACTGTTCGAAATCATGATGGCGGGCTTGGTGGTGAAAAAGAGATTGTTGGGAGGAACGAGCGGCGATTGATCGTCCATATAAAAGATCACGCCCGCCGCGCCCGCGTCCTCGGCATTGCTGGCCTTATCGAGGAAATCGCAGGCGCCATTCTCGATTAAAGCGAAGGTCCCGTTCAGCGATCCGGCCGCGAGGGGCGCACACGCTTGGGCATCGCCGGTGAGTTGCGCCACGTCGACTAGCGGTGCGGCGGTTGCGCCGGTCGGTATTGGCGCGTCGCCGAAGACGCCCGCAATCTGGCGCAGGTTGGATGCGACATCGGGGCCTGGCACCTCAACGCCTTCCGTCATGAAGTGCGAGTTGGTGGTAGCGCCCACTGCGATGGCTGAGGGTGCATCACTGGGAGATTCCACTGTGCCGAATGCGGGAGCATTTATGGATTGGCCGCTGGCATCGTTTCCGGCAGCCACAATCACCAGCATGCCAGCCTTAGCTGCGTTCTCAACGGCCATCGCGAGTGGATCGCACGGAACATCGGCAGCATTGCCGCAAGAGGGGCCCAAGTCGAGAGGCCCAGTGAGAGCTGGAGAGCCAAGCGATAACGTGGCGATGTCCATGTGATCGTTGAGCGCGTCTTCCAGCGCCATAATAATCGGATCGTCGGGCGCCGTCTCGTTTACTTCCGGAGATCCGAAAATTTTGTAGTTGCCGAGGTACGCTTTGGGCGCGACCCCTGTGAGCGTGAGTCCAGCTGGACTTAGCGTAGGCAGGCCGGCCGCGCAGGATGCCACAGCGGTTCCATGCCCGATGCGGTCGCGCGGCGAATAGTCGTCGGGGCGCGAATCGGCCGCCGGGTTCTGAGGATCGCTGCCGGCCGCAACCAACCGGACATAGCTGCGCGCCACGATTACCTTGTTACTGGTGAACGCGCAATCCGAACCGCTGCATATTGGATAGCCGGCCGGCGTTTCCAAAGCGCTGTCCTGGAATGCCGGATGCGTTTGATCGATTCCAGTATCGATAATTGCGATCTTGATTCCGGCGCCTGCGTTTTGCAATCCGCCGAGCGCGGCCCAGGCGGCGGGTGCGTTTACAAGCTGCGTCGCGCGATTCAGGTTCAGCCTGCGCCAGCGTAGGGCAACCACTCCTTTCACTCCTGGGAGGGCTTTCAGCTCGTCCAGGCGCTCTTTGGGCGCTGCCACATAAATTGCATTGAGAAGGATCTTTGTGGAACCAGTGATCGAAATGCTGCGGCGCGCAAGTTCGGAGCGAAGCGCCTGCCGGCGTGTTTCAATAGGGGGATCGTTGAGAATGAGAGCGTAGCGGGTTTGGGCGAGTATTGGCACTGCCATGAGCGCGAGTAGCAAGAACGGCCGCATTCCCCTTCGAGTGTAAAGAATGTTCTTGGATTACGATATAGTACCCAACGGATCGAGGATCGGCTTCGTCTAAGAACGACAGAGGATTGGCCTATGAAAACGCTTCTGGACGACCTGCGCTTCGGATTGCGGATGCTCCGCAAGAGCCCCAGTTTCACGTCCGTAGCCCTCGTGACGTTGGCGCTCGGAATCGGCGCGAATACTGCGATTTTCAGCGCCGTAAACTCGATCCTGCTGCGCCCGCTTCCCTATAAAACGCCGGAACGTCTGGCGATGCTTTGGCTTGATAACCGGCGGCTCGGCTTGCATGAGGATCTGACGTCCTACCCGAATTTCGCGGACTGGCGCAGTCAGAGCCGGCTGTTTGAGGACATGGCGGCGTTTTCGCAGATAGGCGGGGACGTTACCGGCGTCGAGCGGCCGTATGAAGTGTATGGCTGGAGGGTAGGCGTACATTTGTTTTCCATGCTTGGCGTAACGCCCGCCATCGGGCGCACGTTTACGGATCAGGAGGAACAGCGCGGGCACGGGGCCGTAATACTGCTTAGCGACGGGCTATGGCGCGAGCGTTTTGGAGCCGATGCCGGTGTGCTCGGCAAAACGATGATCATGGACGGCGATCCGTACGTGATTGTCGGCGTCATGCCGGCTAGTTTCCAATTTCCTGATAAGCGCACTGAAATGTGGACGCCGCTCGCGGTTTCGGACGCGGCGAAGGCCAATCGCGGGGGATTCTGGTTGCACGTGCTCGGGAAGCTGAAGCCTGGGGTGAGCATCGACCAAGCTCGAGCCGAGATGAATTTAATCGCCGCGAACATCGAGCGGCAATATCCTGCGAATCGTGGCTATGGTACCTGGGTGGTGCCGCTCCTCAACCAGGTAGTCGGCAATCTGCGAACCGGACTACTGGTTCTTTTCGGAGCGGTGGGATTCGTTCTGCTGATCGCGTGCGCCAACGTTGCCAATCTGTTTCTGGCGCGCGGCGCGGGAAGGGAACGCGAGATCGCAATGCGCGCCGCCTTGGGAGCCAGCCGGGCGCGCTTGATCCGGCAACTGCTCACCGAGAGTTTCGTATTCAGCGTGCCCGCTGGAGCGGCTGGATTGCTGGTTGCGTACGAAAGCCTGAGCGCGCTGATCGCGCTCGCCCCAGCCGATATGCCTCGCCTGGATGAAATCGCGATAAACAGCCGCGTGCTGTGGTTCACGCTTGCAGTATCGTTCGCCTCGACGCTGTTCTTCGGCTTGGTGCCTGCATTCCGTGTCTCGAAGAGCGACTTGAACGTGTCGCTGCGGGAAGGCAGCCGGAGCCTGGCTGGTGGCCTGCGCGCTACCTTCGCGCGGTCGTCACTATTGGTTGCGGAAGTAGCGCTTTCCATGGTGCTGCTGGCCGGCGCCGGTTTGATGGTCCGCAGTCTGATGCATCTGCGTGCGTTGAATCCGGGTTTTGATTCTTCCAACGTGCTGACCATGGAGCTGTCGGCGCCATATTCGAAGTTTTCCAAGGGAACCGACATCGTTTCCCTCTATGACCGCGTGCTCGGACGCTTGCACTCGCTCCCGATGGTACGTTCCACCGGTCTGATCACCCACATTTTCCTCAGCACGACGCCGAGCTCAGGTATCTTCACAGTGGAAGGAAAACCGTTGCCGCCTCCCGAGCAAGCTACCGAAGCGACGATCGACTCAGTGAGCCCCGGCTATTTTGAGACCATGCGCGTACCCTTGATTCGAGGTCGTCTCCTGGATGAGCGCGATCAGGCCGGTTCATTGCCCGTGGCGCTGATCAACGAAACCATGGCGCGGCGCTTTTGGCCGGACGAGGACCCCATTGGCAAGCGATTCCATTTCGGCTGGGGCACCAGCAACGTCCATTGGCTGACTGTGGTTGGCGTGTTGGGCGACATGCGCCGCCAGGGCTTGGACAAGGTGGCGCGCGCGGAAACGTTCGAACCGTTACCGCAACAAGCGCGGTCGGACATGAATCTGGTGTTACGAACTTCGGACGATCCGCGGAAAATCGCGGGCGTGATTCAGAGCGAGCTCCGAGCGGTTGAGAAGGAATTGGTAATTCAGAAGGTAATGACGCTGGACGAGCAGATTGGGGAATCGCTGGCGCAGCGCCGTTTCGAAACCTGGCTGCTCGGTTTGTTTTCAGCGATCGCCCTGCTGCTGGCGGCCATCGGAATCTACGGGGTGATGTATCATTCGGTGACGCAGCGCACGCACGAGTTCGGAGTGCGAGTGGCGCTGGGGGCCGGTGCCCGCGATGTATTGCGGATGGTGCTGGGGCAGGCGGTGCTCCTGGTCGGAACCGGTGCTGTGATCGGAACTGTAGCCGCGCTCGCATTGACGCGTTTTGTGGTCAGCTTGCTATACGGCGTCAGCGCTAGCGATCCGTTGACGTACCTGGCGGTGTTTTTAGTTTTGATCGGAAGCGCGCTTGCAGCCAGCTATCTTCCCGCGCGGCGGGCGACGAAGGTGGATCCGATGGTAGCGCTGAGGTATGAGTAAGACCAACCCGCCAGGCAGCGCATCGCGCTGCCCCACAAATTACGAACGAGAAACTAGCAACCCGGCGTGAGCGGATTTCAACGCTGCCAGTTTCTCGATCGCTTGTTGTTTCACTTTGGCGATGCTTTGTTCCTTGATTTTTTCATAGCCTCGGATCTGGTCGGGCAGTGCGGCGATTTCGAGAGCTTGTGGAAGATTTTCGGGCGTCAGAGTGACAAGCACTTGTTCGATCAAATCGCGATACCACGGGATCAGCGAACGTTCCATGCGACGATGCGCCGCGTAGCCGAACAGGTCGAACGGAGTGCCGCGCAGCATCTTCATGTGTTTCAGCGCCAGAAGCGGGGTTCGGAACCACGAGCCGAGCTTCAGTTTCTTGTTTACTCCGAAACGGCGCAGCATGGGAGGATGCAGATTGTAGGAGACCGACTCGGGCGACGCCCACATGTCGCGCACGCCGCGCTCGAAGGATGGTTTGGTTAAAAGGCGCGCTACTTCGTATTCGTCTTTGTAGGCCATCAACTTGTATAAATACTTTGCAACGGTTTCCTTCAAGGATGGCTCGGATATTTTCGCCAGGAAGTCGGAGTAGGTTTGCGCGTAGGACGCGTTTTGGTATTCGCGAAGTTCGGCTACGCGGTCGAAAGGCACCGCTTCCTTACGGTCGAATTTCGGTAGGGCGTCACCGGTGCGCACGGCAACGGCGTTGGATTCCACAAAAGCGGCATCTTCGTAATATTTGCGGCCCCAGGAAAATGTTTGCAGGTTGCGTTCGATATCCACACCGTTCCACTCGATGGCTTTTTGCATGGCATCGAGCGAAATCGGAATCAGCCCGCCTTGATAGGCCACGCCCATCATGAAAAGATTCACAGCCATGTGAGTGCCGAACAAACCTTCAGCTAGCCGGTTGGCATCCAGGAAAATATTGCGGCCGCGATTGGTTACCGAATTCACCAGCTCGAGCATTTGGCCGGGTCCGGATACGGGTGCGCGGTTGCGAATATTATCAATGGTGGGAACTACATCACTGTTGACGATAGCGACCGTTCGCTCGGCGCAGGCGGTGTTGAGATTCGCGGGATGTACCACGCCCAGCAGATCAAATCCGAGAATCAGATCGGCGTTTCCGCTATTCACTTTCGCGGGCGCCTCGATGGGGTGTTCGCTCAGCAATAAATGCGAAACCACTGCGCCGCCTTTTTGAGCCGTGCCGGTCTGGTCGAGCGTAGCCACGGAAAGGCCGTCAATCCAGGCCGCGGTGGCGAGCAGCGCGTTGATGGTCACTACCCCGGTTCCACCGATTCCCGGACCGATGATGCGATAACCATCGCCAGCTTTCACCATCTGACGAGGCGGAGGAACATCGGCCGGCGGCAACTTGGGAAGCGTTCTTTTCTTCAGACCGGTGCCGGCCTTGATTTGAACCGTGACAAAGGATGGGCAATCGCCCATCGCGCAGGTGTAGTCTTTATTGCAGGACGATTGATGGATGCGGATCTTTTGTCCCAGTTCGGTTTGCACCGGTGTCAGGCTCATGCAATTGGCTTGACGGACGCAATCGCCACAGCCTTCGCAAACTTCTTCGTTGATCACCAGGCGCATGGTGGGCTCGGCCAGTTGCCCGCGCGAGCGCTTGCGGCGCTTTTCGGCGGCGCACTCCTGGTCATAAATGATCACCGTGACGCCGGGAATCGAGGGCAGCTCCCGCAGTGTTCGGGGCAACTCATCGCGGGAACGGAGCACGGCATTGGATGCGAAGACGCTCAGGTCGGTATATTGCTCGACGTTTTCCGCCAGCACCACCGTCTTGCGGACTCCCTCAGCCTGCAGCTTGCGGGTTAGCTCGGGAATCGGAAGAGCACCCATAGCAGCTTGGCCGCCGGTCATAGCTACGTGACCGTTGTAGAGAATCTTGTAGGTGATGTTGACCTTCGCCGCGACGCAAGCTTCGATGGCGAGATAGCCCGAATGAAACAGCGTTCCGTCGCCGATGTTCTGGAAGATGTGCTGATGATCCACGAAGGGCGTCATGCCGATCCAAGGCGCGCCTTCGCCGCCCATCTGCGTCAGGAACGAAATAGCGCGAGTGGGATCCATCAGCCGCATGGCCATGGTGTGGCAGCCGATGCCTCCGCCGGCGATCTGGCCTTCGAGCAGCAGCGTGGAGCGATTGTGGGGACAGCCTGAACAGAAGGCTGCCGGGCGTCCGCCGCCCGGAGCCTTTGGGGCTGGGGACTGGGGGCTGGGGGCAGACTGTCGGTGATCCTTCAGGTTTAGGGCGTCGCATAAGACTTTTGCGATTTTGTCGGGATCTAGTTCGCCGATTGGGGGGAAGTGCGATTTGCCTATGATTTTTGGATGCGATGGTTGATCGTAGAGGATTTCGCGGAGCTGCATTTCCAGGAAGCTGCGCTTTTCTTCTACTACCAGGATGGTTTCGAGGCCGGATGCGAATTGCTTTACAAATTCTGGATCCAATGGGAACGGCATGCCGATTTTTCCGATTCGGATGCCGTCGCCGACCTTGAGGTCACGAAGGGCTTGCATCAGGTCGTAATAAGTTTTCCCGGTGCTCAGGATTCCCACGCGAGCCTCAGCGCCGTTTTGCCGGTTTACTCGGTTTAAGCGCGCGAATTGGCGCACTGCCTCGAGGCGCCGGATGTTGACTTCGTTTTCGAGCGCCAACGTGATGGGCGGAACCAGTCGCGGGTCGGTATATTTCTGATAACCCTCTGGCAACCGGATCGCGGGCAGGTCCGGATCGGCTTCCATGGTGCCGCCGCCATCACAAATGTCGGTGACCATTTTCATTCCAACCCAAGCGCCCGAGAAGCGCGACATCGCGATGGCCAGCAAGCCGTAGTCGATGATCTCCTGCGTGTTGCCGGGATACAGGAACGGAATGCCCAGGTTGAACAGGCTGAAATCACTCTGGTGCGGGATGGTGGAGCTTTTGGAAATGGGATCGTCGCCGCATAGCAGCAGCGCGGCGCAATTCTTGCCGGTGCCGCCCAGGTTGGCGTGGCGCAGGATGTCGCCCGAACGATCCACGCCCGGCCCTTTGCCGTACCAAATGCCCAGCACGCCATCCACTTTGTTCTTGCCGATCACTTCGTAAATCTGGCTGCCCATGACGGCCGTGGCCGCCAGATCCTCATTCACTCCGGGACGAAAGTGGATGTTGTATTCGTTGAGAAGCTTTGCGGAGCGCGCCAGCGCCATGTCGTATCCGCCCAGTGGAGACCCCTCATAGCCGGAAATGAAAGCGCCGGTTTTGAGGCCCGCCGCCTGGTCGCGGCGCATCTGGTCCACGGGCAGCCGGACCAGCGCCTGGATCCCGGTCAAATACACTCGGCCCCGTTCGAGTGTATATTTATCTGATAGCTTCATAGAACTGGTGGGATATCCGATTCATGCTAGCACGCTGTGGGGCGCGGGTTTCGGAATATCCATTTAGGGAGGAGCATTCACGATGCGCACAGTGATTTACGCACTCTCGGCGTGTTGGGCGCTGGTTTCGTTGGCGGTTCCCTCGGCGGGCCAGGAGCAGGAGCGGCCCAGTTTCAGCGGTACCTGGACGTTCGACGCCTCCAAGAGCGAAGTGCATTCCAGCAAGATATCCAGCGCGACTTGGGTGATTGAAGAAGGCGACAACTCCATTCACATCTCGCAGACCGAGAACGGGAAGGCCAAAAAGACCGAGCTGCAGTGTACTACCGACGGCAAGGAATGCAAATTCCCCGGCGACCGGCGGGATTCGTTCTGGTTCAACGGCCCGATGCTGGTGGACATGGAAACCAAGAGCGAGCACGTCACCCGTTTTCGAATGAAGATCTCCGATGATGGGAAGACGTTGACGGTGGAAGTGACGCCGATTGTCCCGCAGAGCGACAAGATAGATATGTTGGTGTTTCAGAAGTAGCGCCAATATTGCCGCGTTGCAAAGTTGATCGAAGCAAGTGGCATAGACTCCCAGTCTGGTGTCACCGGCACTCTGGCCGGCGCATTGTGGACGGTGGAAGACGAGGGTCGAGAAGAGTCTCGACCCGGCAGGAGTGCCTGCGCCACAGGACATTCGCAGTTCAGCCTGCAAAACGCGTCCATCATTCATGCCGCAGGGCTTCCAGCGGATCCACGCGGGACGCGCGATGAGCTGGGATGAAGCCCGCCATGGCGGCTGCTGCAACGATTGTGATCGCGACCGCCGTTAGCGTTAATGGATCGAACGGCTGCAAGCCAAATAGCAGGCTCTGGATCGCGCGCGTGGACGCGATGGCGAGGGGCAAACCGATCGCGACACCGCCAACTACAAGCCACAGTACGTCGCGGAGAATTGTCCAAAACACGCTCGGTCTTTGTGCTCCCAAAGCAAGGCGAATACCGATTTCGCGAGTGCGTTCCACTACCGCGTAGTCGAGCCTTCCATAGAGGCCTATAGCGGCCAACAATAGGGCAAACATACCGAAGCACGCCGACAGAGTGGACACCATACGCTCTTGAACCAGCGTCGCATCCACTTGTTGATCCAGCGTGCTGAGCGAGAAGACCGGGACGTTGGGCGCCGTTTCGCGAAGCTCCCGACGGACCGCCGGCAAAATATCCTCAGGATCGCCGACGGTTCGGATGCCGAAGAATAATTCCTCCCAGGAATCCGGCATTTGCAAATAGGGGCGGTAGACCATGGGTTGGGCGGGCATCCGCAGGCTTTGGTAACGCGTATCTTTCGCGACGCCAACTATCTCCATGGACGATCCGCCGATCGTGATTCGTTCGCCCAATGGATTACTGCCTGGGAACAAGTGCGAAGCAACGCTCTGGCTGATCACTGCAACCTGCGCTGTACGATCGTTGTCCCGTGAGCTCACATCCCGGCCCGTACGGACGGGAATACCCATGGTTTCGAAGAATCCCGGTCCGACGCTGTTGACGCTCACTTGAATAGGATTCGAAGGCACAGGCCGGGATGCTCCGGCAGTGTATGAGACGCCGCCGAGTGGAGTGTCCATCGACAGGGTGACAGACCGTACACCTGGCAGCGCCGAAAATCGCTGATAGAGATCTTGGTATAGCTCGGCGGCTCGCGATCCGCCGTATCCGCTTAGCGCCGGGCGTATGCTCATCAGCAAGACGTGGTCCGGGCGGAATCCCGCATCCACTTGGCGAAGCCGTCTAAGGCTGCCTAGCAATAACCCCGCGCACGCCAACACGACCATGCAGAGAGATACTTGCGAAATGATTAGCGCTGCCGTCCAGCGGCTTGGCCGTCCGGTGACCAGGCGGGAGCCGTGCAAACTGTCGGAACTTGTGCTGCGAAGAGCTGGGACAATTCCGAACAAGACACCGGTAGCTAGCGTGACCGCAGCAGTGAAGACCAACGTGCGAGTGTGGATGGCGAGATCCAGCACAATGGGCGCGTGGCCGCGTGACATCAGCGCAACCAACAACGGCCCTCCCCACAAAGCAAATGCTAAGCCAAAAATTCCACCAATGATGGAGAGCAACATGCTTTCGGTGAGCAACTGGCGCAGCAACCTGCCACGGCTGGCGCCCAGCGACAACCGGAGAGCAATTTCCTGCCGCCTGGATGTCGCCCGAGCTAGCAAAAGGCTGGCGAGATTCGCGCAAGCCACCAGCAGGACCAGGGCTCCCGCGCCCATTAACAGGCGCAGCGGCAGCGAAAACTGATGGCGGAGATCGTAAAGCCCCTGGCCACCCGGGAGGATTTCGATACGCGAGTCTTCGACGCCCGGATGCAAGTGCGCCCAGTGTCCAACGAGGTTGGCTTGCACTTGAGAAATTGATACGCCAGGCTTGTGGCGTCCAATCAATCGCAACCAGAGTGCGTCCGGCGAGAGGAGCAAGGGAGTACCCGGCATGAGCAGGGGCTGCAGCGCCAGTGGGACGGTGATATCAACTTCTTTTCCTGGTTCGAGGCCCTGGAACTTTGGCGGAGTCACGCCGACAATGGTCAGCAGGTGTCCTTGAAGCTCGAGGCTGTGGCCGATCACATTTGGATCGGCGCCGAATTCGCGCTTCCAATACTGATAGTGCAGCACGGCAACTGGACTCCCGCCAGGCCTTCGATCATCCTGTTCCGTCAGCGCGCGGCCCAGAAACGGGCTCACACCAATAGTGGAAAACCAGTTTCCAGAGACGAGCTGGCCGTTTATAAAGTGAGCCTCGCCATGAGTCGCGGTCTTAAAACGCCAGGGGCGAAAGGCCGCTAATCCTTCCAGCGTTTCGCTTTCAGCGAGGGCGCGAAATTGGGGTGTGGAAAAGGAGAAGTTTTGTCGAGCCCCCGACTTTTCGGCCATCAGGACCAGATCTCCGGGCGCGTTAACAGGAAGGGTCCGCAGGAGAACCTCATCGAGGAGGCTAAAGATGGAGGTGTTCATGCCGATTCCTATGGCCAGCGACAACACCGCGGTTGCCGTAAATACGCAATTCTTGCGCAACCGCCGGAGCGCATAATCGAGATCCTGCAAAAACGTCTCGAGGGATGTCCAGCCCCACGTGGCGCGGGTGTTCTCCAGGATGAGTGCCGTGTTGCCGAGCGTCTTTTGAGCCGAAAAACAGGCTTCCTCGCGGGGAACCCCGCGGACGGCTTGGTCCTCAGTTTCGGCGTCTAGATGTGATTGGAGCTCTCGCTCGAGATCCGCTTCGCGGGACTTGCGCCATCTCCAGTTCATATTGGCCGTTGGTAGACATTCTACCATCAGCCACGAACCTGATTAGAGTTTCAGCTTCTCTTCCAGCCTGGCCTTCACCGCTGGCCATTCCGAGTCAATGATGCTGAAATAAACTGAATCGCGCAAACGCCCGTCCGCGCACACTACGTGCTTTCGGAAAATGCCTTCCTGGCTGGCGCCGATGCGGAGGATGGCGTTGCGTGATTGTTGATTCAGCACATCTGTTTTCAGTTCCACACGGAAGCAGCCTAATGTCTCAAACGCGTGGCGCAGCATCAGGTACTTCGCTTCGGTGTTCACCGCGGTGCGCTGCCATGGACGGCCGATCCAAGTGGCGCCGATCTCGACATGCCGGTTGGGCTTGTCGATATTCATATAGCGCGTGGAACCCACCGCGCGGCCCGTGCTTTGCTCTACTGTCGCGAAGGGCAGGGCCGTGCCGTCCGATTGCCATTGCAAGGCCAAGCGGATGTAGTCCAGCATATCTTCGCGCGATTTCACGGGCGCCGGAATCCAACGCCACAGTTCAGGCTCGAGACCGATGTCGCAAAGCGCGGCGTGGTGTTCCAGCGTCAGTGGTTCCAGGTGGATGTGTTGGCCTTGAAGAGTTACTGGTTGTATCTGGAGCTGGGTCATTGCACCGACTCCCTCACGGTCGCGGTTCGGTTACGCTTTCTGAACATGAGACATTCTCTCTGAGCCGCGAGTGTCAGCGACCGGTGCTCTTGATTTTTTCACACTCACGGTAGCGGTCCGGTCACGCTCGATTTGTGAAACTTCCTCTTCAAGTCCGGATAAAACTCTTTGAGGATGTTGAACAGCGCGTCGTAGCCGATTTGAACGCTCATCCGCGTCAGGATGCCGCCCATCCCGCGCTCATTTTGCGGATAGTAAAGCTGCGAGATGGAACCGGAAGTGAAATTGCCAAGAAACTCCGAATAATTGAAGCGGTGTCCACCGGAGTCCGTGCGGGCGACCAGAATACGGCTGAGTGCGTAGCCGGTGCGGTGCCAGCCGCCGCCATGCCCCAAGCGAAAGTATCGCGGGTCTTCATGCAGCAAAGTTGGAAAAACACCGACTACGAATAGCTCATTCGTGAACGCATCCGTGAAATCAGCACCGTAGCGCTTGCTGTAACCCTTGACGCCCTGGCCGTAGGACTCCTTTTCGTTGGTAGCTTGTTCGATTCCGGCTTGAATGCTCGAGATGAAGAACGTAAAAGGATCGAAGTAATGCAGCACGAGCTGAAATTTCTCGGCCGTATCCATCGGAATGATCGGCTGATCCGGATCGTTCACTGTTTTGAAGTTGGGAAGCACGCCGAACATGCGATGGTTGTCAGGGTCCACCGTCTTGTCTGAAACAGCGGGTGTTACGGATGGCTCAGCGGCCGGAACTTGCGCGCGGACGTTCGACACGTAGGCGCACAATACTAACGCATAGAAAAGTATTGCCTTTTTCAGAATGTTCCCCAACGGTTACTTCTTATTGTAGCTGAGGCCGCTACTCACTTGCGCAAGTAAGCATCGTCCCCGCGGATCCAATCTTCGCGAACGGGGGAAAACAAGTCCACGGCGACGGCATCCTCCAGCGCCTCGGCGCTATGTGGCACGTGCGGGGGAATGCGCAGCACTTCGCCGGCTTTCACCACTGTTTCCTCTCCGCCGATTACAAACCGGAGCGAACCTTGTTCCAGCATGGAAATCTGTTCATTGTGATGGCTATGCTCCGGCACCAGACAGCCTTTCTTGAGATAGACCCGCGCCACGGTCATGGTCTCGCCGTGAATTACCTGGCGGGCGAAGGAGGGATTCAACTGCTCTTTCTCAACCTGACTCCATTCGTATAACTGCATCGCGCTGCGATTGTAGCACGCGAGCGAAATCAGATGACGTCGGCGAAACTCTTCCGCAATTTATAAAACCAGGCATGGCCCAAGAAAAAAACAACGGCAGCAACGATCCACAATTTCACCAAAGGCAACAGCTCGGGTGAATGGCTTTCGAGAAGTATGGCGCGATATCCGCGCACCAATACATACATCGGATTCTTTCGCAGGATGAACAGCGCATTCGCGGGCAAACTCCCTTCCGGATAACAGATGGGCGTGATGAAAAACCACAAGGTCAGCAGAAAGCCCATGATCTGTCCCAGATCGCGGACGAACACGCCGAGCCCGGCCAGGAACCAGCACACTCCCAGCGTGAAGAGCAGTTGCGGTATTAACAATACCGGCAGCCAGATCACGGTCATCGGCACCGAGCCACGAATCACCAGCAGCGCTACAAGAAACACCGCGGCCGCAAACAGCTCCGTCACCAATCCCGCGACAACTTGGTTCACCGGCAGCGTTTCCAGCGGGAAAATCAGTTTCTTTACGAAGTTGCGATGTTCCAATATCACGTGCGGCGCCCGTCCGGCCGGCTCAGAAAAAGCCAGCCACGGCAACATGCCAGCCAGAAAATAGAGAGCGAATGCGGTGGAACTGCGATCGGCGCCGAATCGCGCGCGCAACACCACTCCGAAGACGAAGAAGTATGTCGCCATCAGCAATAGCGGATTCAGAACCGTCCAGAACACGTCGCCAAATGAGCCGCGGTAGCGCGCCAGGATATCGCGCCGCGCCATGGATCGAATTAACCTGCGATTCTGCAGGATGGATCGTAGGGGAGCGGAGAAGAATTTGGGTAAGGCGTTTCGTATCCGGCGCAGACGCAACTTGCCCGCGGTAGAGATTTCGCGGCCGAGAACGCGGACTTCGCCATTGGAAGCTTGCGCGACAATCCTTAAGAAAGGCATGCCGCGGCGATAGGCCCAACCCTCCGGCTGCTGGATGGGCGACACATAGATCTGATATCCGCCCGTTTCAGGAGGGAAGGGAATCGAGATTTCGAATGACACCGTCTGGCCGGGCGCCACATCGCGCGGGACGGGAGCCCATTCGCCTTCCAGGATGAAGAAATTCGTATCGGGATCGAAGAACTGCCAGCCCAGCGAGAAATTCTCGGGAGTCCAAGTTTGGTGCGATTTGTTTTCCATCACCAGGCGAACTTCCAGCGTATCGGGGAGGGTGCGCAACTCGACGTCGCGGTACTCGGCGTCCGTCATCTCTCGTATAACCAGTCCGGATACCGCGCCCGCACCGCGCCGATTTTGCGTCCCACGGCGTAGATCCCCTCGCCGCGCAAATCGCGGGGAAGCTCGTAGCGTTCCAGCAATTGCTTTACCCAAGCGAGTTCCGGATCGGGCTTGGCAAGTAGAGGCGCGGTTTCGAGAAGCGTCACCTCAAATCCGGAGTCCTCCAGAAGGTGGACGATTTCCCAGGGCATATACTCGCGGTTGTGACGTGGGTCCGGCGGGGTGCCTTCCTCGGGCGGCTGAATGTAGGCAGGGAACAAACCCGGATGATAGCCCTGCAAAATAGACGAGACTGCGCGCAGTGAACCGAGGTTCGGCGTGGTCAGCACCAGATGGCCACCTGGTTTCAAGATCCGATTGATCTGGATCAGCATGTGCATCGGGTCGGCGGTGAGATGCTCCAGCAGTTCACAACACAGTACGGTGGAGAAAAATTCGTCCGGGTAAGGAAACGGATCCTTTTCGGCGTCGAATAGATCCACATCGCAACTGAACTGATCGCCAGTTGCCGAAGTGACGGTGCGCCGATCCACTTGGCCGGCCGGACCGTAGTAACAGCCACGCACTTCACCGTAGCCGAGGGCGCGCTCGAGCGCGGGCGTGATCTGAAAGTACACACCCATCTCAAGAATGCGATCATCGGCGCCGCCACGTGGCGTGATCGCTAGCGTCTTCTCCAGGCGCGTCATGTGAATTCCGGCGTATTTCTTGGACGCCTCTGTGGGCGACCAACTGAGGATCTGGTGTGGGTCGTGCTGGATCGCATTTGCTTCCGGTTCCGCTGGCGCGCGTGGTGGATCCGGTTCAGGCGGGCTTTTTTCAACCGGGCTTTCGTCCACCGGGTTTCCGCCCGCGACGCGTTCCAGGAATTCAACGTAGCGCCGCGCCACTTTGAACCAGGTGCATTCGGTTTCCACCCAAAGGCGCGCGGCATCTCCTAGCGAGCGGCGAATATCAGGCCGGCTCACTAGCAGGTTCAGATACTCGAAGATATAGTCTTCTTCGCCTGTGTCCACAGGAGCTTTCAGGCAGATTTCGTTGGGTAATTCCAGAAACGATCCAACTTCGGAAACGATCACGGCTTTGCCCAAACCGAGTGCGCGCATCAACGTTCCTGAGTTTTCGCCGACTGTAGGATACCGGAGGTTCAACACAATGTCGCATGCCGCAAGGTATCCCACGAACTCCGGGATCTCCTGGAACCCCAGCATCCTCACGTTTGCCGTGAGATCGAGCGACTCAATCAGCGATCGCAGTGGGAAATCCGGATGGGGTTCTCCAACCAGAATCATTTTCGCATCGGGAGTCACTTTAAGCAGCCTTCGAAACGCTCGCAGGGATTCCGCGATCCGTTTATACGGCTTCAAGAATCCGAAAATGCCGATCAGAGGCGTCCCTTCCTCCACGCCCAGCAGACATCGATAGTTGAGCTTGCTACTCTCGGGAATCCAAGCGCCGTGCGGGATTCTGGCAACGGGTCCGGAGAAACCGGCCGAGCGCAGTTCCGCTTCCACGCATCCGCTGTGCGCGATAGCCCCTTTGGAGCGCGACAGTAGGCCGCGGAGCATGGGGACGCCTTCGTAATCAGGCGCGATCTCGAGAGCGCGCACACGTTGGCCGTATTCGAGCGCCTGGGGCCCTCCCTCTTCGCCCAACACACGCATGTAAGTGTCCCAATCGCCGCGCTTGATGGTGATGTCCGCGATCAAGTGGTGCAGATTGGCTTCATGGATCACCACCACGCCTGGATGCTCCAAAGCCATCTCGTAGCAGAAATCATGAAAGGCGTTGTTGCCGATCTGATAGAGGATGACATCGAAAGCCGCGGAATCGAAATGGGCAGGCTTGGAAGCAAACACCTCAACTTCCGCCAATCTGCGCAGCTCTTCGAGCAGTGCAGCGGCGTAATCGGCGATTCCGCTCCGGGCGGGCGGCAGCGGTGAGAAGAACGCGATCTTAGTTGCCACGAATCAGTCGGGATGGGTTTGTAACTATCTTACAAGCTCCATTGAGAACGTGCCCAGCGCCAACGGCACACGCACTAAAGCGGGCGTGCGAGCTGCATCCTTGAGGAAGAACACTTCGAAGCCGATTTCAGAAGCCGCGCCTTTCACCGAGGCGGTGACGCGATCGGCCTCTACTCTTTTGTCACCTAGCTTGATGGTTTGGGTGCCCGCAAACGCCATGCGGATTTCGTAGGGGGCGCCGAAATACACCGTTTGGGGTGCAGGCATCCGGCCTTGGCTTAGCTCGCGGCGCACGAAGTAGAGGAACGCGAGCGCATCCTTGCCACAGGCCGGCGTTTTCATCTCCGATTTGCCGCCGCCGGTGGTCTGACGCGTGGCGGTCCCAGACGGATCGAAGCTGGTTTTTTCGTCGGTTTTCTTCTGCCCATGGCTGGCCGTTCGCTGGAACTCAACCGAGCAGAACTCCGGCGATGCCTCGGAGTGATAACGGTCCGTGACAGAGAAACCGGGAACGGCGGCGTCGAGATCGAACTCCAGGTGCAGGCGCGGCGCGACATCGGCCGTGCCTTTGTCACGCGAAGATTCCAGTTCTGCTTCACCCAGACTCAGGCCGCTCGGCCAATTGATGCTGAAGCGCAGTTGTTCGTTTTCAAAAGTGGGAGGGCCCAGGGGAGTTCCGGAAATCGCAAGCGCGGCAAAGGCTAACGCCAATCCGCCAATTTTTCGAAATGGATACGTCAGCATGGGTACATCATCATGGGTAGATTCAGCGCCGTGCAGCGGACACGCGATTCATGGCAGGTGCTGGCTTTTCCCCGGCTTGGCCCGCGATTTCATAATACAATTCGAGAGTCCTGGCGGCGCTTTTCTCCCAACTGAACATGGGTGCCCGCTGCGCTCCCAAACGTTCCATGCGCACCCGCAACTCGGGATTCAACAGCAGATCACGCATGCTGAGCAGAATGTCGTCCACCGAATGCGGGTTGAACAGCAGCGTGGCTGAATCAGCCACCTCCGGCATGGCCGAAGTATTCGAGCAAGCCACCGCGCGGCCGCATGCCATGGCTTCGAGAATCGGCAGTCCAAAGCCCTCGTAAAAAGACGGATAGACAAAAAGATCGCAGGCGCCGTACAACTTCAGCAGATCGGCGTCGGATACGAAGCCGGTGAAATGAATGCGATCCGAGACGCTCGATTTCCTAGCGAAGGCGCGGATGGCCTGGGCATGCCAGGTCTCCTTTCCGACAATCACCAGATGATGTGGAAGTTGCGGATACGCGTGCACCAATTGCTCAAAAGCACGAATCAGGCTGGCATGGTTCTTGCGAGGTTGCAGGTCGCCCACGGTGAGAACGAACGGAACGGTCAATCCAAGTGACGTCCGCGCCCAGCGCTGCGCAATTTCGCGGGAAATGGGATGGAAAGAAGAGCACACGCCGTTGGGGAGAACCACTACCTTCTCGTCGTCCAGCCCGTAAGCCTCCAGAATCCTGCGCTTCGAGAATTCGCTGGGCGTCAACACCCGCACCGCGGCTTTTACGGTGCGCTGAACCGTGCAACGCAATTGCAGCGCGCGAAAAGGCGTGAAGTATTCCGGATGCTCAAGAAAGCTGACGTCGTGCACGCTCACTACCAGCGGCACGGGGCAGAACACGGGAGCCGTGTATTGCACGTGCAAAAGGTTCGGCCGATCCTGCCGCAATCGGCGCGGAAGATCGAAGCCCAGCCGCACAAACGGATTGATAGCCACACGCCGTTTGTGGAAGCGTTCGGGCACTTCCTCGAACGCATCTTCGCGCGAAACATAGGTCACGAAATCCGCGTGACGGTCCAAAGCCGCGAAACAATTCAGTAAATTCCTGATGTAGGTTTCGTTGCCCGTTAGGTGTTGCCCAATCGCATGGGCGTCAACGGAGAAGCGCATCACCTTTTCCAGTATAGTGGGTTTCAAGTCCGGCCCGATGTCTTTACAATTTTTTCACAAATAGTAACAGACGCTTAACACTTTGGTTCCGTGCAATTCCGGACCCAAACTGTCCGCGGCGTCAAAGTTTAGACCGATCCGGAAGGCATATCGTTTCCCTATAGTTTCCAAAGAGCGAGTCCAAAGTGCGCCAGGCGGCCGGCCAGGTGAAACGTTGCTCATAGAATTCGCGTCCGCCAGTTCCGATTTTCGCGCGCGCAGCCGGCGATGCGAGCAACTCGGATACCGCCCCCGCAAAACTACCAGGGTCGTCCGCTAGGAGCAGGTGTTCCCCACTGCGGCACCCCAAACCAGCCGCGCCCAGAGTGGTGGATACTACGGCGGTTCCAGCGGCCCACGCCTCCAGGATTTTCACGCGTGTCCCACTTCCCGCCAGCACCGGAACCACCGCGACTTTAGCCGTTCGGAGCGATGCTACAGCATCCTCTACGAAACCGGTCAACTCGATGCGCGGATCGCTGCCCACAAAGGCCTGAATCGCTTCCGGGTGCTTGCCTACAATTTTCCACTTCAGGAGGGGCCAGCGCGAGCGCAAGCCCGGCCAAATGCGGTCATGAAAGAAGCGGATCGCCGAAATATTAGGCGTGTATTCCAGATTCCCGCTGAATACGATTTCCTCCCGCTCCATGCGGGCCTCGAGCGGGATCTCGGGAAGAGCGTTGGGGTAAACCGTGACGCTGGTCTCGGGAGCCAGATCTCGCGCGGCTTGGGCGTCCTCGGCGGAGGTCACCAGCAAGTGGTCGAATTGCGGCAGCCACTGGCGTTCCAAAGCCACGGAGGCTGTGGCAAATCGCCTCAGCGCCAGGGCCCGCGCTCCCTGCTCCAAATCGGCCAGGCTGCGGTGCCACACCGATTCTATGTTGTGCAGATCCAGGATCACGCGCCTTGCACGGGGACGTAACTGCTCCACGTAGGGGGCGCACCAGAAATGTTCCACCACCGCGAAGTCGTATGTTTGACCGGCGGCCAGTTTCTGGATGGCATGCTGGAACCCGGAAAAACGATCTACCAGAGGCGGGCGATTGCGAACCATGCGTATGGAGTTGCGGGCTGCCCGCGCGACGGCGCTCTTGGAATGCCGCGCCAATTCGAGCACGTCCAGTTTTTCGATCCGATCCATTGGAAAAAACCGCTTGGGATCGGGATCGCCTGGCTGGCGGAAAACGATGGCATGCACGGAGAAATGGCGCGACAAGTATTCCACGAGCGACGCCGAACGAAGCGGTCCACCGCCGACCGTTGGATAAGGCGATTCGGGCGAGAGGAAGAGCGCTCTAGGAAGTCCCATAGTGCCCACTGTCGCTTATTTTTCTCAGAATCGAAGACTCGGGCGCGGGTGGGGCAGGGCCATGCCCTGACGGGATACTGGGCGAATCATTTAGTTGGCAATGCAAGCACGTTCTTCCGCGCGCAGCGTTAGTTTTGCTCAATAGTTGACTGGCAGGGCATGGCCCTGCCCCACATGCAATCTGTGGCAACAGGTGGGGCAGGCATTCAGCCTGCCATTTTCTTGCGGAAGCGCTTGACGGCGTGTCCATAGACCTCTCTAGTAAGCTTGGCGGTATTAGCCCAGGAGAATTCAGCGGCTCTGGCTAACGCCTTTTCGCGCAAAGCCGCAATCTGATCCGGCTGTTCCACCAGGGACGTCACGGCTTCCAGCCAAGCCCGGCGGTCATTGGCGTCCACCAGAATCGCGGCATCGCCGGCTACTTCCGAAATCGCCGGATCGCGCGATGCGATCACGCCTGCGCCGCACTGCATGGCTTCTAATACCGGCAAGCCGAAACCTTCATAGTAGGACGGATATACCACTGCAAGCGCTCCCGAATAAAGCCGCGGCAGTTCCTGTTCGCCGGTGAGCCCTTTCAGATGTAATCCGGCTTCGGCGGGAAGTTGCGGAAAATCCTCGCGCCGGCGGCCGGCCAACACCAGGTCGATGGGATGCCGCTTGCGCACTTCCCGCCACACGTCCAGCAACAATGGTAGATTTTTTCTGGGTTCGAGCGTACCCACATAAAGCAGATAGGGCGGATCGCTCGCGGGCGCTTCCACCGGATGGAAATGCCTCGCGGCGGCGTGAGGGACGGCCACAACCCGGCTGGCCTGCAGGCGAAAACGTTGTAGCGCTGCCTGACGTACTGCTTCCGAAGGCGTAACAACCATGGTTGCAAGGCCCAGGCGCAGCAGCATCGGAGTGCGGTTGCGAACGCGGTCTGCTTCCACGTGCCAGGCGGGATCCATCCACGGCGAAAGATCGTGCAATGTCATAACGCTCGGCCGTAGCGGCAGATACGGGACGGCGAAATCGGTGCCATGGAAAACATCAATGCCGATGCGCGATATCTCGCCCTGCAATCCCCACAGCCACCAGCGCCGTTCCATCAGATTCCTCGGGCCCCGGCCGCTTTTCAAGTTGGCGAGCGAAGGCGCAGACGGCGGGAACGGTTGATCGGACAGCAGCCAGAATTCGTCCTCGGGAAAATTCTCAGCTAGCGCCCGGCTGAGCTCTTCGGTATAGCGCCGCACGCCGCCGCTCGGGATCGACAACGGAGTCGCGTCTAGCGCGATCTTCATCACTCGATCATAGTGGGAAACTAAACGTTCTTAACCACCGGTCTGTCACCAGTGCAATACCTTTAGCCCAGGCACCTTCAGAAAGCTGCGCTTGTCGCGGGTAGCCAACGCTAGGCCATTGGCGAGTGCGGTGGCCGCAATCATCAGATCGTGAGAGCCAATTGAGACCCCTTTTGCGGACAGTCCGGCCCAAAGCCTGGCGTGCATCCGAGCCGCCGTCAAATCAAACGGAAGCGCTGGCCAGAGTTCTAAAAGTCTCTCGATGAACGCTTCCCGGAGCGCCTTCTGATGTTTGGTGGAAGCCCGGTGTACTCCGTGCAGGAGCTCCGCTGCCGTGACGGCCGAGATCGCCAATCCTATATCACCTGATTCCTTCAAAAGCCTCGCCATATCCAACGAACCTCGCTCGGCAGCGATGAGAATGCTGGAATCAATTAGCGTTCCCATGGGGATTCCGGCAGTGGCGGCTGTTTCCTTTGGATGTCCTCTATAACATCCCAGTACCCGGGGTCTGGTTTGGGCAAGGTTTTCAAGAGCTGCGTCAAATCTCGAAGTGTGAACTTCGATGGCCCCGCGGGAACGATTCGGCAGACTGGTTGTCCGCCGCGCTCGATGACAAAGACCTCGCCACGGTAAAGCACGCGGTTAATCAGGTCGGAAAAACTACGGGCCGCTTCTGTCGCCGATATATGCGATTCCATGATAATCATATTATCAGATTTAGAGGGCTCAAGAGGCTTTATCGCCCAGGATTTGAGCAGCCTCGCAGGCTTGCGCTAAAATCCAAACTGAAACGCATGGAGGTTCGCCACGCCGATTCGCTATTTTTCGACGGCACTCATCGCGCTGCTTTTTTTTCCGTTGCTTTCGGCTCAGCCACTGGCCGAGTCTCCGGCTTTTAGCACGGCCACCCGCGTAGTCATCCTCAATGTAGTCGCGAAGGACAAGCACGGCAAACCCGTGGACGATCTCAAGCGCGGCGATTTCGTGTTGCGCGATAACGGCCAGGAGCAGAAGATCGCCCTGTTCGCGCTGGAAGACGCCCGCCAGCCTCCCGGCACTGGCCCAACTTCAGCGCCTCTGACATTCACTAATCGCCCTGCGTTAGGTTCCGCTCACGTCACTGCGTTTCTATTCGACGAGTTAAATACGCAGGTCGGCGACCAGCAGCTCGCCAAAAAGGAATTGCTGCGCCACTTGAAAAGCTTGCCCGCTAACGAACGCGTCGCTGTATTCGTGCTGGGCGATTCTTTAACGCTGCTGCATGATTTTTCGCAGGATACCGCCGCGCTGCTGGCCGCTCTCAACGGCCGCGCCAACCGCATCAGCCCAGAGGCGGCCGCATCCGCCGCTCCGCCTGCTTCCTCCAACTCAATCACAGGCGATAGCGCCACCACGGCTCAATGGGACGGCTTCCTGCAATCCTCGAACCAGGCCTACATCAACTACACCCAGACAGTGCGGGCCTTGCGCACAGCGGCTGCGCTCCAAACCATCGCCGAGCATCTGCAGGGTGTCCCCGGCCGTAAGACTTTGATCTGGATCTCGAGTGGCTTTCCCATTCAACTGGGCTTGCGGGCCGGTGGTGAGAATATGGCCCAAAGCAATCCGAACAATCGCGATTCTGGCGGCGCAGGCGGGCATGGCCGGGGAGGCGGGGGCGGAAGATCCGCGGGCTCCACTGGCGGCGCGCGACGATCCGGAGGCGAAAGCGCGAACAGTAATTCGAATTTATCCAGTTCAAGTTCTCAGGCGTCCGAGTTACCCGGCACGGGAGAATCTTACGAGACAGACGTCGAGCGCGCCATTCGTGCGCTCAACGAAGCGGATGTCGCGGTTTATCCGGTGAACGCTCGCGGACTAACGACTGCCGCGCCTTTTGGGGCCGATCGCGCCTCGTTCGGCAACAAGAACAAAGCGCCCACAGGCGGTCCAGCGGTGGACTATGGCTATGAAACGATGGAAGGGCTCGCGCAAGAAACCGGCGGACGCGCCTATCACAATATCAACGACCTGAATTCGGCGATTCAGGATGCGGAAGGCGACGCGCGCGTCAGTTATTCGTTGGCATTTTATCCGTCGGATGCCCGCTTGGATGATTCTTATCACCGGCTCCAGGTGGAAGTGAAGCGTCCCGGCGTTAGCGTGCGCTACCGGCCCGGTTATTTGGCGACGAAGCAAAACGCCATGGCTCCCTCGCTCGCGGACGCGGTGATCAACCCAGTAAACGTGACGGGTATCGGTTTCACCGCGCATCTGGACCCCGTCGATGGGGGCTATAAACTGTCAGTGACGGTCGATTCGCGCAACCTGACCATCGATCAGAAGGATGGCAAGTTCACCGGCATGCTGCAATTCCTGGTTGTAGTGGGCAAAGTGGAACAACTCACCACCGTGCCACTGAGCTTCACCGAAGACGTCTATCACCGGATCCAAAACCAGGGCCTGACGCTAGGCGCGCGAGTAAAGACCCCGCCCGGGACAACGGGATTCAGCCTAGGCTTCCGCGACATTCCGTCCGGCCAAGTAGGAACTCTGCACGTGTCTCTGTAGAGCCTCCCCAACGAGCAACGAGAAACGAGAAACGTTGCCACGTATTAGAATCAAGCATGACCAAAGAAGACATTCTCATCGCGAACCGGGACCATCTCTTCCCCTCTGTCTTCCACTACTACAAAGAACCGCTAGTGGTCTCGCACGCCAAGGATCAATACGTGTGGGATGCCGATGGAAATCAGTATCTGGATTTCTTCGGCGGAATCGTCACCATCAGCGTCGGTCACTGCAACGACGAGGTGAATAAAAAGCTGCACGCGCAGATAGACCGGCTACAGCACGTCTCCACTGTTTTCGCCAATGAGCCGCAGGCCGCGCTGGCCAAGAAGCTGGCACAAATCACGCCCGCCGGAAAGCTCACCAAATCGTTCTTCACCAACAGCGGCACCGAAGCCAATGAAACGGCCATTCTCACAGCGCGCTGCTACACGGGATCGACGGAAATCGTGGCATTGCGCTACGGCTACCATGGGCGGTCATCTCTCGCGATGGGGCTCACCGCGCAATCCAGTTGGAGGCTCGGCCCCGTCACGCTAGCCGGCATCGTCCACGCGGTAAATGCGTATTGCTACCGCTGTCCTTATGGACTGACGTATCCCAGTTGCGAGGTCAAGTGCGCGCAGGATGTCGAGGAAGTGATCCGCACCACAACATCAGGAAGAATCGCCGGCTTCATTGCGGAGCCCATCCAGGGCGTGGGTGGTTTTATTACTCCGCCCAAGGAATATTTCCCCATCGTGGCCGATATCGTCAAGAAATACGGCGGGCTATTCATCAGCGACGAAGTGCAGACCGGATGGGGGCGCACCGGCGGGAAATGGTTCGGCATCGAGCAATGGGGCGTGCAGCCGGACATCATCACTAGCGCCAAGGGCTTGGCAAACGGCTCGCCGATCGGCCTGACCATCGCCCGTCCGGAAGTGGCGGATTCGCTGAAGGGCGCCACAATTTCCACGTTTGGCGGAAATCCCGTCACCACCACTGCCGCCAAGGCAGTAATCGATTTCATTGAGGACCACAAGCTCTCCATCAACGCGGCTGAAGTGGGCACTTACCTGCGCGGAAAATTGATGGAGCTGAAGGAGAAGCACTCCATCATCGGCGACGTGCGTGGCATGGGGCTGTTGCAGGCCATGGAGCTGGTGGAAGATCGTAAAACTAAGAAGCCGGCGACGGCCCAGACGGCGGCGCTGCTGGAGGCATCGCGCGAAAACCGGATTCTCATCGGCAAGGGTGGGATCGCTGGAAATGTCCTGCGCATTTCGCCGCCGCTCAATATCGCCAAATCCGATGTGGACGAATTCGCGCGCCGGTTGGACGCGAGCTTCGCTAAGGTTTCAACGCCACAAGCGGTGGCGCACGGATAATTCTATGGACGAACGCGCTTTTTACAAAGAATCTCAAACCACCAAGCCGATCCCGCTGAACTGCCCGTTCTGCCGCGGTTCCGACAATTACGATCTGCGCTGGCTGGTCCGCACCAAGGTGGATCGCCTGCCCGGCAACGCCGATGAGCGTGACCGCGCCAAGTTCAAGAAGGCCGCCAGCTACATGGTCTTGCTGGATGACAAGGTGATGTGCAAGAACATGCGCTGCCGGAAACGTTTTGATGTTTCTGGCGTGAAGACCACGGCGTTTATTTAAAGAGGGCACCGACTCCCTTACGGTCGCGGTTCGGTTACGAACGATCGTTACTGAGCCGCGAGTACTTTTGATTTCCTCAGGGTCGCGGTTCGGCATCCTTGCAGCTTCCACACGGACAGATCTTGCGCAGGTGATCGAACGAATAAATTCCGGTGTTGTGACCATCGCTCCACTCAATCCGGATGGCGTAGTGGCCCACCGGCTCCACATTCAGCATCTTGAGAGTGGGCTTGAACATTGGAAAGGGCGCGGCTGGGGTGGAGTAATTGCTTTTCTCAGGCTCCGTACCGTGCGCGCCGGTGCAGGTGGCGCAAGGGCATTCGTCGCGCAAATAGCCGAGCGAATATTTGCTGAGATGGCCGTCCTTCCAATCGATCTGTATGCCTTTGGATTTCGAGATCGCAATGTGCTCAGGCTCGGGTACCGTTTCCGACATCTGGGTATCAATCATTGAGTTCGCTCCACATCGCGGACGCCGGAGATGCGGCGCACAGCGTTCACCACGCGTTCGAGCTGTTTCTTGTCGCGGATCTCGATGGTCATGTCGATAATGGCGCCATCGCCGCCGCGCTTATCGTCGGCGCTGGCCTCCAGGCTTCGAATGTTGCTTTGTTCGGCAAACAGCACGGAAGTGAGCTGGTTGAGCATCCCCGGACGGTCATCGGTATAAATCATTACCTTCACCGGGAATGTTTCGGTGGCAGCACGCGCCCACTCCACGTCGATCTTTCGCTCTACCTCATACATCAGGTTCTGGACGTTGGGGCAATTGGTGGAATGCACCGCGATGCCCTTGCCGCGCGTGACATAGCCGACGATCCCTTCACCTCGGATTGGGTTACAGCACTTGGCGCGATATACCAACAGGTCGTCGCAGCCTTTCACCTTGATCACCAGATCGCCCGGGATGGCGGACGGCTGCGTAGGCGCTGCGGGCGGAGCAACAGGCTTTGGAAGGTCGGTCAGCGGGACTTCCAACTGCTCCGGAAGCAGTTTCTGCAGTACCTGGCGGGCGGAAAACTTACCGTATCCCAAAGCCGCATGCAGGTCTTCCATCTTTCCACAGCCGTAGTCGCTGGCCACGCGCTCCAGATCGGCTTTGGTGACTCGCGAGAGGCCGACGCCTGCCCGGCGCGCTTCGCGCTCCAGATATTTCTGCCCTATCTCGATAGCCTTGGCGCGCTCTGTGGTGTTGATGACGTGCTTGATTTTGTTGCGCGCCTTGGAAGTTTTGACGATCGCCAGCCAGTCCTTGCTGGGAAGATGGCCGGCCTGCGTCAGGATCTCCACTACGTCGCCGTTCTTCAGGCTGTACTTCAGCGGAACGATGCGGCCGTTCACTTTGGCGCCCACGCAGGTATTGCCGACATCGCTATGAATGGCGAAGGCGAAATCGATGGGCGTGGCGTCGCGCGGCAACACAATCACTTTGCCCATGGGCGTGAAGGCGTATACTTCCTCGGGGTAAAGATCCACCTTGAGCGTGGACATGAACTCGCCCGGATCGTGCAATTCCTTCTGCCACTCCACCAGCTGGCGCAGCCAGGTGACGCGCTGATCGTCAACGCCCGGCCCCTTCCTGCCCTCTTTATATTTCCAGTGCGCGGCGATGCCCTCTTCGGCCAGCCGGTGCATTTCTTCCGTGCGAATCTGGACCTCGCACGCGCGCCCGCCGGGTCCCATCACGGAAGTATGCAGGGACTGATACAGGTTGGGGCGGGGAATCGCGATGAAATCCTTAATGCGGCCGGGGATGGGATGCCACTCATTGTGGATCACTCCAAGAGCCGCGTAACAATTTTTTACGGAATCGGTGATGATGCGCAATGCCAGCAAATCGTAGACCTGGTCGAGCCCGATTTTTTGGCGCTTCATTTTTTGATACACCGAGTAGGCCCGCTTCATGCGGCCTTCCACTCGGGCGGGGATGCCTTCGCGCGCCAGGTTCACTTCCACGTCATGCCGCATCTTGTTCAGGAACTCTTCATTCTGCTGGCGTTGGGAATCGATTTCGCGGACCAGCTCGGCGGCAGCATCCGGTTCCAGATACTGGAAGGAAAGGTCCTCCAATTCGCCGCGGATTTTTCCCATTCCAAGCCGGTGCGCTATGGGCGCGTAGATTTCGAGCGTCTCCTGGGCGATGCGCTGCTGGCGGTCGCGCGGCAGGAACTGGAGGGTCCGCATGTTGTGCAGCCGGTCCGCCAGCTTGACGATGATGACCCGAATGTCGTTCACCATGGCCAGCAGCATCTTGCGGACGCTCTCGGCTTGGCGTTCCTCGCGCGAATACAGGTGCAGCTTACTGAGCTTGGTGACGCCGTCCACGCAGCGGGCCACTTCCTCGCCGAAATCCTTGCGGATCTGGTCCAGGCTGACGCGCGTGTCCTCCACCGTATCGTGGAGCAGGCCCGTTTCCAGGCAAACCAGATCCATTTGCATGTCGGCCAGGATCAAGGTGACATTCAGGGGGTGCACCATGTACGGCTCGCCCGATACGCGCTTCTGATCCTTGTGCGCGTCCGACGCCACCCGGTAAGCCTTTTCGAGCTGGGTGAAATCGTCCTTGGGGCGAAGCACACGGACTTTCTGCTCGAGCTCGGAGTAAAGCTGCTCGACCAGGCTAGTGGGACCTACAACGTCTGTGGACACCTATATCTCCAGAGTACTTGGTTTCGCCGGATTATCCAATGCGGCGCCGAGGCTACCGGCATCCCATATAGGTTATGAGAATTCTAAATGCCGAAGACAAAAGGCCCGTGAGAAGAAGTTCATTGACTCCGGCGCTGGAATCTGATAAAACACCAGAAAGCCTATTCGACTCCCAGTTGGAGCAGGCACAGGGTTGCGGAAGTTTCGATCTACTCGTTTCGTTGGTTGGTAAGGGTTTGTGGCCCCCATTTTCGGGGGTTGTGGGAAAGAAGCTTTGGGGAGAAACATCATGGAAAACTTTGCTCGATCCATTCGCTGGCAGTGTGTCTCGACGCTGTTGGCCGCTCTGGTTTTGTTCAGCTTGCCGATGGCGGCGCAAGAGACCGTTGGCCGTGTGATCGGTGTTGTGTCCGATCCATCCGGTTCCGTCATTCCCCACGCCAAGGTGACTGTGACGAATGTGGACACAGGAGCCAACAGCGAAACCAGCACGGGAACGGACGGCAGTTATCAGGTTCTTCAACTGCCAGTTGGTAGCTATCGGGTAAGTGCTGAGGCACAAGGCTTCCGCAAAACCGTAACGTCGCCCGAAAAGTTGGAAATCAACCAATCCCTAAGGGTCGACTTGAAGCTGGAGGTCGGAACCACGAACGAAACAGTGCAGGTGGAGGCCAATGCGAGCGGTGTTGAGACCGTGGTGGCCACGCTCGGGTCAACCGTATCCGGGAGCCAGATTTCGGAAGCTCCGCTGGACGGCCGCAATGTGCTGGATCTCGCAACGCTGTTGCCGGGTGTGATCCCGGCCCAGGACGGCGGCTCTCACGCGCATTTCAACGTGGCCGGCGGTCGCGGTGACTCCGTTACATACCTGCTGGATGGGGCAATGAATAATGATCTCCTCAGCAACGACTATGTGGCTAACCCGAACCCCGACGCAGTGGAGGAGTTCCGAATTCTGACGAGTAACTACAACGCCGAATATGGACGCAACGGCTCCGGCATTGTGAGCGTAGTTACCAAGGGTGGGAGCAACGACTTTCATGGCGTGCTCTTCGACTACATCCGCAACAACGACTTCAACGCCAATTCGTTCTTCAACAACCAGCAGGACATTCCGAAGAACATCCTAAAGAGGAACCAGTTCGGAGCGGAGGTCGGCGGTCCGGTGTGGATACCGAAAGTGTTCAACGGCAGAAACCGGCTGTTCTTTATGACCTCATGGCAAAGCCAACGCCTTACCGGCTTGCTAACGGCCGGCCAGGTCACCGTTTTTACGCCTGCTGAGTTGAACGGCGATTTCTCGCATTCCGGCCCCAACGGCGGCCCGGATCCGAAAGTGGTTAAGTATCTAGAGTCATTTCCCTACTTCCAGCCGAATCCGACGCTAGCCGCGGAAGGCATCATCGACCCGACCAAGATCAACCCTGTCGCCCAGAACATTATCAAGGCGAACTTGCTCCCGAGCACTGCGTCGGGCTCGCTGTTCCAACAGGGCTCCACGCTCAACAACAATGACGAGATCACCCAGCGAGTGGACTTTGTCGCCACGGATAAAGACCGCATTTCGGTTACTTTGCATGGCTATCGACAAAATCAACTTAACCCATCAAGTCTGGGTAATCCATCCGGCGACGGCGGCACCTACAACAACGGGTTCGGCGGCAACCGTTATTTGGGTTCGGTTGCGTATACCAAGACTTTATCGCCGACCATGGTAAACGAATTCCGATTCTCAGCTCAGCGTAACGACATCCGGCAGGATTTCCCCGGCTCCAAACTGCCGACCGACTCCGCATTGGGCGTTGGCCTTACTCCGGATCAGCAGACCGGGCCACCCATTTTGTGCTTCTACGACGATAATTTCTGTACCGGATTCAGTCCCCAAGGTCCCACGCAGCTTATCAACAACACCTATGTCTGGACCGACACGTTGAGCTGGCAGAAGGGCAATCACGGCCTCAAAATGGGGTTCAATTACACGCCGTTCCAGAACAACACGACATATGACTTTTATGTTAACGGTGATTTCGACTTCTACGGGGTGAGCGGGGGAGGGTCTTTTTCGCAGAACGATCGCGCCGATTTTCTGATGGGCTTGCCGGACGATCTCTATCAAGCTCCCCGCGCCCCTAGCAATATCCGCACGCACAACATTGCCGGGTTTTTCCAGGATGAATGGAAAGTGCGTAAGAATCTCACACTGACCTTGGGGCTACGCTATGAGTACAGTTCGCCGAAATTGGACACGCAAGGGCGCTCATTCTCCTTGGCAATAGGCCAGCAATCCACCGTGTTCCCCGGCGCGCCTCCCGGTATCCTGTTCCCTGGCGATCCCGGAGCCCCACGCGGCGCCAATTTCCCGGATAAGACCAACTTCGCACCTCGCTTCGGATTCGCTTGGGATCCGAAGGGCGATGGAAAAACGAGTATTCGTGGCGGAGCCGGGATCTTCTACGACATCTTGAAGGGCGAGGATAACCTGCAATTCAACGGTCAGCCTCCGTTCTTCGGCTATGCTTTCTTTTTCTTCAACGGACTCAGCGCGAATCCCACCGCACCGTCTAACTACATGAGCGCTCCGTTCGCTGCAAACGGAACGCCCGATCCATTCCCATCGCAACCGCCGAACCACGATATAAATTTTGCGAACGCCGGTCTCACCCCAGTGGGAGGCGGTGGGCTTTTTTATGTAGATCCACATCTGAAGACTCCCTACATCTACCAGTACAACCTGAGCGTTCAGCGAGAATTGATGAAAGACATGACGCTCGAGGTATCGTATATCGGCTCGGATTCGCACGGACTCACAGCGCTCAAGGACTCAAATCCTTTCCCGATTGGTGGTAATACGCGGTTGTTCGATTTGAATCCGGCTGTCATGCAATACCAGACGGCCAACCAAATAAGTCAAGCGTTCACATTCATGCCCGAGTTCAATAATGTTGTGCAGGCGAATTACAATTCGCTGGCGGTAGGGTTGAGTAGACGCTTCAGCGATACCAAGATCGGAAATGTGCAATTCCAGTTCTCCTGGACCTATGGCCATTCCATCGACAACGCGTCCGGATTCCGGTCAACGAACGGGCAGGTGCCAGCCTGGGATGCGGACCGGTTCCGCGCGGATTCGGATTTCGATCTGCGCCACTACATCGCCTTCAGCGGAACCTGGGAACTGCCGTTCTACAAAATGTGGTCGAACGGACCGACGCGGCTCACCAAAGGTTGGACCCTGTATCCGATTATCACTTTCCGAACTGGCTCGCCGATGACCATTTTCTCCGGTCTCAACGTTCGCAGCACTTCCCCTGGTCCATCCGGGGCGGGGGATCAGAATTTGATTCTGGCGAATCAAGTGAACTCGGTTAGCTACTTCAATCCGAAGCAAACTCAGACCCTGAATGACCCCAACATCAGCGGGACCGCGACCGGCAATTACTGGTTCAATCCAGACGCGTTCTCGGCTGATTTCTCGTACCTGCAGGCGGGTCAGTATACCTATGGCAGTTCCGGACGCAATGAATACCGGGGCCCCGACCAAATCAACGTCAACATGAGTATTGCAAAGACCACCAGCTTGTCCGAGCGTACGCATCTGGAAATCCGCGCGGACTTCTTCAACATTTTTAATCACGCGGAGTTCAGCAACCCGAGCACAAATATCGGCAGTGCCACCTTCGGTCAGATCTCGAGCACTGCTGCTTCGCGCGTCATCCAGCTTGCGGCACGGTTCAGTTTCTAAGCAGTCGATTTTTGTAGCGAATGAGGGCAGGCCATATGGCTTGCCCTTTTTTTCTTTGTAGCGGCGAAGAAGCCGGAGGCATGTCCTACAATTGAGTTAGGATGACAGGCAACGAGATTCGCCAGAAGTTTCTGGATTACTTCGCTTCGCACGGGCACCGCATTCTGCGCAGTTCGTCGCTGGTGCCGGCTAACGACCCCACTCTGCTGTTCACCAACGCGGGGATGAATCAATTCAAGGACATCTTCACCGGCCTTGAGAAGCGCGATTATTCACGCGCTACAACATCTCAGAAATGCGTGCGCGCGGGCGGTAAGCACAACGATCTGGATAACGTCGGCTATACGCGGCGCCATCATACGTTCTTCGAAATGTTGGGCAATTTTTCCTTCGGCGATTACTTCAAGAAGGAGGCCATACGTTTCGCCTGGGAGCTAGTAACCAAGGAGTTCGGGCTCCCTAAGGACAAGCTGTACGTCACGGTTTTTCGCGAGGATGACGATGCCGAGCGGCTGTGGCAGGAAGTGGCCGGCGTTCCGAAGAGCCGCATTTTTCGCTGCGGCGAGGAGGATAATTTCTGGCAGATGGGCGACACCGGGCCGTGTGGTCCATGCTCGGAAATCCACTACGATTTTGGACCGGAGGCTGGCCCTGGCGAGTTTCCGGAAGATCCAGGTGAACGATTTGTCGAACTGTGGAACTTGGTTTTCATGCAGTTCGACCGGTCGGCCGATGGGACGATGACGCCGCTGCCACGGCCATCCATCGATACCGGCATGGGCTTGGAACGCATGGCGTGCGTGCTGCAAGGCAAGCTGTCGAACTACGAGACGGATTTGCTGCGCCCCATCATCGACCGCGCGGCCGAGCTTTGCGAAGTTACGTACGGCGAAAACGATCGCACCGATGTCGCGCTACGCATTAATGCCGATCACAGCCGTGCCACTGCATTCCTGATTCATGATGGTGTGCTGCCATCCAACGAAGGGCGCGGCTATGTGCTGCGGAAGATTATGCGACGGGCCATCCGGAATGCGCGCATGATCGGCCAACAAGAGCCGTACCTCTACCAGCTAACCGGCTTCGTCGCGGAGCTGATGCGGCCTGGATATCCGGAAATGATGGAGAGCATCCAGCGCGTGGCGCGGGTGGTGAAAGAAGAGGAACATCGCTACGCGACGACGTTCCAAGTGGCGGAGAAGATGTTTCAGGCGGAAGCCAAAAAGGGCGGTGTTATTCCCGGTGATGTGTCGTTCAAGCTGTACGATACTTTTGGCTTGGCACTGGATGAGCAGGAAGACATGGCGCGGCAGTACCTGACCAGCCTGGATACCGAAGGCTTCAATGCCGAGATGGAAAAGCAGCGCACCCGCGCCCGCGCCAGCTGGAAGGGCGCCGATAAGACGCAGGTCAATCCGGCTTATCAAACGCTGCCGAAGACCGAATTTGTCGGTCGAGAGACGCTGGAATCTGAGGCGAAAGTGCTGGCGGTGCTGGATGACGGAATCGTTCTGGATCGCACGCCTTTTTATGCCGAGGCGGGCGGTCAGGTGGGCGATAGCGGTGCGCTTACATCGAAAGAAACCGGAGCCGCCGTCCACGTGGATGGCGCGTTTTCCGGTGCGCCAGGGATAACTGTTCATAAATCGACGAATTCTGATGCGTTGAAGCCTGGCGACACGGTGGTCGCCAAAGTGGATGAAGATCGACGTCGCGCCACCATGCGGAATCATACGGCAACCCACCTGCTGCACGCGGCGTTGCGCAAGGTGCTGGGGACGCATGTGAAGCAGGCCGGAAGCGTGGTGGATCCAAGCCGGCTACGCTTCGATTTTACGCACTACGCCCAGACCGATCCGGACGAGCTGTCTGAAATCCAGAAGCTGGTGAATCGCGAAATATTGGGGAATATCGAAGTCAACACTAACATAATGGATCTGGATCAGGCGCTAAATACCGGAGCGATGGCGCTATTTGGCGAGAAATACGGCGATAAAGTCCGGGTGGTTACCGTTCCCGGTTTTAGCCAGGAGCTGTGCGGAGGAACGCACGTCCACCGGACGGGCGACATCGGGCTATGCGTGATCACCTACGAAGGCAGCATCTCGTCCGGAGTGCGCCGAATCGAGGCCATCACGGGTGAACAGGTGGCTGAGAAACTCAAGGAGACCGCGCAAGCATCCGAACAGGCGCAGGGGAAGCTTCTCGAAGAAAAGCGAGCGCTTGAAAAGCGCGTGGAACAGATGAAAGAGATGCTGGCGCACGCCAAAGTGTCGGATCTCGAAAACCAGGCCAAGGATGTGAAGGGCGTCAAGGTGCTGGCTACCCAGGTTCCTGGCATGGAACGCGAACAATTGCGTACGCTGGTGGATTCGCTTCGGAATAAGCTGAAGAGCGCCGTAGTGGTGCTGGCGTCGTCTGAGGATTCGAATGTGTCTATCGTCTCTGGTGTCACCAAGGATCTGACATCCAAAGTGCACGCAGGAAAGTTGGCTGGCGCGGTGGCCCAAGCTGTGGGTGGAAAGGGCGGCGGCCGTCCAGACATGGCGGAGGCGGGCGGCAAGGATCCGTCAGGGTTGGCGCGTGCACTGGAAGCGGTCTACGGCACTGTGGAAGGAATGCTCTGAGCGTGCAGCGCTTCGATGCGGTGGTGGTTGGCGCCGGACCTACCGGCTTGGCCTGCGGAATCGAACTGCAACAGCGCGGGGTCAGCACGGTGCTGCTCGAAAAGGGTTGTGTGGTGAACTCCATCTACAACTACCCTACGCACATGGTTTTTTTTACAACGCCCGAGCTGCTCGAAATCGGCAATCTTCCCATGACGTCCCTCAACGAGAAGCCGGGACGCACCGAGGCCCTGAAATATTATCGCCGCGTGGCCGAGCATTATGAGCTCAATATTCACCAATATGAGCGAGTGCTAAACATTCAGGGCAATGACGGGGATTTCGAAGTCCGCACCAGCAAGGCCGAATACCACGCGCGCAAGATTGTTCTGGCCACCGGCTACTATGATTTACCCAACATGCTGAATGTTCCGGGTGAAGATCTCGATAAGGTAGTTCATTATTATAAGGAGCCGCATCCCTATTACAACCACGATGTGATTGTGGTGGGCGCCAAGAATTCGGCGGCCATCGCTGCGCTGGAACTGTTCTGGACCGGCGCGCGGGTCACCATGGTCCATCGCGGAAGCTGGGTTTCCGACCGCATCAAATATTGGATCAAGCCCAATATCGAGAATCGCATCAAGAACGGCGAGATTCTGGCGTACTTCAATTCGCGCATGGCTGAGATCCATCCCAAGAGTGTAGTAGTGGAGACGCCTGAAGGAGCGGTGACGTTGAAGAACGATTTTGTTTTTGCCCTCACCGGCTACCATCCGGATCTCGATTTTCTGGCTTCGCTTGGAATTCGCTTAGAACCAGTTAGCGAGCGGCCGCGCACGAATCCGGAAACTCTTGAAAGCGACCGGCCCGGTATTTTTCTAGCGGGCGTGATTGTGGCTGGGATGCACACGAACGAGATTTTCATCGAGAATGGACGCTTTCACGGGAAGAAGATCGCAGAAGCGATCGCGCAGTCGCTGGTGCGCGACATAAATGTGGGAAGCATATCGAATGTTTGAGAGCCGAGCCACGACCGAAAGGGAGTGCTACCGCGGTGGCCGATAGAGTTCTTGGTATCGCTTCCTACCGGTCGCGGTTCGGAATGGGCACTCTGATATTATCGGGCACATGATTTGTTCTCGAAGAGACTTGGCGAAGCTGGCGCTGGGGGCGCCTTTGGCCGCGGCGTTGGCGAAATCCAAAATCAACTCCAAGATCGCTGGCGTCATGATCGGGTCGCAGACCTACAGCTTTCGCGATCTTCCTACGCTCGACGCGCGCATCGACGGCATGAA